>JBOFGX010000029.1:0-4903 GCA_051649345.1 Leadbetterella sp. | reverse complement strand
GTACAACCAAGGCTCTAGAAATGGCTTCTTTAGTAGTTGCAAGTAAGGATATTTCTACTCCTATTCCAGAAAAACACTTAAAGTCAGACGATGATTTTATCACGATTACACTTTCACCGATAGAGGAAAATAGATTACTCGCACGCAGTTATGAAATCCCTAGTATTGTAGATGACATTGAAATTATACAAACCAAGTTTCACGATGATCCCACAGAAGATGTCTTTTCTAAAATCGCATATGAAGTAAAGCATCTAAAAAAAGGAGAAACTATTGATTTCAGAAAGTTTGGATTAAAATCTCTAGATGAAATTCTACTAAACGAAGACGGATTTGTAATTACAGAAATCAAAAAAATAAAAGGGACAATTCAAAGGATAAAATCTAAGCTAAATTAAATTACATAATTATGAAAAATTCATTGACTTTTATTCTGCTTTTTACAGGGTTTATAACAAAAGCAGCAATTGTGGATACTACCATTGTAGAGTTTGACGATAAGAATAAAAAATCTAAGATTAGAGTGATTTCGGGAGATAAACAGATTGAAATCCCCAAAATACTTAATCTCAATAATGTGCTAAAAGCCATTGGATTGGACTCGAATGATAGGGAGAAAGCAATTGTTTATACAGATAAAAAGACGGGTGAATCAGATACATTAATTATGCTAAGCAAAGATGGACAAAGAATAAAGATCATCACAAATCCTATATTTAGAGACACCACAGGCAATAATTCGGGGGTAGATTCCACGGTAGTTGATGGTGAAACTATAGGAATAGAGCGTAATGGTGAATATTCCAAACCTGAAAAAGAAGATGAAGAAATAGAAAATGCTCCAAAATCCTATACCTCTGAAAATCGATTCTTTAAACGTTCCGATTTTGCAATATACTATGGATTGGTAGGAATGTCAAACTCTGACATTGATGGTCAAGAAACCAATCTGAGAAGGATGAATTCCAACTTGTGGGCCATTTCATTCAGAAAAAATATTACTTTGCATAAGGGAGAAAATGCCGATGTCGCTTTTAGTTATAGTCCTGAGTTTGTATGGTACAGATATAGATTACAGAATCTAAATGTTGTTAGATACAATGAATCTACCAATGTTACTAGTTTTGAATCCAATAGCAACAACGTGAAAAAAAGTAAGTTTGTCGTACCTTTTATCAACTTACCAATTATGATTAATCTTGGTTTCAAAGAAGAAAAGTTTAAAATTGGGTTTGGTGGAAGTGTCGGATATCGCACGGGAGGTTATACAAAAGAGAATTTTGTAAAGGGAGGAAAAGAAAAAATACAGAGTAGCTTTGGGTTAAACGATGTAATCTATGGCTTATGCACTGAAATGGGACGTAAAAATCGTTGGACCATTTTCTTCCGTGCCGATCTTAACCGATTGTTTAAAGAGGGACAAGAAAAACTTAATAAGATTAGAGCATATAGTTTCGGACTAAGATTTTAATCTAAAATCATGCTTTTATAAATCTATTGGAGTAGGTATATTAGCATTCCTTTCTTTTTATTGGACTTAATGAAAGCGAGAATGCAAATTTTCTCTCTAACTATAAAGTGATTTTCTAGTTCTCAATCAAGTTACTTACTTTTGTAAAGCAAATACATCTGTAAAGTGGTAGTTTTAAAGAATACTTTCGCTTACAGAGAAGCGTTTTTTCAGTACTGTTTGCTAATAGATACCGAATTTTGCTAATAAAAAAGTGAGTAATCCATACATTTTTATGATCAAAACGGCCTGGCAATATGCTGGGTCAGACAAGCTAAAATATGTGCTTGTATACACGTCGTTCTTGATTAGTAATTTGTTTCAGGCAGGTTATCCAATCATTTGGGGTATGCTCGTCAATGAGTTTCAGCAAAAAGGCTCTGATGCGTTCAAGGCCGTCTGGTGGTATGCAGCTGCTTATATGCTCATTAAGATATTAGATTGGACTTTTCACGGCCCTGCAAGAGTTGTAGAACGTACTCTTGCGTTTAATATGGGTAAAAACATCCTAGATGAGCTCTACCACAAAACTTTGCATTTACCCATAAAATGGCACCAAGATAATCATTCTGGAGCCACCATCAATAAAATAAGGAAAGCACATGAGGCTTTGAAAGATTTCTTTCAGCAAGGTTTTGAATATCTACACACCATTTTCAAATTTGTTTTCTCCTTAATAGCCATACTCTATTTTTCTCCCGTCTTTGGCCTCTTATCCATGTGTATGTGTGCCATAGTAATCATTCTAGTTTTACAATTTGACAAAGTTTATATTAAAACTTTAGAGTCAGTCAACCAAAAAGAGCATAAGGTATCTTCGACCATTTTTGATAGCTTATCAAACGTAGTGACAGTGATTACTTTGAGGCTAGAAAAAAGAATGAAAAATGGTCTTTTAGCTAGGTACATGGAAATATTAAAGCCCTTTAGAAAAAATGCTGAAGTAAACGAGTGGAAATGGTTTGTCACAGATCTACTCGTAGGAATTACATATGTATTGGTGATAGTAGGCTTTGTTTATAAAAATTATTCTCCCGGGATCCTTTTACCCCTAGGTGGATTAGTGACCTTAACTGCCTATTTAGAAAGGTTTACGTCTGTTTTCTATAATTTAGCCTATTTGTATACGGATGTAGTTAAATACGCTACAGATGTAAGAACGGCAAGTGATATTGTAGATTCCTTCGAAAAATACAAGACAAAAAGCATCCTACCTGTAGATATGGAAAATTGGCAAACTTTAGATATCTCAAATTTATCTTTTAGTTATACAGAGACGCACAACTCTCTACAAAATATTCATTTATCACTTCAAAAAGGCCAAAAAGTGGCCGTAATAGGTGAAAGCGGTTGCGGTAAAAGTACGCTTTTGGCGGTTTTAAGAGGACTTTATATTCCCGATAGCGGAACTATTCTTTTGGATCATGCACAGATTCAAATTGAAACCTTCTCAAAGCAAGTAACGCTTTTCCCGCAAGAACCGGAAATTTTCGAAAACACCATCGCTTTTAATTTGACGCTGGGATTACCTTATGAAGAAGAATACCTCATGGAGATAGCCGAAACTGTAAATTTTAAAGACGTAATTGAAGGTCTACCAAACGGACTAGAAAGTAGTATTGTTGAAAAAGGAGTAAATTTATCGGGAGGGCAAAAACAAAGACTTGCACTGGCTAGGGGCGTTTTTGCGGCAGAAGGATCTAATATTATTCTTATGGATGAACCTACTAGTAATGTGGATCCAAAAACCGAAATGGAAATTTATGATAGACTCTTTGAGAAGTTCAAAAATACACTCATTATTTCTTCTTTGCATAGACTGCACCTACTCAAAAAGTTTGACTATATATACGTAATGGATAAAGGCAAAATCGTGGAAAATGGAACCTTTGAAGATCTTTTGAAAATGGGCAAAAAATTCAAAGAGCTTTGGTCGTATCAAGACATAGATTAGAAAGTCTAATAAATTTAAGCTGTTTTCGCTTTCAAATCTACTTGCTTTTTGACTATCTATCCGGATAAACATCTGTAAATCATACTCCTTGTTTCAATAAGAATAAATAGAAAACTATTTGTTTCAGGCATACATTCGTTTCGTTTTGGTTTTTAACGCCAGAATCCAATGCTACTTTTCTTACGATTCAAGACAGATAGTGCCTTCCTAATAATTGCTTATTCGCATAATATTTCCAAGGGAAATTTATACTTAGCTAATATTTCTAAGGTGAAATGTGATTAGGTGCTTCCTAATGTTTATTTTTGTGACCCATATTTATCATTAAGATATTTTACACCATGGCAAAGCAAACCAAAAAAGAAGCATCAAAAGTAAAGTACTCCAAAGAGCAGTATATCTACTGGTATGAGTCTATGCAATTGCAGCGTAAATTTGAAGAAAAAGCAGGTCAACTTTATGGTCAGCAAAAAATTCGTGGATTTTGTCACTTATATATAGGCCAAGAAGCCTGTTCGTCTGGTTCAGTATCTGCCTTAGAAAAAGGAGATAAATATATCACTGCATATAGAGACCATGGACATCCATTAGCATTGGGTACAGATCCTAAGAAGATAATGGCAGAGTTATATGGTAAGGTAACTGGAACTACAAAAGGTAAGGGGGGATCTATGCATATTTTTGATAAAGAAGTTGGCTTTGTAGGTGGTCACGGTATAGTTGGTGCACAAATACCTTTGGGAGCTGGACTGGGCTTTGCGGAAAAATATTTGAATACTGGCAAAGTTTGCATCTGTTACTTTGGTGACGGTGCTACTAGACAAGGTGCTTTGCATGAGGCATTTAATATGGCTATGACTTGGAAAATCCCTACCATATTCGTTGTTGAGAATAACGGATATGCCATGGGTACATCTGTAGAGCGTACCTCCAATGTCAGAGAATTGTACACCCTTGCTGAAGCTTATGATATGCCTTCAGAGCCTGTAGACGCAATGGATGTAGAGATCGTTCATGAAGCTGTAAGTCGTGCAGCAGCAAGAGCTCGCAAAGGCGATGGACCTACATTCTTAGAGTTTAAGACCTATAGATACAGAGGACACTCTATGTCTGATCCACAAAAGTACCGTACCAAAGAAGAAGTAGCAGAGTGGAAACTACGTGATCCACTAGAGCTTATTAAAGATAGAATTTTAGTTAATGGAGTTGCATCAGAATCTGAGTTGGATGCTATTGATGCCAGAATAAAAGTGATTGTTGATGAATCTGTTCAGTTTGCTGAAGAATCACCATTTCCTGAGGCTCATGAAGCTTTTGAAGATATATATGCAGAGCCCAATTATCCATTTGTAATGGAGTAATTTTAGAATGGTATAAAAATGAAAGCCGTTTAAGAAATTAAACGGCTTTTTTATTGACCTCTGATTTTATAAAACCTA
>JBOFGX010000028.1:0-38935 GCA_051649345.1 Leadbetterella sp. | reverse complement strand
CCTTGTTGGATAAAAGAACATCATCACCTGTTTTAAACTCAGGCGAGCCTTCAACAGATACTTTATATTCTTTTTGGTTTATAGAAAAAACAAGTGAGTTCATGTGTATAAATTATGTGACTACAAAAATAATAGAAATAAAGAATCTATATAAATGATGCAATGATTTTTGATCTAGAAAGCGAAGTAAAATCTGAGGTACGTGCTTTTTTTGCATTAACAACTATTTAGATAAGGTAAGTTTATAAGAAAACAGTTGTATTTTTGAGTATGTAGTGGCTTAATTTGTTTAAAAACAATATGAAAGAATTTGTGCCAAACCTAAGGATTGGAAATCCTATATTATCTAGCATCAACATCAGGAAGATGTCGAAGAGTGGAGAAGTTAAAGAAAAGAGGATTTATACTTACTTGATGAAAAAAATGGTGGTTGGACACGATGAGGTAAGTGTTGGAGTGGGTTTAGAAGTTATCATCTGTTACGGTAGATAATGCTCAAATTTCATTAAACAATCAATGGGTGACCGTTAGTATCAGAACGGGGGATCTACTTGTAAGTAATTCAATAGTAATATGAAATTACCCATATCATACAATAAAAAAACGTTAATAGTCCTTTTATTGACTCTAATTATGTTTTTACATGCGAATTTTACAGATACTATTGTAATGTATTATACTGAAGTTAGAGGCGTTGTGTATCGGATTTCGGAAGGAAGAGGGGGTCTCCATTATTATTACAATGATAAAGATTATATAGTTGAAGGTTATATTTTTGGTGATACCTACTTAGAAATTATTAATTTGGGGGACTCTCTATATAAGCCTTATAAAAGTAACAAAATAACTATATTTAAAAAGAAAGATGAAAAGTTTGTTTTCTTTAAACAAGTAATAGCAAATTAATATTTTTGTTCTAGCAAAATCTCAAAATTGACTCTGCGAAATTGGCGGAATTAGGATTTTTAGGATGAGTAGGATTATGTTTTAAATGTTTATTAATAGAGATGATTAAGAAAGACGCTTTATACGCTTAAAATCAAAATGAGAGGCTATTTACCAAACTATTGGATAGGAAATCCAAGTTTATCTAGCATCGACATGTGGAAGAAGTCGAAGAGCGGATTATCTTATAGGCAGTTTTTAAAAAGGGAAAGTTTAGAGCAAATCAAAATCAACGAGGAAGTACTCTATAAATGAAAAAAAATCACATACTATTCATATTAGTTGTTATTGCTTTAATAATTGATAGAACATGTTTAATGAAAAAGAGGATGATTAATCATGTTTGGAGCTATGAATCTGGGGTGTATTTGGGGGATCCAATAGCTTATAATCAACATTTTTTTTATCAAGGTGCAGAAATTATCTTTAGACGATCAAGAAAAAATGAAAAATATCAATTGATAGGATGTTATTTTGGTAATTTATTATTTTTTGATTCTAACACATTTAGTTATTCAAGATACATAGTTTTTAATCATCTTTAATTCCGGCAAAATCTTCAAAGAGCCTCTACGTAAATTGTCGAAATTAGGATTTTTAGGATGAGTAGGATTATGTTTTAAATGTTTATTAATAGATGATTAAGAAAGACGCTTTATACGCTTAAAACAAGATGAATGGCTATTTATCAAACTATTGGATTGGGAATCCAAGTTTATCTAGCTTCGACACGTGGAAGATGTAGAGGAGGGGATGTAAGCTATAACTACTCGCATTTTAACTCTGGAATCAAACATGTATTAGGAGCTGTTTATGTTTCTCCTCAATTTGGTGATAGCATTAGTTATACATTCGAATTTTTAACTTTTCGTCGTATCCATAAATAAATTTTATGAAAGAGAAAATTTTCTTTACCATCATAACTTTGTGTATATTTATTTTTGTATTATCACTATCTTACTTGGTAGTTTTTAATACAAAAGAGTATCTAGACCAAGTCGTTAAAGCTAGGAAAATTAAAGTTGATAGTGATCTTTATAAATCAACATATAGCAAAGAAAATGTAATTACTGCGAAGATTGTTGGGATTTTAGGGATTATTATGTCAAGTGCCGCGATTTGTTTAGTTGTATATAGAATTATAACACTTTTAACTACTTGATGAAGAATATTGAAATGAAATGGTAGAATCAAGTTAAATTACAACTCTGTTGTGATGTAATAGTATGTAAATAAAGTTAATTTCCTGCAAAGTCTTTGAAGAGGCTCCTTGAAAATTGTCAGAATTAGGATTTTTTGGATAATAGGATTGAAGAATCTTGTTTGTGAAGAATTAGAATCAAGAGGTAAAGGATAAAAAAAAGCCGTTAATATGGGAAAAACATTTTTTATAGTATTCTTCTTTTTTGTGATTTTTGAGTGTAACAAAGAAGCTCCAAATGTGACCTTTGAGCAAATGAATAAGTATTTCCATTTCTATAAGCCAAGTGAATTTTTATGCGAAAAAAAGAAAGTCGGAGGCAAGGATATATTTGGAATTGGTTCGACAGATTTTGTTTATTATGTGTTTTGTAAACCGAATCCAGAGGATACCAAAGCTTGGATAAAAAAATTAGAACCGTTTCAAAATCATAATTTTGAACGTACTTCTAAATTCTCTATACGAAAATGGTATCCAGAATCCTTAGTTTCAAATTTAAATCGTTTTAATAAAAAAGAACTTGATTTAGAAAGAACAAAATTTTATACGAATGTACCTTTGGTTGGTCTTAATGGAAGTGTGCTGGTTTTGGAAGATAATCACACATTGTTTGTCTTAGGGACTAACTAATATGTGGATTTTATTTTGATTACGTTCTAGTAGAATCTTAAAACAGACGTACTAAATTAAATATTTTCTTTGATTCAAGTTACATTTCCCAATTTAACATAGAGCACTTAACGTGCGAGAATGTCCATCCGGGGCTTCTCTTTTATGTTCAGTAGGGGTGTTAATTCCTTTTTCAGTACGCTTGAACCATGACATAAATCTATCTCTGTATTTGGGTTGACAAAGATAGGCAAAGGGTAAAAAAATAGGTTTAAAAAAGCGTTTTTTTTGACTTTAGAAAGTAAGTAAGATCTACTTGAGCCCCACCAATATTTCCTTAAGAACGGCTTGAACACTCCAAACGCGATTTCCTGCCTGTTGAATTACTGCAGAATTTGGGCCATCCAATACCTCATCTGCCACCTTTAGACCTCTACGCACAGGTAAGCAGTGCATAAATTTAGCATTGGGGCAATTTTCAAAACTTTCCTCTGTGATTCTCCAAGAACTGTCTTGGCTCATTACCTTACCATAAGGCTCAAAGGTAGACCAGTTTTTTGCGTAAATAAAGTCAGCACCCGCAAAAGCCTCCTTTTGATCGTGAATTACGTGCCCTCTACCTGCATATTCTGGTGAAAGATTATAGCCTTCAGGATGAGTAATCACAAAATCATAATCTGTTTTGTTTACCCATTCTGCAAAACTATTAGCTACAGCCTGTGGTAACGCCTTGAAATGAGGCACCCAAGTAAGTACAACCTTGGGCTTAGATACCGTTTTTAATTCTTCGATGGTTATCAAATCAGCTAAGGACTGACAAGGATGACGAGTGGCTGATTCTAAATTTATGATAGGGACTCCAGCAAATTGTCTAAACTTTTCCATTACTTTTTCAGCATAATCCGCTGTCCTATCCTGTAGTCCAGCAAAGGATCGTACGGCCAAAACATCACAAAATGATCCCATAACGGCAGCCGCTTCTCGAATATGCTCTGCTTTACCTTGATCCATATAGGTACCATCTTCAAACTCAATCTGCCAAGAGTCTGAATCAACATTCATGACCATTACGTTCATGCCTAAATTATAGGCTGCCTTTTGTGTGGATAAGCGAGTACGCAAGCTTGAATTAAAAAAGATCAAACCGATGGTTTTGTTTTTACCTAAATGTTGATCGCCGAACGGATTAGCTTTCTGTGCCAATCCCTCGCTTACTAAATCAGAAACATGGGGAACGTCAGAAAGATTGATAAAATGCTTCATGAAAGGTTAACCTAGAAAATATTAAAGTTCTTTTATGCGAATGTACTTAAACGAAATCTCGTCTTTATGATCTTGCAGCACAATCCTACCCATATGATGGGGTGTAGCGTAAGGCATTTTTGAAAATTTCGATGCGGTGACTTTATTTACCCAAACGGCATCTCCATACGTATATTCTACAATTTTTTTACCGTTTAAGAAATGAGTAACGGTATTATCCTTGATCTTAATTTTACCTTTATTCCACTCTCCTGCAGGTTTTACTAGGGTCAGATCCAAGGGATCATCTAAGTCATAGTTTGCCCCTGTTTTTTGGTTAGCGACAATTTTATGAGGATAATTGGTGTCATCAATTATTTGATATTCTGGACCTGAAAAGTAGGACCAAGAGTAGGCAGGATCGCTTGGTTTTTCAATGCATTTGTAAATGATTCCCGAATTCCCTTTTGGCTGAACTTTAAATTCGAATTCAAGAATAAAATCGCCATACTCTTTATCAGAAACCAAGTCGCCATTTTTGCCAGAAGTAGTTAGTATACCATCCACTACTTGCCAACCTACCACCTCAGTTTTACCCCATGAGTGCCAGTTGGCGGTAGTTTTTCCGTCAAAAATATTTACCCACTTTTTTTTCTGTCCAAATAAGGCAACAGTAAAAGACAGTCCCAATAAAGACAGCAATGCTATTTTTTTTATCATATTAAAAAAATTTAAATCTAAAAGTAGTCCTTAATAACATAGCTTCAAAGAAGAATTCGTTAGAACCAAATAAAGGTATGCTTTTTTGGTAACAGAAAACCAAATTCTAACTTGTATTTTATAAAATCTCAATCTCATCCGTATTTTTGATAAAAATTATGTCAATGGACATTTTATCCTTAGCTAAATCTTTCGTTTCCAATCCTGATCTAAAAACGGTCAAACCAGACTGGCGAGGAAATCCATTAGATGAAAACGGTCGATTTTTGAATCATCTCCAACCGATGATGATGACCTGGAAAGATGTTTGGAAATGGCAAACTTCGGAAAAACCTTTTGCGAAAGAGAAAAAAAATCAAGTTTGTCCTGTCGAAGTGCGAAATGCAGATTCATTTCTTAAATCCAAAGAGGATGGATTTGTTTGGTTGGGCCATTCCACTTTTTTGTTTAGATGCCAAGGCATCACTCTTATCACAGATCCTTTGTTTGGGAGCCCTTCTTTATTTATGAAGAGATATAGCGAATTCCCCTTAGATCTGACCCTTTTAAACAATATAGACGTACTTCTTCTATCCCATGATCACCGGGATCATATGGATAAACCCTCTTTAAAGAGAATCTATCATCAAAACCCAAACATTATTACATATACAGGCTTAAAAATGAGTTCTTTATTAACATCATTTGGAGCCAAATCAGAAAATATCATAGAAGCAGGATGGTATCAACAATACGCACATTCGGAAGCTATTGATAATAAGATTAAGATCACGTATGTTCCTTCTCGGCATTGGTGTCGCCGGTGGTTGTTTGATACCAATGTACGATTATGGGGGGGGTTTATGATACAGTTTGAAAGTAAAACCGTTTTCTTTGGTGGGGACTCGGGTTATGGACCTCATTTCAAAGAGATAAAAGAAGTATTTCCTCAGATTGATATAGCTATTTTAGGTATCGGAGCGTACAAACCAGAGTGGTTTATGGGTCCTAGTCATACAAGCCCTACAGAAGCTGCCCAAGCTTTTTTTGATGTAGGAGCTAAAAGAATGATACCTATGCATTATGCTACCTTCGATTTGGCAGACGAACCTATAGGTATGCCTTTAGATGAAATCCGTCACATTGCTCATTCACAAAATCAAGTAATTACACCAACCCACATCGGTGAAATAGTAAATTTTTGAATTTTTAAAAACGTATTCTAATGGAAAATATTTCAAGAAGATCACTTATAAAATCGGCATCTGCAACAGGAATCGTAAGCTCTCTCCCTTTTTTTGGTAGCAATGCTCAAGCGACAAAATCCAGCAGTCCCTTTAAAATTTGCCTCAATACGAGCACAATCATGAAGCAAAACATAGGCTTGATAAAGGAAATAGAGTATGCAGCTAAAGCGGGATTTGAAGGAATAGAGGTTTGGATGAGAACGATCGAAGCTTTCCAAAAAGAGGGTGGAAAACTATCAGACATTAAAAAACGAGCTTCTGACTTAGGAATCAGCATCGAAAACGTAATCGGTTTCGCCGAGTGGATGTCTGATGATGAAAATAAGAGAAAACAAGCTTTGGAGCAAACTAAACGTGAAATGGACATGCTTCAGCAAATAGGGTGTACACGTATTGCAGCACCTCCATTTGGAGCAATCACGGATAAAATCAGCCTTGAAGATTCTACTGCACGATACAAAGCTTTGATGGATGTAGGTGATACAATGGCCGTACAACCGCAATTAGAGATTTGGGGATTTTCTAAGAATATTCATTTAGTGGGCCAATCCGTTTACATGGCTGCTGAAAGTGGTCACACCAATCCAGCAATCTTGGCAGATGTTTATCATTTACATAAAGGTGGATCAGCTAAAAATGCTCTTAATAAAATTGATGGCTCTATGCTCAATATCTTTCATATGAATGATTATCCAGCAGAGCCGGGTCGTGATAATATAAAAGATAGCCACCGTGTAATGCCTGGAGATGGAGTTGCACCGATGAAAGATATAATGAGAACTCTGGCTAAAAAAGGAAAGCAAATTTCTATATCCTTGGAGTTGTTTTCAGAAAAGTATTGGGCCATGAAACCTCAAGAAGTCTTGGCAGAGGGGTTTGATAAAATGAAAAAATCAGCATCGTTGATTTTCGAATAAATAGGGTTATTAAAACCCTAACATTTTAAACTATTCCAAACTTGAAGATTGAGAGAAAATCATTTTCTCGACAACATTTCTATTCTTTTTTTTGAACTTGAGAGTCTATATTTTTTACGCATTGTTAACACTTTTAGAAATTTAGTCTATATTTGTTATGGAATCTGGGATTCCAAACGTGCAAATACTAATAATTCTTCTATGGACTCCAAGGTGAAAATTCATCTTCAGGGCGATAAATACATTTGGTATATCCTATTCGGACTTGCTATTATTTCTACTCTCGTAGTATATAGTGCGATTAGTGCATTGGCTTTTAAACGTGCTGGTGGAAACACAGAATTATACCTTCTCAAACATATATTTTTTCTAGCTTGCGGCTTGTTTGCTACTTATATTATCCATCGATTAGACTTTTCAAAATATTTGGGGTATTTCAAGATATTCCTATGGCTGTGCATTCCTTTGCTTTTTTACACGTATAAATTTGGAGTAAGTGTGGGGGGCGTTCGTAGGTGGATAGGATTTATGGGCATTACAATTCAAACCTCAGATATAGTTAGACTAGTATTGATTACTAATTTGTCAGCGATGTTAGCTAAAAGGCAAAACATTGAATACAAGCCTATAGATTTATACGGAATGCTTTTCTGGATAATTTCTTTGGTTGGAATACTCAGCCTTACTAGTTTTTCAACATCTATTATTTTAGGGCTAACATGCTTTGTAATCATGTGGATGGGACGTGTCCCAAAAAAATATTTGATGGGTTTGGTCTTTTATTCGGCCATCTTAATCGTGGGTCTACTTTTAGCAAGTATTGTAGTCAAAAGAACGACAAACATTGAAATGGGACGTTTGAGTACGGTTATTGACCGCACCGAGGAATTTATTGGGGTTGATTTAGACGGTAATACATATGTTGGTGGCGAAATTGGTAGTACTTCTAATCAAAAAAATTATGCTCTTATGGCTATTGCCTCTGGTGGGGTTTTCGGTAAGGGGCCAGGACGAAGTGCTCAAAAGCAAATTTTGCCTGATGCCTTTTCGGACTTCGCCTTTTCTGCTCTGGTTGAAGAGTATGGAATGATTGGCGGATTGATTACTATTTTGCTCTATTTATGTTTGTTCTATAGAGGTATTGCTAACGTAGACAATACTACGAGAGCGTTTACGGGATTGTTGAGTGTGGGTCTTACATTAAGTGTTGTTTTGCAAGCTTTTGCCCATATGATTATCAATGTCGGCTTAGTGCCTGTTACAGGACAAACCCTACCCTTAGTAAGTCAGGGAGGTACTTCTACCATGTTTACTTGTATTGCATTGGGTATAGTTTTAAGCGTCACCAAATCACAACCTTTAGAATCATGAAAGTTATCATTTCGGGAGGAGGTACAGGCGGTCATATATTTCCAGCAGTTGCTATTGCGAACGAAATCAAAGAGCGGTTTCCCGATGCTGATATCTTGTTTGTTGGAGCCTTGGGAAAAATGGAGATGGAAAAGGTACCCAAAGCAGGATATAAAATTGTTGGTTTACCCATCGCTGGATTTAATAGATCCAATCTGCTCGCAAACATAGGTTTGCCTTTTAAGGTTCTTAAAAGTATGTATAAAGCATACAAGACGATTTCGGATTTTAAGCCCGATTTTGTGGTAGGTGTTGGTGGTTTTGCTAGTGGGCCAACGCTTAGAATGGCAAATTTTCTTAAAATAAAGACATTTATTCAAGAGCAAAATTCATATGCTGGCATAACCAATAAATTCTTGGCAAAAAAGGCGAGTAAAATTTGTGTTGCTTATCCCGACATGGACAAGTTTTTTCCCAAGGAGAAAATTGTTGTCACGGGAAACCCTGTTAGGAAAGATATCGCCAATTCTACCATTCAGAAGGAAGAAGCCAGACTTACTTTTTCTTTGAGAAAAGATATGCCTACATTGTTAGTCATTGGAGGTAGTCTTGGAGCGAAGAGTATAAATGAGGGTATTAAGAAGCATTTAGATTCGATTCTATCCTTAGGAATTCAACTAATCTGGCAAACAGGAAAACCCTATTTCGAAACAGCACAACAAATTACATCTGGGAAAACTGGTGTTTTTGTTTCTGATTTTATATATACTATGCCAGAAGCATACGCAGCAGCTGACTTTGTCGTAAGCAGGGCGGGGGCATTGTCAGTATCTGAGATTTGTGTTGTAGGCAAGGCCAGTATTTTAGTCCCTTATCCACATGCTGCTGAGGATCACCAAACCCAAAATGCCTTGTCTTTAACTACAAAAAACGCGGCTATTTTAGTAAAGGACTCTGAAGTAGAAACGGGTATTTTTGAAGAGATCAAGAAATTATCCCAATCAGCAGAGATGAGGGATTCTATTTCAAATAATGTTCGGGGGTTTGCCAAACCATATGCAGCAAAGGAAATTGTGGACACTATTATAAAAGCATTGTAGAATGAAGATATTTTTGTCCGAAAATACGCCTGATTATGCTAGCTACACATTTAATTATGCCTTGTATGCTTTGAAAGAGTCACAAGAAGAGCTAGATGAAATCTATGAAAAGGGTTTTTTGCCTTATACGGGTAATTTGGATCTTGAAAGCGAAACATTTTATATGGCGAGGAGCCTTCGGGTAGATTGTGATCGATTTGAAGATACTTCTGAAAACCGCAGGGTTTGCCGTATGGTTGAGCCATTAAGCATAGGAATTGAAGTGGTAAAAAAGTCTGATTTTAATCTAGAAGATTCTGTTTTTAAAGCGTTTTGCAATACCTATATTTCAGAAAGGATTGGCGATGACAATATGAGTGCGGAGCGTTGGGATTACATTCTCAGACAAGATACGGGTAGCCATTTTTTTGTATTCAAAAACGACTCTCAGGTTTTTGGATATGTCTTAGCTGCCATCACGGACAAATCCGTGCAGTACTGGTTTGCATTTTTTGATACGGAATATATGCGGTCTCATTCTTTAGGAAAATATATGATGTGGGCAGTTATAGATTGGGCTAAAAAGAATAAAAAGCAGCATGTGTATTTGGGCACTGCATATAAGTCCAAAGCTTTGTACAAAATACGGGATCACAAAGGGCTTTCATTTTTTAATGGAAATGGCTGGTCAGCGGATGTTAACTTACTTAAAGCTCTCTGTGCAGCAGATGAAGAGGTCTTTGCGGTAGATAATTTCAAAAGATTACCTAATCCAAACGAATACTTAAAAAGTCTATAGGATGGGAAAATTAAAAAAAATAGCACTTTATTGTTTATTGGTAGTGGCTCTTGTGGCAGGAGGAGCTACTATTTATTTTGCTAATCAGAATCAATCGACTAAGCGTTGTAAAAGCGTAGAAATAGAAATTCTAAACCAAACCAAGCTCATTACAGAGGCAGATGTAAGAAATTGGATCACCTTGAATGGCTCAGATCCCCTTGATGGCAAAGTAGTTCGTGATATTTCTCTGAAGGTTTTAGAGAAGAGAATTAAGGATTCTGGTTTTGCCAAGGCTTGTGAAGCTTACTTTGATATTTCCGGAAATCTTACTGTAGAAGTGGAAGTTTATGAGCCTATCGCACGGGTATTAAGAGGTGGGAAGTCTAAAGACCGCTTGTTGGCAGAGGATGGTACATTGTTCCCCATGTCTGTTAGGCATAGTCCGTCTGTATTATTGATAGAGGGGGCTTATTTTCATTCTCATAAGCATTTTGATAAATCAAAAAATCAAGACATTATGCTTTTTGTAAATACAGTCACCAAAGATGAGTTTTGGAATGCACAAATTCCTCAAATAACTTTGGATGAATTTAAAGAAATTACAATCTATCCTCATTATGGAAATCAAATTATAGAATTTGGAAAACCCGAGCGAGTGAAAGGAAAATTAGAGAAACTTTTAACTTTTTATAAAACCCTTATGCCATTAAGTCAATGGTCTAAGTTTAAAGTCGTAAATTTAAAGTACAAAAGTCAAATAGTCTGTAGATAGGCAAAATAGAACGTATCGAAATTCTAGGAATGGAAAACCAAAATTACATAGTAGGGTTAGAAATCGCCACATCAAAAATATGTGCTGCAGGAGCTTCTTATGATTCAGAAGGTCAGATTATCATCAAAAAATTCATAGAGAAAACCATCACTCCCGAGGATGAAATTCTCAGAGGAGGACATTTGGATGATGTCCAGAAAACAGCGGAGATTGTCGACCAAATTTTGGAAGAAATGGCTAATGATCTTTCCATTAATCTTCAAGATATCAATGTCAATATTTCGAATATAGACATCGCCACCGAAAAACATGGGGGTACCATGACACGCAACGGTGACTCTCGTCAAATACAACAAAAAGACGTTGATAAACTTGTGGAGGATATCCGAGTGTCATTTAAAAACAAGCGAGATAGGACCATTCTTCATCATTTACCTTTAGATTTCTATGTAAATGAGATGCGTCAGAATGAGAAGATTGTAGGGAAAATAGGTGTACAAATAAGCGGAGAGTTTTTTTTCCTTACGTCCCCCTCAGATGACCTAGAGAATTTATATTTTACAATACAAGGCATACGAGCAAAAACGGAAGAGCCAGCCAATAATTCGCTCAAGATTGATAATCTTTTGGTGAGCTCTGTAGCGGATTCATTTACTCTTTTGGATACTACCATAGACGACAAACGTAATGGAGTCGCTATTGTAAACGTTGGAGCTGAGCTTACTGAAATTGCCGTATTCAAGAATGGCCTTCGTTTTCTTAAGGTTATCCCAATGGCAGGCAATGTTATCACAAAGGATTTGTGTGAGTCGTTTGGCCTTCGATTTGATGAAGGTGAAAAACTAAAGAAAATATGCGGAATACTTCCATCAGATGTTATTCCTGAAAATGAAGCTGTAGTAATTGAGCGAGGGTCTACATTAGCACCCATTGAGATACTCTTAAAAAACGCTGTTCTGATTTGCGAGTGGAGGATAAAAGAGATCGCGGCAGTTGTACGAGCAGAACTTGTACGAGGGGGTTATGACTCCAATCAGCTTATAAATGGTCTAATATTGACAGGTGGTACTAGTAATTATGGAAGTGCGAAAAGAATTTTCTCAGAAGTAACACGTATCAAAAATATACGAGAACCAAGATTCAATACCAATATTCAATTTGAGGAATTTGAGTTTCTCAAAAAAGCTCAATATACAACCTTAATGGGTTTACTTTTGGCACAAAATAATAGTTTTGATCCACGCGTGGGTAATTCGATTTTGAAGCACTCTCCAATAAACGTTCCAGAAGTCAAGCTACCCGACATTACTCCTGTTAGTAAGCCCAAAGAAAAAGAAAAGAAAGAAGGGTTTTTTGGAAAAATAAAAAAGCTAATCGGAGATGATTCCATGGATGATAGCTATAATTAATCTTAAAAAAATGATTTTCAATGATAACTGAGACTCCTTATACTTTGGAATTAAAACCCAATCTAAGCCAAATCATCAAGGTAATTGGTGTTGGTGGAGCAGGTGGCAATGCCCTCTTGTTTATGTATAACAATGGCTTCAAAGATGTAGATTTCATAGCGTGCAATACCGACGCTCAAGCTTTAAAACAGTTTCCAGAAGATATTACTCGCTTGCAATTAGGAGCGTTACTTACCAAGGGTCTAGGTGCAGGTACTGATTGGAGAGTAGGTAAGCAAGCGGCAGTAGAGAGTGAGCAGGCCATATTAGAATTGCTTGGAGAACCCACAGAAATGGTGTTTATTACGGCAGGTATGGGAGGAGGAACGGGTACGGGTGCCGCTCCTGAAATTGCTCGTATTGCCAAAGCACAAGGAAGATTGACTATAGGAGTTATTACCTATCCATTTCGTCACGAAGGTCTAGACAAGCTTGAGCAAGCTGAAAATGGAATCAATAAGCTGAAAGAAAACTGTGACACCGTTTTGGTTATCAAGAACGATCGACTCATAGAAATGTATGGTGATTTAGATTTAGATTCTGCGTACAAAAAAGCCGATGAAGTGCTTGCTGATTCCGTCAAAAGTATTGCGGAGCTTATCACCAGACCAGGGGTTATAAATGCAGACTTTGCCGATGTGAAAACGGTATTGGGCAATGCTGGCCATGCTGTGATGGGTTCTGCTGAGGCTTCAGGTCCAGACAGAGCGTTTTTAGCTATTGAAGCAGCTCTTACTACTCCGCTATTAGAAAGCAATAATATCAAAGGAGCGAAGAAAATATTGATGTCCATTGCTTATTCCGATGAACTCCCAGAGTATAAAATCAAAATGTCAGATCAAGGGAAGATTACTGACTATATTGAAAGTAAAATCAAAAATCGGGCACAGATCTTTAAGCATGGATTTGCGATAGATCGCACGCTGAAAGATAAAATTCGGGTCACTGTTGTAGCGGCCAAATTTGATACTCCAACAGGGGAAGTGGATAAGACCGAGTTTAGTACTCGAGTAGGGGCTGGAATCGATAATCTTATTCCTCAAAAACCCGCTGTTGCTTCTACACTAGCTGCACAAAAGTCGGCAGCACCAGCTAGCAGCACTCCGCAGATTAGCCTATTTGAGCAAGACGACAGATTTGTAAAATCAGTCAACCAGATGATCAAAAATGGATATTTACTAGAGGAATTGCTAGATGAACCTGCATACAAACGCTATGGTGTGGAGTTGGTAGAATATCCTGCGGATGATTCCAGTTTAGATAAGTTTACCTTAAATGCACTTTATCAAGGATTAACCAAGGAGGTGAATATCTAATTGGAAAGAGATAGGTTTATAGCCTCATTAAGTAATGACAATCCTCCTACGGGTCTACAAGAGCTTTTACAAGCACTTTGGTATGATGCAAAGGGAAACTGGGAGGCCGCCCATACTATAGCTCAATCTGCAGAGGGAACTCAATCGTATGATCGACTTCATGCCTATCTCCACCGAAAAGAAGGTGACAATTGGAATGCAGATTATTGGTATAGAAGAGCCAAGACTGAAAGATTTACAGGTACATTGCAAGAAGAGTGGAATTTTCTCTTGGACACGCACTTATGAAACTACAGCGTACCGTATTTTTACCAAGTCAGTAAGTAATCCTTCAAGTAAATCTAAGTGGAGCATATTGGCACCATCTGATTTTGCAGAAGAGGGGTCTGGATGAGTTTCTATAAAAAGGCCATCTGCACCTACAGCTATTGCTGCTTTGGCGATGGTACTAATCATGCCTGGATCACCCCCTGTTACACCGGAAGTTTGATTGGGTTTTTGAAGACTATGCGTACAATCCATCACCACGGGGACGTCAAAACTTTTCATATGAACGAGATTTCTATAATCTACGACAAGGTCTGAATATCCAAATGAATTCCCTCTATCGGTAAGGAAAACATCTGCTGTAGGATTGACAGAGTGAACTTTCTCTACAGCAAAACCCATAGAAGCTCCCGACAAAAATTGTCCTTTTTTGATATTAACGGCCTTACCCGTTTTAGCTGCAGCTTCCAACAAGTCGGTTTGTCTACAAAGAAATGCAGGTATCTGAAGAACATCAACATATTCGGCAGCCATTGAAGCCTCCGAAGATTCATGTATATCCGTGATAGTTTTGATACCAAATGTTTGGCCTACTTCTTGTAATATTTTCAAGGCTTTTTCATCACCTATACCTGTAAAAGAGTTTAGCTTGGTACGATTAGCTTTACGATAACTACCTTTAAATACATAGGGTATATTGAGTTTGGAAGTAATGATTACAATTTTTTCTGCAATTCGTAAAGCCATATCTCTACCTTCAATTGCACAGGGGCCAGCCAATAGAAAAAAATTGTTTGCAGGGTTATTGAACATTACTTTTTGTGATTTTGTGAAACAAAAATAGGTTTAAAAAATGGTTTTCTCTTACTTTTAAATGTATCTAAGACTAAATGGAAATAGCAAAGTAATTAGATCAGAATGGCCATATCTCCGAAAATTTGTTTTTACTAAAGACAAAGGTCTTATTTTGATTAGGATATATAATGTTGACCACATTCGTTTGATCTGAATAAAGATCTGAGAAAACAGAATTCGTGATAGTATGATTCACCAAGGAACCACAATTTTTTATTTCAAAGGCAAGCCAAACAGCGTCTTCTTCTATTTCTTTACCTATATAGTCCATTGAAAGTTCTTCACGACTAGATTTAAGATAAAAATGACGCGAAATATACGATTCTACAAGTGGATTGAGAATAGCGTCTTTTTCATTTAAAGTGATTTTCTTACCCTTATTTGCTTTTGTAAGAGCGAGTTCAAAATCATCACTAAAGACTCGCATCGAAATTTCTAATGACTTAGATTTAGTATTATATCGTATTTCTGTAAGAGAATTATGAAAATCATGAACCCAAAAATATAAAAGGAGGACTAGAATTTTCATAGCATATTACAGGAGCCCTTCAAACCACCTTCTTACATCATTAAACATTGCAAATGCCATTAATGAAAGCAATAGAACTGTACCTACTTGTTGTGTTCTTTCAAGGAATTTTTCTGATGGTTTTCTTCGGGAAATCATTTCATATAAAAGCATAATGACATGACCACCGTCCAATGCTGGTATAGGTAAAGCATTCATAAATGCCAATGCCATAGAAATCATACCTGTCAATTTCCAAAATACAGACCAATCCCAATAGCCTGGAAACATATTTGTCATGCTGATAAGTCCACCAACTGAGTTTTTAGCTTTGACATCACCGCTGAAAATTTTTGCAAATTGTTTTATTTGCAGAGGAATTATGGCAAGTGCCTCTTTTGTACCTTCTTTTATTGATTCTAAAAATTCAAAATGAAGTGTAGTTGTTTTTGTAAGGTCTTTAGTTTGAACACCAATTTTCCCTTCTTCATTTACTTTGGTTTTTTTGGTTAAAAGTTTACCTTTTCTATCAACAGTAAGATTTATCTCTTTATTCTTATATTTACTAAGTTCATCTGTAAAAACGTGGAAATATGGTGTTGGAACCCCATTTACTTGAGTAATTTTGTCCCCTTTTTGAATATCTGCTTTCGCAGCACCTAGCCCTGCTTGGGTACTTGCAACTTCAAATTCAAACATAGACCCAATAAAACTATTTTTTTCTGCAATTTTATTAATCAGGTCATTCGGAATATTAATTACGAGTGTTTCAGTACCTCTCAAAACTTCAAAAGATACATCTTGCTCTATTAAGGATCTATTAATATCATTGTAGCTAACAAAATCTTGACCTTTAACTTTAATGATTTTGTCTCCTGTTTTTAGTCCAACTTCTTGAGCAAGTGGATAGGCATAAATACCTTTTTTATTTAATTCTTCTTTGCTAAGGTATTCTTCTCCGTAAGTATATTTAATTCCTATAAAAATAATAATTCCAATGATTACATTGACAATAATCCCCCCAAGCATCACCAAGATTCTTTGCCAAGCCGGTTTCGCTCTAAATTCCCAAGGCTGTGGAACTTCAGATAAAGAAGAGGCATCTTTTGTTTCGTCTACCATTCCATCTATACTAACGTAGCCACCTAATGGAAACCAACCCAAACCATATTCCGTATCCCCAATTTTCTTTTTCCACAAAGCAAAATTCATTACCTTATCCATAGGAAAAAGAAAGTCAAAAAAGATATAAAACTTACTAACTCTAATCTTGAAAAGGCGGGCAAAGAAAAAATGCCCAAATTCGTGAAGACCAACTAAAAGTGTGAGTGCCAATAAGAACTGTGCAATCTTTATAAGTACATCCATAAATACTGTAGAAACCTAAATTATTTTTACAAAAATCGGTATAAAATTTTCAAATTCACCATGATAGTTAAACAAATACGAGGTAAACATGAATTCAATAAAAATAACAACGTCAAATCTTTAAAAAACATTCTTATCCATAAGAATTATTTTAGAAGTTGAATACGTATAATTTGACCCTCTTTTTGAAAGTTAAATTTACATTGTGCAAAAGTAGGAGCTTTGAGCTTGGGTCTAAAATCATTAGAGAAACCAAAGGGTTCATTTGGATAACCAAATATATTGGTATCTAGTTTTTTGTTGTGATTATTGTCTTGAAAGACGGCAATTGCGTACTCTCCAAAAGGCATCTTATCTAATGAAACAGTGGCATTCCCTTTGGCATCAGATACAAATTCTTTGTAATAGGCCACTTTTTTGGTATCTAAAAATCCATCTTCTTTGTTGTAAATACCGACACGAATATCGCTATTAGGAGATGCGTTTTTTACTTCTAAAAGTAAGCTTGATTTAAGATTAAAAAAATAGAAAAGTGGAAGCAAAACATTCATTACAAGCATATTAATGTGTTTTTAAGAGAATAATTTACGAGTAAAAATATAGATATGATTAAAAAAGTTGGGAACAAATCCAAAATGTTTTTGTAAAACTTTATATCTATCTACTAGGGATTTTCTATGTTGTTTTTGAGAAACACCACCTTCCAAATAAGACGACAAAATCCCATCATATTTAACAATAGATTTTGCCTTTTTCAAGCATTCTATTTCCCAATCTATATCCGCACTAAGGTTGTCAATATCATAAAAGTCAGTGATTTCTCTTTTTGCAATAAATGATTGGTGGCAAATTAGCATTCCATATTTAAATCCCTTCCAACTCATAATTTTCGGAAATTTGTGTGGCGTCACTTGTGTACGAAGTCCTACAGGTTTATACTCCTTATCTAGCATCAAAGTATCCGAGTAAATAACATCGGGATTTGTACGTGCAATTTTTTGAATTTTTTCGATCGCATCATTTTCTTTAATGATATCTCCAGCATTCATAAACCAGATGTATTTACCTTTAGCTAGACGTAAGCCTTTGTTCATAGCATCGTAAATACCTCGGTCTTTTTCGGATATTACTAAATCAAAAAGTTCAAGATTTTTCTTTACAATATCCATAGTTCCATCCTCTGAATTACCATCGACCAGAATATATTCAAAATCTTTTTGGCTTTGATTCTGAATACTTGATATCGTTCGCTCCAAAAATTTCTGGGCATTGTAGGTAATAGTGATTATGGAGATGAGAGGCATAAAGAGAAAACAATCTAATATCAAAATTACTTTTTTTAAGACGTAAAGTACAATTTGACGAGTATAAAGATAATTTGAATTAGATAATATATATTGGTTTCTTCCTAAAATATAAAATAAATTTCTCATTAAAACTTCGATCTATTATCTTTGAACAAACCAAAGTCTATTAATGAAGCTAAATTTCAAACAAAATATCCTACCCATTCTGATTGCAGTCGGAGTGTTTTTTATAGTTTGTGGATTTTATTTCTCGCCTGTATTTTCAGGGAAAACTCTACAGATGGGGGATGTTATTCAAAGCCAAGCAGGAGCCAAAGAGTCAATTGATTTTGTAAAATCTTCCAATGGCAGAGAAATGGCTATGTGGACAAATAGTATGTTTGGAGGTATGCCTAGCTATATGATCGGAATTTCATATAATAATAGTTACGTAAGTGCTTTAGCAGCTAAGATAAATGCCCTCCTTCCTGCAATCTTTGGTATTGTTTTTTCGATGCTGATTTGCTTTTACATATTTGTTCGGTGTTATTCCCAAAATAATATTCTAAATATAGTTTCGTCACTTTGTTTTGGTTTTTCTACATATGGTATAACTACCTTGGAAGCGGGACACGTATCAAAATTATTAGCCCTCGGATATGGTCTGATTGTGCTTGCGGGAATTATTCGATCAGTTAGGGGTGAATTCCTTTTTGGCGGACTACTTGTCGCTTTGGGAATGGGTTTCGAAACCTATGCAAATCACGTCCAAATCACATATTACTTTGTTTTTATTTATATTGTCTTTTTTATTTATGAAGCCCTTAAAGGATTTAGAAATGGCAACTCGAAATCGGTGGTCATTGGGGCTTGTATAGCTTTATTATGTGCCATTGTTGGAGTGGGTACTAACACCCAAAGACTCTGGACCAATGCAGTCTATTCCAACGAAACGATTCGTGGGAAGTCGGAACTAAAAAAAATGGCTAAAGAAGGAATAACAGATGGATTGGGCAAAGAATATGCATTTGAATACAGTTATGGGTGGTCTGAAAGTATGACATTACTATATCCTAACTTTATGGGCGGTGGATCAGGTCAATTGGGAAAGGATTCTGAAGTTTTTAAAACTTTGAATAATCTAGGAGTAGATCCATCGCAGGCGAGTCAATTTATTGGGGGCATATCTGGATATTTTGGTGAATTACCGATTTCTGGAGGGCCAGCTTATTTAGGTATTTTGGTTGTATTTTTCTTTTTATTGGGCTTTTTTATAGAGGCAAGTGCTTTAAGATGGTCATTATTGGTTGTCACCATTCTTGTTTGGTTTTTGGCCTTAGGAAGCCATTTTTCAATATTTAATGATCTACTTTTTAATAACTTACCTTTATTCAATAAATTTAGATCACCCAATATGACGCTTAATTTTCTGGCGATATTTGGATCATTGGGTTTAGTACTTACTTTACATGATATTGTTAAAAAAGATCTTGGTTACCAAGAGCTCAAGAAACCCTTTATTTATTCTTTGGGTATAATACTTATTTTGACTATAGTTTCTTATTTTTCCCTAGACTTCACAGGGAAAAATGATACTGAATTAAAAGCCAATTTTACGCAAGGTCTAGGAGAGCAAGGTGCTCAATCCCTTATAAACGCTCTTATCTTAGATAGAGATTCTTTGGTTACTAGTAGTATAATGAGAGGAATGTTTTTTATCGCTTTAGCAATAGCATTTTTATCTTTTAGGAAAACGCTAAAAATCAGCAATTCGGTATTATTAGTTTCGATAGGAATTTTATCTTTTATTGATCTATATTTGGTTGATAAAGACTACCTTTCCAAAGATCAATTTGTCAGGAAATCGTCTATTGATAATGTTGTAGAGCCTTCTGCTGCAAATTTAGAGATACTAAAAGATACTGATCCGCATTACAGGGTTCTTAATTTGACGACAGGCTTTTGGGCTGATGCAAGGGATAGCTATTTTCATAAATCTATAGGAGGATATCATGCAGCAAAGCTTAAAAAAATACAAGAATTGTATGACAATCAAATGGTAAAAGATGGAAAGCTTAACATGCCACTTTACAATATGCTTAATGCTAAGTATTTTATTGTGAATGGTCAAAATAATCAACCGACAGCACAAAGGAATGTAGAAGCACTTGGTAATGTATGGTTTGTTGATAGTTTATTGGTTGTTTCTGATGCGGATGCTGAATTGAACGCAGTTGGTAATTTCAATCCTAAAACCAAAGCTATTATCCAATCCAACCAAGGTTTAAGTACGCAACAGTTTAAAACTGAAGGGAAAATTTCGCTCAAAGAATATGGTTTAAATAAGCTAAGCTATACTTCGGATGCAAGTACGAAAGGGTACGCTGTATTTTCGGAAATTTGGTATCGAGGAAATATAGATTGGCAAGCGTATATTGATGGAAAAGTGGTGCCACATCAAAAAGTAAATTACGTTTTACGAGGTTTGGAAATCCCATCTGGTAAACATGAAATCGTATTTGAGTTTAAACCTGAATCTGTGTTTAAAGGAAAGCAAGTAGACTTGATATGCTCGATTTTGGTGGGATTGCTAGTTTTAGCAAACGTAGGATTCGTGTTTTTTAAAAAGCCAAAAGAATAAAAGTAGTTTAGATAAGACTTCTATAAATTTCATGGTACTTTTTAGCTACAATTTCTTCGCTGTAGTTAGTTTCTACTTTGCGTATTGCATTTGAAATAAGGCTGATTGAATCAGCTTGATTTAGAACATAAAAAATGCCTTCTGCAAGATCTTGGGATGATTTGAATTTAGATAAGTATCCATTAACTTCGTGATCAATCATCTCGGGAATACCCCCTACATCAAAGCCTACTACAGGAGTTCCGCATGCCATAGATTCCATAATAGTATTTGGAAGATTCTCCTCTAAACTTGGAATTACAAAAACTGACGCTAATGAATAGGCATTCACTATAGCTTCTAAATCTGAAAGCTGTCCAAGGATATTTACTTTAAATGGAAGCGAATCAAAATCACGACCTTCTACTCTACCAAAGATAACAATTTCAATATCTGAAACTTTTTTTTCTGAATTTAGCAAACGAGTTTTAAGGATAGACATAGCTTCTTGGAAATATCTAAAACCCTTTCCAATTGCATCTACTCTCATAGCTGCAAACAAGATATAATTCTTGTTATCATCAAGCTTAAATTTTCTTCTAGCAATCGTTTTATCAATTGGCCTAAATACTTGATTATCTATAGGATTAGGTATGCTTTCAACTCTTATGTTTCTGAATAAAGAGCTTTTTCTTGCCCTTTTTGCAAGCCAATCGCTGCATGTAACTACAGTAAGATTTGCGTTTGAAAATATATCCATTTTTTCTTGCCAAACTTTATTCGAAAGATCATTTGGAGATGGGTTTTTTAGAAATTGATTACAATTACCACACGATTGTTGATAGTTTTCACATTCTTTGGAATGATGACAACCTCCCGTAAACGCCCACATATCATGCAGAGTCCAAACAATTGGTTTCTTAGTTTGAACTAACTTTTCAATAGATTCTATTGATAAAAAACCAAAATTTATCCAGTGTAAATGTATCACATCTGAGTTTGTTATATGTGGATTTGTAGAAATGTCTATACCATACTTGCCAGAATTAAATGCAAATCGTATTTCTTTATTTTTTTCGTAAAATAAAAAATAAAGCCTTTCTGCTACGAATCGAATAAAGGCTTTTTTCTTTGCAAACCATGAATTATTGAGTTGAATAACTCCCTCTTGTTTAGACTTACTTTCTTGAACAAGCATTTGAGCTTCAGTATCTGTAAAAGTACGTATCGCTTTTAATAGCCTACGACAAGCAATAGCAGCACCACCTGTAAAATCATCCGTATTTAGAAGTAGGATTTTCAAGGGTTTTTAGCTGTAATGATGATATATGGAGAAAAGAATTTAGTTTCGATAGGAACTACTTTAAAAAATACTTTTAAGGGTAGCCAAACAGCTTTTTTGAAACATCGTATCCAAAAAGGTTTTTCATTTTCTCGTTCAAACCAGAGCATAAACCTACCATTATATTGCACATCTATTTGTGTTAGTCCTAATGATTGGCACGCTTTTCTGAGTAGGTTTAGATCCATGCATTCGATATTGTGTTTATTGTAATTTTCTTTGTCAAAAACCTTCTGAAACCAGCCATTTAAGCTCTTGAAATTAGGAAGTGTTATAAGTAGCGTGCCCCCAGATTTAAGTTGTTCTACGTGCTTAAGGATAATGTTTTGGGTATCTAAAAAATGCTCAATTAAGCCATTTGATATGACTAAATCATATTTTTTTTGTGAATTGTAATGAAACAAATCTGCTTCAATAACTTCAACTTCACCATAATTAAGCTGATTAGCAATCTCTAATTCATTTAGTATTTTAGTATGAACAACAAAGTCAAGCAATGTAGCTTCTACACCTAAGTTGCGTTTTACCCAAACTGAAAAATATCCAGGGAATCCTCCTATTTCAAGGAGCGTTTTATAATCATCCTGCTTAATGAGCCTTTCTAATGAATCTAAAAATGGGTAAGTATTAGGCACTTTGAAAACAAGCCCTTCTTTAGATTCCCAATAGTCAAGCCAAAACTGTCTAGTCGTAAGTTGATCATTCATTCTGAAATTTAAAAAATAGTCAAGTTTTTATTTTCTGGTTCAGCTAATAAAGTAATTGTATTGATAAACTTATAATTAACATACGGAAAAGGGGTGTTCGTTAATACTAATTTTCCATAGTAAGACAAATATCCTTTTAATTTTTGGAATAAAGAGGATTTGCCAAATAAAAAGCTATCTATATTATAAATACCTGTAAGTTCTCTTTCGATTCTGAAATTTTCTGTCATGAGTAAGAACTTCAAAGAGGTAGGTGTATATAAGTTTATATGACCATAAGATAAGAAGTGAGCGAATTTACTCTCAGCCCCAAAACGATAATCTTTTGGCACCTCAATCAACAGTTTTTTAGCTACCCGATGAATCTCCCGCAAAAGAATCCGTTCGTGCTCCACGTGTTCAAGAACATGTGTGAGGATCACTAAGTCAAATGATTTATTTTCGAAAGGAAGTCTGTACCCATCAAAAATTTGGGCAGATTTTAGAAAATCAATTTTCTTAGAATATATTTGCTTTAATCCACTTTCTGAAATTTCAAGTGCGTGTAACTCTTTGGCAAAATTACTTTCGCTTAATAATTTCAGAATGCTTCCGTCTCCTGCACCTACTTCAAGTACTTTTTCAAATTTTTTCCCTTCTGTAATTTTAAGTATGTTACTAAGTTTTTGTTTTGCTCCTAATCCTCGCCAAATTGCAGATTCTGAAGAGTATTGGTCATTGTACGCCTCCTTAATAATTTTATTGACTGTAGCTTCCATTCTTTTACTTTTTAGTCACAAACTCAAACGCTTCAATATACTTATCCAATACTGTATGGATATTTACCTCCTCCTTAATAATCCTCTCAGATTCAAGTCCCATTTTCCTAATAACAGACAAATTTGCTAACATTTTATCAATTACACATAATAAACTCTCCTCATTTCCATCTTCAAAGTAATTTCCATTAACTTCGCTTTTTACAAGTTTTCGCTCCGTACCGTCTGCTACTGAGCATATCACAGGTAAGCCAAACACCATGGCTTCGTTAATAGATAATCCTCCCATCCCCGCTAAAACATAAATGCTCGAGGCCAAGAAATACTGTCCTAAGGTAGATGTATCATACACCCCCCCTACAAACAAAACATTCTTTTGAATTCCTAATTGAATGACATGATTCTTCAAAGATTCTTCTTCTGGCCCAACCCCAACCACGACCAGTTCAATATTTGGATATTTAGGAATAAGCTTACTAATTACATTTATCAATAGATCTACCTTTTTCCATTTTACGAGTCTGCCCACATGTATGACTCTATAGGGATTGTGAGGTAAAATTTGTTCTAGATTTTCGATTGACTTTTTTACTTCAAATAAAACATCCGTGTCTGGAGAATTTGCTGTCACAAAAACTCTTTCTTTTGGTACACCATAACTATGTTGAATTTCTATTGCTTCGTCAAAATAGTTAATATGAGCATCAACTTTATTAACCATCCATTTTCTTACTTCTGTTACTAACTGGTACTTCAATTTTGAATAAAGACTAGATTGCTTATTTTTGACTTGATGATTTTCTGTTATTCCTCCTCCACTACTATAAAATTCTACTGCTTTGTCATAATAAGGAACTTGAAAAGGGATTTCTTTAGAAATAAGCCTTATCTTTTTCCGTCTGATTTTAAAATATAATAAAGGAAAAAAAATCCAAGCCAAAGTATAAGGCCAATTGGAAATAATAATAGTTGGGTTTTCTTTTTCAATAACTTCATAGATATTCTTAAAGAACATCTTACCATAATATGTTCTGTATTCCTCTAAATGGTGAATTTTAAATTCTGTGCTTTCTTGCGTTTGATATACGCCCGCACCGACTGTACTTCCAATGCCCTTAGGTGTAACAACAACAACTTCTAATTTAGGAAATGTATTAAGCTTATTTAGAACTAGATTATAATAATGTGGCATCCCACCAGCTAAGAATAGTACCTTCATCTTAACGTTCAAATTTCTCAACTAAAATATTCACTATTCTTTCAGCGGTACTTCCATCCCAAAAAGGCGGAATTGTACCTTTTTTGGTTTGTCCGGCTAAAATTTCTTTTAATTTTTCATATACTGTATTTGGATTTAGATCTGCCAAAAGTTGATTAGTACCAAGTGTAACAGTTATTGGTCTTTCAGTTGAGTCTCTAAATGTTAAACATGGAACTTGCAGAAAAGTTGTTTCTTCTTGAATCCCTCCCGAATCCGTAATAATTACTTTTGCATTATCCATTAAGTTCAAAAATTCTAAATATCCTTGTGGTTCAGTCAAAATGAGGTTTTTGATCGTTTTTAGTTTATCACTCAATCCGAATTTTTCCATATTATTTCGTGTTCGTGGATGCATCGGAAAAATTACTGAAAGATGCTGACTTGCTCTTTCTATTATCTCCAAAATACTCCTCAAACCCTCTTCAGTATCTACGTTTGCTGGGCGATGCATAGTTACAAGCATAAACTCTTTTGACTTTATCCCCATTTCAATAGTAGTATTTAATGACTTAGACTTCATCAGATAGTACTTCAAAGAATCTATCATTACATTACCTACAAAAAATACTTTTTCATCAGAAACGCCCTCTTTTTTGAGGTTATCTAATCCATCTTGTTCAGTTACAAAAAGAAAATCCGAAATATTGTCAACTAAAATTCTGTTAATCTCTTCAGGCATTTTTCGATCTCTTGAACGTAAACCCGCCTCCACGTGGACAACAGGAACATGCTCTTTTACAGCTACTAACGCACAGGCTAGAGTGGCATTTACGTCTCCAACTACTAAAACAACGTCCGGCTTTTCCAATTTCAAAACCTTTTCAAATTCTATCATTGTATTGGCTGTAGCTTCTGTATGTGAACCTCCTCCTATACCTAAGAAATAATGTGGTTTGGGAAGTTCCAATTGCTCAAAAAATACATCACTCATTTTAGCATCGAAATGCTGACCTGTATGTATAATTTTAGACTCAATGCTAGGGTTTTTACTAAATACTCTATGTAAAGGAGCAACTTTCATAAAATTGGGTCTTGCCCCAACGATATTTAATATTTTCATTTTGAAACCAGAATTGGATAATATAATAGAGGGGTTTAAGGATTAATTTTTTTAGTTAACATCCTAATTGCATTATTCATATCTTTTGAAACATTTAGGAATAAAACCCCTCCTCCAAAGATAATTAAAATTGTGAATGATTTTATGGCTATAGTAAGGAGTATTTTTGTAAAGGTGTTATCAAAATTAGGTATTAAAAGTGATACACAGAAAGTAAAGACCCCTAGCAGTAGTATTTTTAAAGTATGTATTCCAAAAGGTTGTAAGCCTAATTTGTACTTTATAAAAAAGAACTTAACTAAGTTATAAATAATTACTGAAATTAACATCGCAAATGCAGCTCCATTGTAACTATATATTGGAATCAATATTAAATTGGTGATCAAAAGAATAATAAATCGAATAATGTAAAATCCTAAATCATATTTAAAGTAAGGTGAATTTTTCAAAATCTCAGAATTTAATCCTGTTGCCATATCAAAAAGACTGTAGAGAGAGACCATTAAAACTACGAATTTCCCTTCCTGATAAATGGTTGAATTCGGAATAATTTTAAAAATCGAGTCTATGTTGCACCAAATGCCCAAAAACAAAAACATTCCTATTATAAGCAAATTTAATGCAGACTTCTCGTAAATTTCACCAATATGATCAATATCATTACTTTGCCAAGATTCAGCCAATAGAGGATCGCTAATAGAAGCGATGGCATTTCTAGGAATGGCTATTACCAAGCCGATACTTAGGGCAATATTAAAAATAGCAGTGGTTGTTAGTCCTCCGTTGTTGGCAGGTAAAATCATTTTCTCAAGATGAGGCAATGCTGTTGCCGTTGCACCTCCTAACATAGTCCATAAACCATATTGATACATCTCTCTAAAAATGGGTTTTCTCAAAAAACTAAAATCGATTTTCAAATAAAACCGTTTTAGGATTTTAATGTAAATCAGTAAAAAGCATACTGCTAAAAAGTACGCTAAAATGATTCCTATCACTAGCTGATTGAAGCTAATATATCGAAACCCATATAACAACGCTAAAATAGAATTAGTCGATTTAATGAAAATTTCGCGTATAACGGCCGGTACTACAATACGCAAGTGAATTTTGCTGTAAGCCTCAAGAATAGTTAAGTAAATCAGAAAAAAAGTAATAGCTGGAAATACCCAATAATAACGTACTAGCAAAGGTGAATTTTTGATATATATTGACTCGAATGAGGACTTTAAACCAATATAGACCAGTAAAAAAGCAGTAAAACCTAAAAAAGGGGCCAACAAAAGGTATCCAAAAAAACCATTATGTTTGTTTTCGGAATCTGCAAATCTACTAAAGAACCTTACGGCAACATGTGGCGTACCTAAATGCGAAAAACCTGTGAAAACTAAAGGGAAACTAATAATAGCTGTATAAAGACCTAATTGCTCGGTACTAAGAAATTTGTTGTATAGAAATAATACATTAAGGGTACCAATGGCGACACCGATATAGGTAACTATAGAACTCTTAATACTTTGACGTATAATTATGCCCATTATCGTTTTCGGTAAATTGCTACTATCGTAACCCCTTGATTTTTGAAAATGGGAAGACACTTGATAATAAAACGAGTACAAACATTTATTAATTTTGATCCTAAATTATTTCCAAGCAAGTTCTCTAACCAGACTTTGTAAATTACTCCACGATGCATACGTTTGACAGGTTGTTTTATAATTTCAATGATTTCCAAATCGAACAATTTTGCTATATATTCTAACGAATTTGCATCCCACAGTAACATGTGATGAGGAGGCAGGTTGAGCGTATGGTAGGTATCTTTTTTGAAATAATAGGAATGATTATTGGGGACACCTATTGCTAATACGCCCCCCTTTTTTAAGCATTTAATTGTATTTTTCAAAAAATCCCCAACTTCGTTAACATGTTCAAACAATTGAAAAGCACAAATTGTATCATAGCTTTGAGGGAAATTCTGAGCGTGCTCAGTTATACTTTCATTAAGAATTTTTACTCCTATTTTTTTGCCGACAATTACTGCTTCAGGATTTAAATCTAATCCAACAGGAGTGGCGAATTTTTCTTTTAGTTTACTAAGAAAAGAACCTTCACCACACCCTATTTCGAGTACAGTTTCGTTTGGCTTTATTTTTTCGAAAACTATCTCGTGTTCCCACTTCCAAGGGTTGTAATAGCTTTTATAATTTCGAGCTAATTCCGCATAAAACTCTCCATCGCTTACGACGGAGAAAGGGAAGTAAAATCTTAAATTTGAATCCCTACACTGATAAACTGCTAACTCTGAAATATTCTCAAAAAAGCGTGAAACATCCGTATTTAATTCTGCTTTATATTTATTCTTTACTTTTTGGATATCTAGAATTTGTTCTTTTTGAACATTGTTTTTACCTGTAAGGGGTGAAATAGGTATTGACATATATTTATTTTTTCAAAATCTCGATCAATGTTTGCACTCTTTTACTCATTTCATAATTTTCTTCAACATGTTTTCTAGAGGCTCTTCCCATTTGACCGGCTAATTGTGGGTCTCGAGCTAATTTAACCATGTAATCGGCCATCGTTTCCCATTCACCCTCTTCAACTAAAAAACCTGTTTTTCCATGTATGACCGCATCTTTTATCCCTGCATGGAGTGTGCTTACTATAGGTAAACCAGTAGCAGAGGCTTCGAGGATTGTGTTTGGTGTTCCTTCAGAATCTCCATTTTCTGCTCTTAATGAATGTTGTACAAAAACCCTAGCTTGTTTTAAATAATCAGATACTTCTTTTGGGGTTTTCTTTCCTTTAAATTCAACACTTGCTGATAGCTTTAGATCCACAACTAATTTTTTTGCATCGTTCAATAGTTCACCATCTCCTATCATTATTAACGTTGAATTCGGCTCAGAATTCAAAACTTTTTCGAATGCTCTTATAGTTAAATGCGGTGCTTTTTTTGCCGTAAATCTACCAACAGAAATGAAAACAGGACCCTTATTTTCTGGTTCTGCTCCAAAGAATTTATCAATTTCGACCCCATATGGATTTAGATAAATTGTATGCGGATTCGCACCTAAGCTTAACAATTGGCTTTTCATATCATTTGAAACAACTATTAATCCCCTAGCATTTTGAAAAAGGACTTCATATCTTTCTTTATAATTCTCTAATGTTTTATATTCAGAAGCATCAAATCCATGAAAATGTACAAAAAGCTTAACATTAGCACGTTTACAAGCATCAAACAATGCCACGCCCATGGGTCCGTAGTTTGCCAAAAGCGTATCAATTCTATTTTTTACCAAATAGGAGGTAAAAAAAAAGGTGTAAATTCTATGATAAATGGAAGGAAATAAATTTCGTATCCCCCCTCTAACTAAAAGGAAATTGAGGGGAAAAGGTAAAAAAGATTTTTGAGAAGGTAAAATAGAAGGGTACCAACCTTCCCAAAGTAAAATTTGAGGCTTTAGTTCCTTAATTTGGTTATCAATAAAAGTTTCTGAATAGGAATATTTGTTGGAGCGAGTAATACATAAATTCATAAAGACTATTTCTTTTTAGCAACTAGAACAAAAGTACAGGCATCCTTATCCCTAGTTTCTTGTGATGTAATTTTATCAAAGAATATTATTAAAGGCTGCATAACTATTGCAAGAACTGGGCGGAGAAATTTGGGAAGTTTGAAAATAATTCCATCCTGAAACAATTGCAACCCCATAGCAGATCTACCAATAATTCCCTTAAAATATACAACTTCAAAACCAGCTTCACTAACCACTTTTCTCAAACCTGTTGATGTCCAACGCCAAAAGTCCGTTGGATCTGGATGAAACATCCAGTAGCCATGCGTACTTAAAATCAACATACCGTCTTTCTTTAAAACTCTTTGGGCTTCCAAAAGGTATAAGTTTGGGTTTACGACATGTTCTAATACTTGAGTTGAAAGTACAACATCCAAGCTACTTTCATCTAGTTGAATGCGACCTTCAGGTGAAATATGGATATCGGCAGAGGTATTTTCAGGCAAATCTACACCTATATACCTTTCAACAAAAGGAATAATCAAAGTCTCATAAGGCTTATTTCCACATCCATAGTCTGCCAAAATCAATTTTGAAGAATTATTAGAAATGAATTGGAGAATGATCTCCTCAATTTTTTGGCGAAGTTGCCTCAAATAATAATAGCGAGTAGCCATTTTCCCAATAATGGAAGGATACAACCTTTCTATTCCAGCTTCTCGCTCGTTCACTAAATATTCGTTTTACACAAATTTACAGTTTTTGAAAACTAAAAAAAATTATATCCCCACTAGAGAGACAAATATTATTTTGTCTATACTTGCAAAACGTTGAATTTCGGAAGATAATTATCGTAAATAGAGTTATTTTTCAACCCTATCATATGATAAAATAGAAGTTATGAAATACAATAAAAAAGGTATTGAGATACCTTTAAATGCGTTCTGAGGTGGATTGGAAGCAAATTATGGTTAGTCAATTTCTAGTGTATGTTTTGAATTCAAATACCTTAATATACCATTTTGGGAATAGATTCCTCGTCATCTGATAAAAACTTAGGTTTTCCTTTTTGGTTTTCAAATTAATTACCTAATACATTTCCTGTGTGGTTTTACTTAGTTTATTTCAGCGGAAAGCAAATTCATTATTATGTAATAAATTGTAGTAAAAGCATTTGTAATCTAAAGTAACGCCTCAAACAATATATCAATCGGATGATAGGACTCTTTTTGCAGCCCGTCTTTGATCTGGTGACGGCAGCTGGTTCCTGTCGCGGCTACGATAATGTCTTTCTCAAGGGATCGAATAGTGGGGAAAAGCACTAACTCGGCGACTTGTTGGGATAGCTCAAAATGTTCTTTTTCATAGCCAAATGAACCGGCCATACCGCAGCATCCTGAGGGGATCAGTTCTACGGTATAGTTTTTTGGGAACGACAAGGCTTTTTTTGAAGGAATCAAGCTAGTGAGGGCTTTCTGATGGCAATGAGCATGCAGTTTTATCTTTTTTGGTGTTTCAGAAAATTGTTCTTTTTTGATATTTCCTGCCTCCATTTCTTTCGTAAACCATTCTTCAAATAAGTAAGAACGGGAGGCGATTTCTCGGGCATTATCTTTTAATTCAGGTTTTACAAGATCGATATTTTCATCTCGAAAGGTGAGTAGGGCAGACGGCTCTATTCCAACAATATCTAGGGTGTTCCAAGGTGTTTGTGCGAGAAATTGGGTATTTTGATTAGCTAGCTTTTGGGCTTCTTTTACAAATCCTTTGGATAAATACGTACGTCCCGATACCGAAATAGGTGCTAAGCGAACTTCATAGCCTAATTTCTCAAGTAATAGAACAAGATTTTTGGCCGTAGATACATCGTTGTAATTGCTAAACTCATCCACAAAAATGGCCACTTTACGGGTAGAAGAAATCGAAATTTTTCGTTTGGAAAACCACTGTTGAAAGGTTTCTTTTTCCAGCAATGGTATGCTTCTATCAGGATGAAAACCCACCCAAAAGTTCAGTCGCTTTTGTATCGATTTATGGGAATACAAAAAATTGTAAATACGAGGAAAATAGGATGAAAAACGCATCAATTTATCGAAATGGGCGATCAACTTACTTCGCAAGGGAACCCCATTTGCTTCGTAATAGGATTGCGTAAACTCAGCTTTCATTTTGCCGATATCTACACCGGATGGGCATTCGCTTTTGCAGGCTTTGCAAGAGAGGCATAAATCTAGAACTTCTTTTGTGGCATTTTGCAGGCCTGTTCCAGGCTCAGAATAATATTGTCGTAAAAGATTGGCTCGGGCACGCGTGGTATCTTTTTCGTGTCGGGTAGCCATATAACTGGGGCACATGGTACCACCAGTAATGTGCGTTTTGCGGCAATCGCCCGATCCGGAGCATTTTTCGGCCAAACGCAGAATGCCTTCGTCTTCAGAAAAATCAAATACCGTGGGTGGAGTAGGATATACAACCGTTTCTTGCACCCGTAAGAATGTATTCATAGGGGGGGAATCCGTGATTTTCCCTTTATTGAATACCGTCTTAGGGTCAAATATCCGTTTAACTTCTTTGAAAAGTTCATAAGTATATTCCCCCATCATAAATGGGATAAACTCGCCTCGAAGTCTACCATCTCCATGCTCACCCGAAAGGGAGCCTTTGTATTTTTTTACGATTTGTGCGGTTTTATCAAGGATGGTACGGAACTGTTCTTGCCCTTCTTTTGACTTGAGGTTCATGAGTGGGTTTACGTGTAGCTCGCCCGCACTCGCATGTGCCGAAATCGAGTATTCTAGCTTGTTTTCTTGAAGCAAAGCTTCAATCTCGTCTATATAGTCGGGCAGGTCTTGGGGATGTACGGCACAGTCTTCTATAAAATTGGTGGGTACAAGATCGCCTTTTTGGTTAGAAAGTAGACTCAATGCTGCTTTGCGGAGCTCCCAAGCCTTGTGACTGTCGGTTCCATAAAGTACGGGATAGGCATATCCATAATTCTTGGCTTTTAAGCCCTCAGTAAAGCTCTGTATACGATTTTCTAAGGCTAAATCATCGTTATCGTAGAATTCAACCATTAAAATAGCCTTGGGGCTTCCTACCACCCATTCCCCGTTTAGTTTTTGGGTTGGGTTGCTGTCTTTAAACGCAAGTATCACATCATCAATGAGCTCAGATGCGAAACAACCGTTTTCTAGAGCGATTAAATTAGCTTCCAAGGATTCACGCATTGTTTCACAATGAACACAAACCAAGGCTACATGGGGCGAAGGTAGATCCATTAGTTTGAGTTTAGCAGATAAAATAAAACACAACGTACCTTCAGATCCAGCAATCAACTGGCAAATATTTTGTGTATGAAGAAGCATATCCAAGGCATATCCAGTATTCCTTCGAGTGATATTGGGATGCGGAAAGCCTAATCGTATATGTTCTTGGTTTTCAAAATTTTGTAAAAGAGCGTTGAGGTTATTTACTATTTCATCCAATAAACCCTCGTGTTTTTGAGATAAAGTTTTTTCGTTTAAAATGGCAATAGAACCATCTGAAAGTACGACTTCCAGTTCCAAAATATTTTGTCGGGTATCTCCCCAAACGATGGAATGTAAGCCTGAGGAGTTATTGCCAATCATACCGCCTATCATGGCCCTACTGGCCGTGGAGGTCTCGGGACCAAACATAAGCCCATAGGGCTTCAGATAGGCATTGAGATCGTTGCGAATAACACCGGGTTGAACCTTCACCCATTTTTCGTTGGTGTTTACTTCTAGGATTTGGTTTAGGTTTTTGGAAATATCTACGACCAAACCCTTGCCTACCACTTGTCCAGCAAGTGAGGTACCCGCAGCTCTTGGGATGATCGAAATACCGTTTTCCGAAGCAAATCGGATCAAAACTTGAATGTCGTTAGTATTAGCTGGTAGAGCAACAGCTAAGGGCATTTCTTGGTATGCAGAGGCATCGGTAGCATACATCCGAAGAATGGATTCTTGCTTATAGTAAAACAAGCCTTCTAGATGACTCTCTATCTCTGCAAACCGTAGTTCCATGCTCAATAATTATGAAATTCAAATATACAACTTGGGTATTGGATGGACTAATGAAATTATTCGAAAAAGGGGACTTAAAAGGTGTATTTATTATGTGTAAAATATACCATAAGCCAGCGGCCTGAGTAGAAACAGGAGTCTTGCTTCACTTAAAAAAAGATAAAATGGATAGCTATACTAGTAAGGAAGAGCGTTTTTATAAGAAAGAGATTACTTTAGCAGCTGTTGCTGCAAGTTCTTCTTGACTAAGTTTTAGTTTGCTATTAAAGTTCATGTCAGCCATACTATTTAGAGGAATCAAATGCACATGTGCATGGGGAACTTCAAGACCGATCACTGCAACACCAACGCGTTTACATGGTACGGCTTTGCGGATAGCTGGCTCAATAGATTTGGCAAATGCCATAAGACGAAGGTAAACGTCATCCTCTAAATCAAAAATATAATCTACCTCTTTCTTTGGGATAACCAACGTATGTCCAATTGCACAAGGAAAGGCATCTAGAAAAGCCAAAAACTCGTCGGTTTCAGCAATTTTATGAGCAGGAATCTCACCTGCTACTATTTTGGAAAATATACTAGACATTGGGATTATTCAATAGACACAAAGCTACATGTCAAAGTGGAAAATTAGCAACAACTTTGATTTTTATCTCATTATCAGCAGCCACTCCCATAAGGGTTGGCTTAGTAATACCATGATCTGTCATGAGCACCGAAAATCCGCCCGTAAAGCTTATCTTTTTATCGGTCTGAGCAATAGTGCCAGTAAGAGTTGTAGCTTTAGTTACTCCATGAAAATTAAGATTACCTTTGGCTGTTATCGCATTTCCAGAAATAATAACAGATGTGCTGGAAAAACTTACGTTTGGAAATTTGAGGGACTCCAATACCTCTACAGTGTGTGAGTCTCTATTGGAATTCTCGCTATCAAAGTCATTCACTTTCAGAACTACAGCCACTTGTTTTATCGTTTTGGTAGCCTCGTCGTAAATAAGTACGGCGTTGACAGCTTTATTTATACCGTCCCAATCATGAAGCGGATGTTTCATTGAATACGTAACCGTGCTACTTTTTTTGTCGGCTGTAATTTTTTTCTGTGCTTGGATGGAACCAACAAGGCTTGTGATACACAAGATAAGAGTTAAAATCTTTTTCATGATTTCAAAAATAAAGAGATTAGAATTCAAATTTAATTATGGCTATTGCTGCCGCATAGGCTACAAAAGTGCTCATGCCAACATACTTGTGGGCTTTTTTTGTCTTTTCGTCATCTATTCTATTAGCTAAAACATTGGTTGTAATCATGCCGCTAAGGTGAACGTAAGATAAAACTCTGTGAACTCCCATGTTAGAAACACCTTTCCTATGAATTTGCTTAGGAGGAGACATAAAAGCCATTAATGCCGTAGTTCCATAGCTGATATTTATACCTGTTGCAACTGCTTTGTGTGCATTAACCATTTTTTCATATTTACTATAGTCCTTATTTTCAAAATCAAAATTGTACATTCTACTCCCTAGTATTCCTTGTACAAGCATTCCTGCAGCTGTGGCTATACCTACTGCTTGGTGGATTTTAAACATATTTCGACGAACACGTAGTTCTTTTTGACGATTTTCAGCTGTCAAAGCGGGTGCTATGTGTACTTTACGGAATAGTCCATTTTGCCCCCAAAATACCCGTTGTGATAATAGCATACGATCTGGAAGTAATTTTTCAGGAGCTTGAGCCGTAGATAATTCAGCTAAAAGGCTATCAGCCGATGTGTCCTGAGCAAATGAAATTAAGCTAAATAATGTGAAAACAATAAAAGGAAAAATAGTTTTTTTTATCATATATGCGAAGGTTTAGAACTAATTGTATTTTTGAACCCGAATATCCATTAAAATGAAATAAGAGTACAAAATTTATTTTGTTTAATAAATAACGAAACAACTAAGCAAATAATTCTACGAACCATCAATAATTTTCCCAAATCCAGACTATTAAGTCCGAAACCTCTTTACGAATTCGAGCATATGGGTATAAACTATTGTTAGTCATGCATGACACGGCTAGTTTTTTTCCAGATTTGGTTATTACGTATCCGCTTAGGTTATAAATGCCTCCCATACTCCCCGACTTCATATAGATAGGATATGGCTTTGCGAAAGAGGATCTGATTGTTCCGCTTATCCCTGCCTGTGGGAAATATGTACTTATCTCTTGAAACCCAAATTCATCGTTCATCGTTTTGAGCAAATCTATTATAAATGAAGGGCTTAACAAATTATACCTAGAATTACCTGATCCATCCACCCATTTACCAGTAAAATTTGGAAAATAAGCAGTCTTTAGATTTTGCAAAGCGATATGTGTACCTATGGAGTCCGTAAATTTTTGACCTGCCATAAGAAGTAGATGTTCAGCAAGAAAATTATCGCTTTCGTACATCATTTTTTTATAAAGCGTATCGGCACCCGTTTGGTAAAATGTGGTGTAGCGTTTATTAGCTTTACATGAACCCAACCGTATTCGTTTTCCCATATATTCACCTAATAAATAGGTGTTTAAATCGGGAGAACTGAGAAATGCAATGTTTGAAGTAGACTCTGAATCTCGTATAAAGAACCGATTTTGGTTAATAGAACGAGAATAAGGAAATGTATTTTCTACATGATCAACATAAGGTAGAAAATAGGGAATATTTGCCTTTAGTTCGCCACTTGGAGATTTTATAAGACGTAGGACTTGGCTGTAAATGGGAAGCGGGCTTATTTCAGCTTGAAAAGCCCCTTCATAGTCGTCCCATGCCCAACCAGGACCATATTTTTGGCCAAAATAATTACTTGAGTCAAAGCGTAGATTGGTAGCAGTGGCGAGCATTTGTACCGCCCCCATCGGGTTAAACTCATGATGCAGTAAAGATGGATTGGCCTTCCCTCTAAAACAAATAGTATCTCCATTCTTTTGATAATCAAAAACAGGCAAACTATCTTTTAGGGCTTTAAGGCAGCTGTAAAGCGTAAGTATTTTTGCATTAGAGGCTGGGATGAAATGCTGATTTTTTTGAAATTGGAACAGCTCCTTACGGCTAGTTAGATCATAAATGAGAAGCCCAATATGGTTTTGATGTATTTGATTTATGCCAATTAACTTATCTTGTGTTTGAGATTCCAGTGACTGGCAAATAGATATAGTTGGCCACAATAGAAACAAATAGATATAGAAAGTCTTGAATACCAAAATAATAGTATATAGATTAATGCCTATAAAGTACGAGAAAAGTAATGAAAAAAGCAAGAAACATTAAATAGTCCCTAACTGCTGTTTTATTAGCGTTTTGGCTAAAAGAAGAAACTTGATCGCATTAGGTACACGAATCCGAGTCTCTTTGATGACCGAGGCTTCTGTAGATTTAATTTTTGTAAACAACTTAAGGTAATACACATAAGCCAAATAAACCCCGCTTCTAGCACCTGCAGGAAGATTTTGAATTCCGCGTAGTGCTTTGTCAAAATCTTCTTGTATATCTTTCTCTATTTGTTTTTTAGCTCTTGGTGTAAACTCCACAAAATCCACTCCAGGGAAGTAAACCCTTCCACGATCCTCAAAATCGCTCTTTAGATCACGCAAGAAATTAACCTTTTGAAAGGCCGCTCCTAAGCTACGAGCATCCGATTTAAGGTTTTCATATAGGGTTTGATTTCCCTCTACAAATACACGAAGACACATTAAGCCTACAACTTCAGCAGATCCATATATATATTCTTGGTATTTCGATGAGTCATATTCTATGTCATGAAGATCCATTTCCATGCTATATAAGAATGCGTCAATCAGTTCGGTATCTATACTATAATCTCGTACAACTTGTTGAAAAGCATGCAAGATCGGATTTAAGCTAATACCTGTATTCAGGGCTTCATATGTATCGTTTTTGAACTTACGAAGTAATGTGGCCTTGTCAAACTCATGAAATGTATCCACGATTTCATCAGCCAAACGCACAAAACCATAAATGCCGTATATAGGATTATGAAAACGCTTCTGTAACGTTTTTATTCCCAAAGCAAAAGATGTACTATAATTCTCTGTAACTAATTTACTGCAATCATAGGTTGTTTTTTGATAAAGAGGATCCATAGTTTTAATTATTTTTGGTGATGTAATCTGCTACTACTAGGCCCGAAATTATGCTAGGAGGAACTCCAGGACCGGGCACAGATAATTGTCCAGTATAGTACATGTTTTTTATATGGCGATTTTTAATTCTTGGCTTTAGAAAAGCTGTTTGAAGCAATGTATTTGCTAAACCATATGCGTTCCCTTTAAAGGCATTATAATCGCTCTTGAAATCATTTACGGCATAACTCCTTTTGTATACAATATGCTCTTTGATAGGATGACCCACATATTTCTCTAATCTATCCATTAGAATGTTGAAATATTCTTCTCTTTTTTCGATGTTATCCACCAAATCAGGTGCAATAGGAACAAGTAAGAACAGATTCTCACATCCTTCAGGTGCTACAGATGGATCTGTTTTGGAAGGAGCAGAGGCATAAAAAAGAGGTTTTAATGGCCAAGAAGGTTTTGTATAAATTTCTTTGGCGTGCTGATCAAAATCCTCATCGAAAAACAGGTTATGGTGGGTTAGTTTTTCTACAGTCCTGTTTATTCCCAAATAAAAAAGCAGGGAGGAAGGTGCCATTGTCCGTTTGGACCAATAGCGTTCTGAGTAGTTTCTTTCAGTTCCCAAAAGATCCTCCGTATGGGCATAATCGGCACCGCTTACGATAATGTCAGCTTTATAGCGAGTCTCTTTTGTTACAACACTTTGAACCCTTTCGTTTTCCGATTCAATTTTCAAGACCGTTTGATTCGTAAGGAATTTTACCCCCTTATCCTCAGCTAATCGTACCATGCCTCGAATAATCTCGTGCATGCCACCCATGGGATACCAAGTGCCGAGTTGCATTTCAGCATAATTCATCAAACTGTAGAGTGCAGGTGTATCTTTAGGTGTAGCACCTAAAAATAAGACCGGAAACTCCATTATTTTTAAAAGTGTAGGATGTGTAAAGTACTTACGTATGTGTTTAGCAAATGATGCAAATAGGTCTAAAGATACCGCCTTGGAAACAAGCCTAAAATCAAAAAATTCAGTAATAGATAAGGAGGGTTTCCACACAAATTCACCAATACCCACTTGATATTTGTATTTAGACTCCTCTAAAAATTTATCATATTTTTCACCACAACCGGGCTCAAAACGTTCAAAAAGGGCTTTAAGTTTTTGGGGATCTGCGGGGAGGTCGATGGCTTCACCTCCTTTAAGAATTACCCTATAAGATGGATCAAGTCTAACGAGATCGTAATAATCAGAAGGTTTTTTGCCAAATGTGGCAAAGTAGTTTTCGAAAATATCGGGCATCCAATACCAGCTAGGACCCATATCGAATGTAAATCCATTTTCCTTGAAAACTCGAGCTCTACCACCCAAAGTAGAGTTTTTCTCAAGAACAGTTACGTCATAACCCTGAGATGCAAGTTTGGTAGCTGATGATAATCCAGCAAAGCCAGAGCCAATGACAATAACTTTTTTCAAATGTTAAGATTTAGATTAAAGGAATAAACTTAAAATTCTGTAGTAGAATAGGCATACATAGGTAGCATATCCTTTAACATTTTCCTTGCTAAGTGAATACGATTTTTTACAGTGCCAATGGGAATATCTAGCTTAT
>JBOFGX010000027.1:0-2004 GCA_051649345.1 Leadbetterella sp. | reverse complement strand
AATTAATGAATTTTGCATAGATAGATTGCCCCAAACATATTGGTAAAGCGATCGCTACTACGTAGACGTAAAATGTGCCAATTACCGAGGATAAATGATTCAATGTGTCGAAAATACTGAAAATTGCAGGATTAAACATGATTTTTAAAGTTGTCTATCACGGATACACTTCGTTATTGCGAAAACGCTTGTAGTGGTGCGTTACTTCAATTATATTTCAATACAAAATCAATTGTCAAATTCTCCAGCAATATCATCTTCCGCGATCGCAAATAGAGTTAGTTATTCGTAGTATAATAGTTGTACAGAAAGGCGATCGCGGTGTCTCACCACCCATCGCCTGTAAACTAAGCAAGTAGTTCACCATGGGAAAAACCTTAGCATACGATTTTGTTAAAAATGAAATCGGGAAGGAAGGATATGAACTTTTAAGTAGCAAATATCTTGACTCAGTATCAAAGCTCTCAATCCAATGTCCAAAAGGACATCGATATCAAAGCTCTAGGAATTCGTGGAAAAAGGGTAGAAGATGTCCTTATTGCTCTGGAGTATATATCGATCCAGCTCTAGTAAGACAGGCTTTTGAAAAAGAGGGGTACACACTTCTTGATGAATACGAACAGGGCAGAAGCAGTACTAAAAAACTTAGATTTATTTGTTCCAAAGGTCATTGTCAATCTATTAGGTGGGGCAATTGGGCGCAAGGTAATCGTTGTTTAGAATGCGCCAACAGAATTATAACTATAGAAAAAGTAAGAAAAGAAGTACAAAATGTTGGCTTTCAGTTGATTAGTGAAAACTATGAAGGAGCAAATTCTTATTTAGAAATCAAATGTAATAAGGGGCATAGTTTTGCAATGCGCTGGAGTAACTTTAACACTGGCTACCGATGCCCTAAGTGCAGGAAAAACGCCCCTTTAAATTACAATGACGTAAAGAAAAAAATAGAAAAAGAGGGCTATCGCCTACTTAGCAAAACTTACACAAATTGTCTTTCATTTCTACTTTTTGAATGCCCAAATAAACATCAGTATGAAGCTAAATGGACAAGTTTCCAGGCTGGACATAGATGCAGAATATGCAATGCTGACGCTGGCTTTAATTGTGATAAACCAGGGTGGATTTATTATCTGAAGATAAATATTGAATCAAAAATTTACTATAAAATAGGCGTGACCAATAAGTCTATAAAAAGTAGAATCAGACATATTCCTTACTCATGTAAAATACTATGGCAAGAACCATATTTGTTCGGAATATATGCTTATCAAAAAGAGCAAGAACTTTTAAATAAATTTAAAATTTTTCGTAACAACAAACATTTTAATTTTAGTGGCTATAGTGAAATGTTTTTAGAGGACGTTTTAAAAAAAGATCTATAAATCATCTATTAATTCCGTCAAAATAATTTCACGCCACTCTTGCACGTTTTCTTCGGTGTACCCAATTAAAGGACGCGCAGGGATTTTAGTCTCTGGTATTCTTGCTTTACGGACAGGTCGGGAAAGCCCCGCCCAGTAAAGAGCCTGTTTGTTTTTCGGTACTACAGTCCTAGCAGGAATAGTTGCCCCCATATCGTGTATTGCAGCTAAAGGATCGCCGTAGCCGACGATTACCCTGTTATTAGTTGCCTCGCTAAATCTAGATCCAGGTATACGCCCAATCTCTTCAACCAGCATTTTAGGATTACGTTTTTGCGCCAAAGTAGATTCAGCTAAAGGCTGCCAAGGTGTGTTATCGGGGGCGCGATTGGCATCATATGACTGCTGATAGTGCCTCTCCTGATACTGGGCGATCGCGCTTAAAGTTGGCTTGAGATTACTAGTTCTCTGAGCCAGACGAGATAGGGCTTGGGTTAAAGCGGTGATGTCGTTATTATTGGTCATTGTTTTTTTTAAGTAGCAAGTACCGCTTCGCTCAAGTAGCGAGTAGCAAGTAATATTTTTCCGAACTTGCTACTTGCTACTTGCTATTTGTTACTTTTCTTTGTAGCCGTGGACTCAA
>JBOFGX010000026.1:0-19600 GCA_051649345.1 Leadbetterella sp. | reverse complement strand
GGTTCTAATACCCCTTGTGTTTTTTGAACAACTCCCATAGAGTTTTCTGTACTTAGGTATTGCGGGACCTCATTCACTACGTCTATGTCTGTTCTTCCTAAACAAGGTAGGATTAGAGCGGTTTTGCCGTGTATAAGGTGCGAACGGTTGAGTTTTGTAGATATATGTACCGTAAGTAGACAGTTTTGCAATGCCTGAGCGGTATATTCAGTATCGGGAGCTGCGGATAAAAAATTACCTCCTAAAGCTAAAAATACCTTTGCTTTCTTGTGATACATGGCTTCTATACTTTCAACCACATCATACCCATGCTCTTGTGGAGGTTCAAATCCAAAGGTTTCGCGAAGAGCTTGCGTAAAAGCATTGCTGGGCTTATGCATTATACCCATGGTACGATTCCCCTGTACATTGCTATGTCCCCGAACAGGACAGGTTCCGCCCCCTTTAATACCAATAGACCCTTTGATTAAAAGTATATTTACAATTTCACGAATACTGGCTACTGAATTTTTATGTTGGGTGAGTCCCATTGCCCAGCAAAAAACAATTCTTTTTTTGTGAACAAGCATATCCAAAAATTCATCAAATTGATTTTGTGAAATTCCGGAATCGGGAAGAAGCGTGTCAATATTTACCTTTTCGAATTCAGATTTGAGTTCATTAAACCCAGTAGTATTTTTTTCAATAAAATCTTGATCAATACAGTTTGGATTGGTTTTCTGAGCGTCTAAAATACCTTTTAACAAGCACTTCAACAAAGCTAAATCTCCATTGATACGAACTTGTAAATACAGATCTGTCAGCTTTTGACCACCACCTAGCATACCTTTAACCGATTGCGGATTTTTAAAACCCAGTAAACCTGTTTCAAACAGAGGATTGATGGCCACTATTCTTGCCCCTTTATTTTTGGCTTTTTCAAGTGAACTTAACATTCTCGGGTGATTGGTTCCTGGATTTTGCCCCATAATAATGATCACCTCCGATTCATGCAAGTCTTCCAAGGTTATAGACCCTTTTCCTAAACCAAGGGTTTGTGTAAGAGCTACACCGGAGGACTCATGGCACATATTGGAGCAGTCGGGCAGGTTATTGGTTCCGTATGCCCGTACAAACAATTGATACAAAAAAGCAGCTTCATTACTGGCTCTACCTGAAGTATAAAAAATAGCTTCGTTGGGGTCTTTCAAAGTTTTTAGCTGATCTCCTATAAGTTTGAAGGAGTCTTCCCACGTAATTTTTTTGTAATGGGTTTCATTTTCAAGTTTGACCATCGGATGCGTAAGTCTACCCTGTTGTCCTAGCCAGTAATCCGATTTGGATGCCATCTCTTCCACACTGTAATTTTGAAAAAACACAGGACCCGCTTTTCGGGTAGTGGCTTCATCTGCAATAGCTTTTGCTCCGTTTTCACAATACTCTCCTAATGCAGATCGATGGTCATCTGGGTCAGGCCAAGCACAACTGGGGCAATCGATTTTTCCCTTTTGATTAAGATTAAACAAAGCTTTTAATCCTCTTCCAACTGGCATAGCACCAAACACATGTCGAACACTAGCTTCAATTCCTGGCCATCCTACAGCATATTGTGGGTTTTCTTTCTCATGCTTAAGACCAGTCAAATCCTGAGGAGGTTGGGCTTTTGTCATCTCGATAGTTTAGAATACTAAAATACGATGAAAGATTTCATTTTCAATTGTAACCACCAATTTTAGGTAAAATGACAGCTTATTTTTTTTGCACGTAAGGATACAAAGAACTTTTTTAGCAATTTTTCACTTTCATCACCCAATATGCCGTAAACCAAGTCAGTCTTGGGATGAATAATGGGAGGTGAGTATATACTGAATCCCTTTTTAGAGTCTTTCGCACCGATGACGATTTTATCAACCTGCGACCAATGAATAGCTCCTGCACACATAGTACAAGGCTCCAATGTGACATATAAGGTACATTCTTTGAGGTATTTTGCTCCGATATTGTTGGATGCGGCTGTTAAAGCCAGTATTTCGGCATGGGCAGTTACGTCTTGTAATTTTTCGGTTTGATTATAACCTTTGCCAATAATTTTCTTTCCGCCTGCTACTACAATTGCACCCACAGGAATCTCGCCTTCTTCGTAGGCCTGATAAGCCAAGTCAAGAGCTTTTTTCATGAAGTATTCATGGGAATATAAGCTCATCGTAGGATTGTTTAGAAGCAAAGACTTGCAGCCCCCAAAAGGCCAGCGTCATTACCAAGAGTTGCCTTTTTTATCTGTAAGGTATCTAAATAATATGGACTTAGCCAGTAATTTAGTTGGCGTTTCATAGCAGGTAATATATAATTGAAAGAGGCAGACAAACCGCCACCAACAAGAATTGTATTGATATCCAATATACGAATCATAGCGACTAACCCATCACCCAAAAGCTTGCCAACCTCATCAAAGATGGCCAAGGCCAATACATCACCTTCTGAAGCTGCAGCGACTAGACCTGTTGTAGAAATTGTTCCATCCGCAGGTAAACTTGTTATCCCAGTAAACTCGGCTCTCATACTATTTGATAAAGCCAGTAGTTCGTTTTTGCCAATATTTCTTTCAAGTACTCTACCATTGGCAGATGGCATATGGCCAGGCTCCATTGCATTGCCTCCACCTCCTTTAAAGACTTTTTTATCTATGATCGCTGCTCCGCCTACACCTGTTCCGAGGGTTACAAATATGTAATCTTCTGGGATTTCACCACCACCAAAATAATACTCTCCTAAGGCTGCAGCATTAGCGTCGTTTTCTAGAAAAAACGCAATTTTAGGAAATCTTTTTTCTAGTGTTTCTACAATAGGACTATTGTTTATTTCTGGAATTGCTGTGATCTCAAGAAGTGTTTTTCTATCGCGAGTAATGAGACCAGGTACTCCAATTCCTACTTTAGTTATATTGGGACTTTCTAGTAGGTTTACTGCAATCGCATCAGCGAGTCTTCCCAGAAAGTTGTCTGATTTACGCCAGCTGCCTGTTTCATGACTATAAAAATTTGTAATGGTTCCTGTCTCTGTATTTACAGCCCCCATTTTTACATTTGTACCACCAATATCAATCCCTAAATATTCTAAAGCCATGATTTAAAAATTTGTAAACTACAAATTTAGCTTTATGCATAAAAACTACCTAATAAATCCTATCTAAACTTTGAGGGGCTTATTAAAGCCTAATCCAGTATGGCTTGAAGTACACCCCTTAATACTAAAATAGTACATCCAAATTAGATTATTCTGAGAATTATAAATCCTTATTTGAAAGGACTACTCTTTTTTCTTTGTAATTATTCTAAATAAGACTTACATTTGTTCTTTGTTTATAATAAGTCTAAATAAAAAATGAGATCTTTTTACAGTATATTTTTTATTCTTAATTCATTTTTGACTTTTGGGGTCAATGCCCAAAAAACCTCCATTTATGGTAAGGTTACCAATCCTAGTGGCCAAAATGTAGGATTTGCAAATCTTAGCCTCAAAGGTACCGTCCGTAATGTACAGTCTAATACCGAAGGTGAGTATATATTTAAAAGCTTAAAAGTAGGGCAATATACTCTTGTAGCTTCTATGATAGGATTTGAAACGCAAGAAATCAAAATAGAGCTTCAAGAAAATCAAAACTTAGCAGTTGATGTTGTATTGAAAGAGGCTTCTTATACCTTATCAGACGTGCATATTACGGCCAAAAGAGGGATCAAAGGGAATGAACACTTAGCTGAGATAGAAGGATATACTATCAATGCCACCAAGAAAAACGAGCTGATCGTATTGTCCAATATCAACGCTAATATGGCTATGAACAATAGCCGTCAGATATTTTCAAAGACTCCTGGTATTTCTATTTGGGAAAATGATGGCTCTGGAGTACAATTAGGTGTAGCCTCTAGAGGATTGAGCCCCAACCGATCGTGGGAGTTCAATAATCGTATGAATGGTTACGATATTACACCAGACCCTATGGGATATCCGGAGGCTTATTACACACCACCAATGGAAGTAGTAGACAGGATCGAGATTGTAAGAGGGGCGTCCTCTCTTCAGTATGGATCGCAGTTTGGAGGGTTGATGAATTTCGTTCTCCGTAAACCAGACATATCAACCAAGTTTACAGTTGAATCACAAAATACTGTTGGAAGCAACGGGCTATTCAGTACATTTAACTATGTTGGAGGTACGGTGGGTCGTTTGAGTTATACCTCCTATTATCAAAAAAGACTTGGAAATGGATGGAGAGATAACAGTAGTTTTGATACAGATCATAGCCACCTGGAACTTAGCTATGCTGTATCTAATAAATTCAAAATAGGTGCAGAAGCGACCTATATGATGACACAAGTGCAGCAGGCAGCTGGACTTACAGACGTTCAATTTGCTGAAAATCCTAAGCAAAGTATGCGATCTCGTAATTGGTTTAGCACGCCCTGGTTTATACCTAGTTTGCATGCTGAGTATATTTTTACTCCTAAAACTAAAATCAGCTTAAAGGTGTTTTCTACTATTGCTGAGAGAAACAGCGTCGGCAATGTAAAAACAATCACAGAAGTTGATGTGCCCAATTCAGCTAGACAAGTGGATAGAGATTATTATACTACACTTGGTACAGAGCTACGATTATTGAAGGACTACACCTTGTTTAAGAAAAACCATACCATGGCTGCAGGCGTTCGTTATTTCAATGGGCATATTGATAGAAAACAGCTCGGAAAAGGTAGTATTAATAATGATATGGATTTTTCCACTACGGATGGCTCTTTCTCAAGAGACTTGGATTTCAATAATATCAATCATGCCGCATTCATGGAACATATTTTCCGACTCTCCAAAAGATTTTTGATTACGGCGGGGGCAAGACTTGAGAACATCAGTTCCAATATTCAAGGGCAATTAAATGTATCAAATGGCACACCTCAAATACTAAGTTCGACAGATCGTTCTCGAACATTTATGATCTTCGGTGCAGGTACAGAAATTCACGTTTCTCCACAGTCTGAAATCTACAGTAATATTTCCCAGGCATATCGCCCAGTTTTGATATCTGATCTTACTCCACCAGCAACTACAGACGTAATTGATCCTAATCTACAAGATGCTGATGGGTATAATTTTGACTTGGGGTATAGAGGGAAGCTTTCCAATTTCTTGAATTTCGATGTAGATTATTTTCAGGTTAATTACAACAATCGAATCGGGACTATTACTCAAACCAATGAGCTGGGTAAAAACTATCAGTTTAGAACCAATTTAGGTCAAACTATCAGCAGAGGAGCTGAAGTATACGTAGAGTTTGATCCGATTAGTGCATTTTTCAAAAAATCAAAATTAGGGTATTTAAGCATATTTGCTTCTTTGGCTTATATAGATGCTAAGTATACAGATTTCAAGACTGCAACCTTAGTAGATGGAGTTATAAAAGAAGGTAATCTCAAAGGCAAAAGGGTCGAAAACGCTCCCAAGAACATCAATCGTCTAGGTGCCACATACTCCAAAAAAGGATTTTCCATTACTTGGCAGTTGAGTGATATTGGTAAAGCGTATTCCGATGCCAACAATATGGAAAAAGCAAATGCTGCTGCAACTACAGGCCTAATCCCTTCGTATACTGTACAAGATCTTTCTGCATCATTTAGGTTCTTAAAGCATTATAATCTTAAATCAGGGATCAATAATCTCACAGATGAGCGTTACTTTACTCGTAGAGCCGGCGGTTATCCGGGCCCTGGTTTGATGCCAGCAGATGGTCGTACTGTTTATGTGAGTGCTGGTATTAAATTTTAATCTGCAAGGTTGGCCCCCCCCTTCTATTTTCGGATTAAAAGCGACTGGAGACGGGTCCCGAGATTCGTCTTATTTGTGAACAAGTAAGAGCTCAACCGCATCTTTTACTAACTATTTGATATGTAAGAGCCATTTTTAGGCATGCATAGTATCAATAAACACGGATTAAAAAATTCCATGTTATTTTTGTATTTTTAAAAGCCCTATGAAGCGTAATCAAACCATTGGATTTCTCATTTCGCTAGTCATATTTCTAGTGTTTTTTTTAAGTAATGCACCAGTAGGACTTAGTGTTGAAGGTTGGCATAGCCTTGGGATTTTATTAATATTATCTGTATTATGGATATTTGAGGTATTCCCTATTTTCTTTACTTCTTTCTTACCTATGATTTTGTTTCCGCTAGTCAAAGGTATTGATGCCAAAACGGCAGCATCCAGCATTGGGAATGTATACACGATGATGCTTATAGCAGGTTTTTGGATTTCAAAAGCTCTTGAATCTCAAAATTTACACAAGCGATTTAGCCTTTGGATATTCAGCAAGTTGAGTACTCAAAAAACAACAATATTGTTGGTATTTATGTCTGTATCTGCATTTCTGTCTATGTGGATGGCCAATGTTGCTGTAGCTCTCCTTATGCTTCCAATAGCCTCTTCTATAGTTCAAAATTTAGAGGACGAGTCTGATTTTAGTCAAGCTTTGTATTTAGGAGTAGCGTATGCTTGTAGTATCGGGGGTGTAGCCACTTTGGTAGGTACTCCAGTAAACATGGTGTTTGTAGGTATTTTTAAAAATCTATTCCCTAAGGCACCAGAAGTTTCATTTCTTCAATGGTTCCTGATGGGTTTTCCAGTATGTATTTTATTCATTCTGGTTACTTGGTGGGGCCTAAAGGTGTTTTTCAAGATCACAGGAAGTCTAAAGCTAGACACAAATAAACTTAAGGATGATTTTGCCAAATTAGGAAGTCTTGATCTGACAGACTATACAGTTATAATAGTATTTGTATTAATCGCCCTTAGTTGGATATTCAGGTTGGATTTGGATTTTGGAAATTCTATAATTCCAGGTTGGTCAGAGTCATTGGGTATGAAAAAGTACTTTGAAGACTATAGTCTAGCCATATTGCTTTGTGGCTTGTTTTTTATAGTAACCAAAAAGGGCAAGCCCATTCTTACTTGGAAAGAGGCTTCTAATATTCAGTGGGGAGTAGTTATTATAGTTGCTGCTGGATTTTGCATTTCTGATGTTTTTAAGAATACGGGCTTAGCGGAATGGTTAGCTATTCAGCTCAAATTTATTTCTGGTCAGCATACATTGCTTATGATGTTTTTGATCGTGTGTATAATTTTGGTTTTGACAGAAGTTAATTCGAACACGGCCACCGCAAACATAGCCCTTCCAATTTTTGCTTCCATGGCACTATCGTCTAGCCTTAACCCTCTATTTTTGATGGTTCCTGTAGCCCTTACGAGTTCATTTGGTTTTATGATGCCAGCAGGTACCGCCACGAACGCTGTCGTATTTGCGAGTGAGAAAGTTGAGCTAAAAAAGATGATAAAGATAGGATTTTACCTCAATCTTGCTTCTATCCTTATCTTGACACTATATTGTACATATATAGCCTTGCCGATAATGGGCATTACAGCCGATTTGCCTTCATGGGCAAAATAGTTTTTTAGATACTATCTGAGAAATCCCGCCATTACCCGCTATTTCGATACTGTCATTTTGAGTTGTGTTACGAAGTAAAAAATACATAAATATGACATTTTGTCATTTTTATTTTTCTTTTTTCAACAAAAAGAAGACAATATGTCATTATTTTTCACTTGGTTTTAAAATTGATCATATGTTGCCAAATACAATTTTGTAAAACATTAAACAATTAATACGATGAACACATTATTCAGAAATTTTAACACATTACCCGTATTTTTCAACGAGTATTTAGCGGATTCAGCTTATTCTCCTTCTACCGTTCCTTCGGCTAATATTCTTGAGCATGAGGATGAATTTCAGATATCTCTTGCTGCCCCAGGATATCAAAAAGAAGATTTTAAAGTAGAAATCACAGAAAAAACGCTAAAGATATCAGTACAGAAAGAGCAGAATGAGGAGGAGAGCGTTGGCAAAAAATTAAGACAAGAGTATAGTTTTCAAAACTTTACACGTACGTTTCGACTGCCCAATACAGTAGATACCTCAAATATTGCTGCTCAATACAACCAAGGGTTGTTGACATTGGTAATTCCGAAGAGAGAAGAGGCAAAACCCAAAGAGCCAAGAGTATTAGAAATCGCCTAATCGAAATACGAATGGAGGATGCATCAGGTAGAAATATCTGATGCATTTTTACGTTAATGCTAGGTAGATTTAAAAGGATTTTTTAAATTTGAAATCCTAAAATTTTTAAATAAAAGTTTCGTTTTAATTTTCAAAAGAAAGAAAAATTTTTAATCGTTTTATGAACTTAAGTAACACCTGGAAAACCGTTTTTATTGCATTAGGTACTAGTATATGTACGCTTGCTAGCTACAAAGCAATTGTAAATGCATCAAGTGATTTTACAGTTTTAGAGGAGAAGGAAGATAAAGGCATCGTAAAGCTTGCCAATTTTCCTCCTACGACTCCGGGAGATTTTACATATGCCGCAAGTGTATCAGCTCCTTCTGTCGTTCACATCAAGGCTAAGTCGCAGCAAGCCTATCGTTCTCAAGGAAGCATATTTGATTTTTTTGGTTTTGATGACGATATGTTTGGCAATGGCGGCGGCGGTGGTCAGAGAATGCAGAAACAAGAAAGCTCAGGATCAGGAGTAATAATCTCGGGAGATGGTTACATAGTGACCAATAATCACGTTGTTGAAGGCTCGGAGGAATTGGAGGTAATTACTTGGAATAAGAAGTCATACGAAGCAACCATCGTAGGTACCGATCCATCTACAGATATAGCCGTAATAAAAATATCAGAAACAAAACTTCCCGCAATTTCATTCTCAAACTCAGATGACGTAAAGGTAGGTGAGTGGGTTCTAGCGGTAGGAAATCCGTTTAATCTAGAGAATACAGTTACAGCAGGTATAGTAAGTGCATTGAGTAGGAGTATTGATATTTTGGGTCAAAGCAGAAGCCGTGGTAATTCAAGAGGAATTACCGATTCGCCTATTGAATCTTTCATACAAACAGATGCAGCTGTAAACCCTGGCAATAGCGGAGGAGCATTGGTAAATTTACAAGGTAATCTTATCGGTATCAATACGGCAATTGCTTCACCTAATGGAGCGTATGCTGGGTATGCATTTGCTGTCCCTTCCAGTATTGTTAAAAAAGTATCTACAGACCTAATTAAATTTGGAAATGTACAACGTGGTTTTATAGGAATTCAGCCTGTGGAGCTTGACAATAGAAAAGCGAAAGAGTTTAAGACAGATGTAGAGGAAGGTATTTATGTACAAGAGCTACCAGACGGAGCCGCGAAAGACGCAGGTATCAGAAAGGGAGATGTAATTACAAAAATAGATGGAGTGCCTATAAAGTCTGAGCCTAAGTTTAGAGAGATGATCGGCCGTAAACGTCCTGGTGAGAAAGTAGTAATAACCGTGAATCGCGAAGGCTCTGTAAAAGATTATACAGTCACGCTTAAAAACAACAAAGGGGGCGAAGGAATAGTTAAGAAAGACCTTGAATCATCGCTTGGATTTGCGGCTTTAGGGATTGATATTCAAGATATTACTACTGAAGATAAAGAAAAATTTGGAATTAGAAATGGTGTAAAGATTTCATCTATTGATGAAAGTGGTACCTTCTCTAGAGAAACCAATATTCAAGAGGGCTTTGTGATTACACGTATAGGGAATGCTAAAGTAAATTCCGTAAAAGATGTAAAATCAGCAATTAACCAAGCCAAAAATGACGGAGAGGAATATGTAGTGGTTTGTGGAATTTATCCAGAAAGGCCCAATAAAAGTTATTGTGTACCTGTCACGTTTGGCAATTAAGACAGAATTTAAAAATGAAGGCAGGCTGTTCCAAAAGAGCAGCCTGTTTTGTTAGCGTATAGTTGAAAAAGTATCTGATAATTCTTGTATTTCAAGTCCTATTTTTTGAGCTAATCAAGCGAAGTTCTTGGGTAGATAACTACTATTTTCCTTATGTTTTTAAACCCATTGGTAACATTTTGGCTTTGTTTTTTTCATGTGGGAAATACTCCATTGGCCTTTTTTTACTTTATGTTTTTATTGCCGCAGGAATATTTTTTTTGTTTAAATCTGGAATTAAACGTATTGTAAATAAAACTACTTTTTTTAGAGTCTTAAAAGTACTAGTTTTTGTATATCCTTTATATATGCTATTCTGGGGATTACTGTATTACAGAGAACCCATAGAAGAAAGACTCAATCTCGATGCAAGAGAATTGGTAGTTGAAGATATAGAAAGCCTTTTGAAGACATCAATAGATAGTTGTAATAAGCAGAGGGCAGCACTTACCCAGTCCCAAATTACAGCTTCAATCGATACGGTTTTTGAATGGTCAAACCATGACTTTAAAGATACTAAAACCTTATTTCCCGAAGTAAATTTTAATAATGCAACTCCCAAACGAGCGATAGGAAGCACGATTTTGTCTTATATAGGTACATCTGGTATATATAATTTTGTGACGGGGGAGGCGAATGTCAACGAGCATAATTTCTCTTTTGAGTTACCTGTTGTTTGTCTTCATGAACTAGCTCACAAATCAGGGTTCGCATCGGAGGACGAAGCCAATTTTGTCTCATATATGGCATGTCTTGAGCATCCCAATGCCTTGTTTCGTTACTCTGCCAATTATGAAATTTTGTTTAGATCGTATTCACGAATGTATGCATTGGATTCCGCAGTAGCTATTAGGTACAAATCTAAGATATCTGCAGTAGTTTTGAAGGATAGGGAACAGGAAAAGAAGCGTTGGAAAAAATACGAAAATCCGATCAATACCTATGTGGTAGCACCATTCTATGATTTGTTTCTAAAATCAAATGGACAGGAAGAAGGACGAAACTCTTACGACAAAGTATTGGAATTGATCGTGGCTTACAACCGAAAAAAGAAGAATTAAATGGAATTCTCTCCTTGTTTCTCTAAATCGAAAAGCTCATTGAGAACTTCAATTAATGAGCTAGGATCTCCTTTTTTGCAAGCTGCCTTCAGCTGAATCGCAGGCTGCTTAATGACTTTCTGAACAATACTATTGGTTATTTTTTCAATAGTATCTACTTCAGCTTGACTCAAGTTCTTGATGTATCTAGCCATTTCCTCTTTACGGATCTGATCCAAAGCATTCTTAAACTTCTGTATAGTTGGCGAGACAACCTGTTCACGTGACCATGCCTCCAAGTCATTGTACAATTGGTCTATGATCTCACGTACTGCAGGTATAGCAGCTTCTCTCATGCGTACGCCCTCATCTCTACGTTTTTGGATCTCATCCAGTGAGTATAATACTACATGATGCAGCTTCTCAATTGCAGAGGACACTGATCTAGGGACTGAAAGGTCAAAAATATAAGTAATCTCCCCTTTTCTAAGTTGATCCTTGGTAGAAATCAAAGGTGAGTCGGATCGTACAGAACTTATTATGACATTGAAATCTGCCATACGAGTCGCTAGATTTTCAAACTCAAGTACATCGTAGTTTAGCTCAGATGCTATCTCTTGTGTTTTAGCCAGAGTGCGGTTACAAAGTGTTACATTTTGATACTCTCGCTCAAAAAGCGTTTTAGCAATATCTGCACCTACTTCTCCTAAACCAATCACTAAGATTTTAACATGCTTGAGTTGATTGGCAAAACTCTCGAGTAAATCTAAAGTGACAAAACTAGTACTCGCAGCACCATCGCGGAAACTTGTTTCATGCACTACACGCTTATTTGCGTAGAATATACTATGCATGACTCTATGAAGAAATGGCCCAGCCATATTCGCATCTACTGACCATTGATAAGCAAGTTTTACTTGATTAATGATCTGTTGATCTCCTATGATTTGGGAATGTAGCCCCAAGCTAACTTCAAAAAGATAGCGTATGGTTTCGTCCTCAGAGAGAATTTCTTCAAAATAGGGCAAGACCTCCAAGGAAGAAATACTCTTTTCAACACAAAGTAGTTTTACAATATCCTTAGTGTAAGAGTTTTCAGCTCGATAATATACTTCAGTACGATTACAAGTAGATAAAACTAAAACATCTTCTACATTCAAAGTATCTTTTAGCTTAAGCATAAACGAACCTACCTGACTGTTATCAAGAACGAGCTTCTCCCTTAATTGGAGTGGGGCAGATTTATAGGATATACTTGCTACTTTGAACGTTTCCGTCATTTGAATTTTCTAATGAAAATTTGAACCACAAAATTACAATTTTACTAGACTATATTTGTTAATAATTTACTAAAAAAATGATCTATTTTTGATTTTCTAGAACCAATCAGTCATTTTATTCAAAAAGTACAAAATTCTGACCTAAAATTAGCATTCCAAATACCTACAATTTATTTGTAAAAATGTTTGTATGAGCAAAAAAAAGATATTTAAAGACCTATATACCAGTGTAAATACCCAGCGATGGATTTTGATAATCTTGCTAACGGTATTTGTGATTGGAATCATGATTTATTATAATAATGTCCGCGTTTCTCTAGAAAGAACCGAAGAGAAATACGCTCGCTTATATACAGAGTCTATTCGTTTTTTTATAGAAAAAAGCGAGAACAGCAATTGCGATTACGGATTTGTTCAAGAGATCTTGGGTGCAAACGAGACTGTTCCAACTATTTTAGTGACCGATGGAAGTCCAATCAATTATCTCAATATCCCAGAACTTGATGACACTACCAGACATTGGACTCCCAAGGAAAAGGAAGTCTATCTGGATAAAAAAATAAAGGAAATGGCGGATGAGCATAAGCCTTTAGCGTTTGATATAGGGAAATCAAAAGGGTATGTGTATTACAGTAACTCTAATATTGTAAAGCAGTTACGATACTTTCCATACATCTTAATCCTTACATTTTTAATCTTTGGCTTTATGGCATTAGTTACATACTCGTCTTCACGAAAAGCAGAAGAGAATAGGGTTTGGGTAGGATTGGCTAAAGAAACAGCCCACCAGCTGGGAACCCCCATTTCTGGTTTAGTGGGTTGGATAGAAATGCTCAAACTCAATCCCGAATTTGATTCGCAGTTAGGTGAAGAAATGCTCAAAGATGTCAATCGCTTGGAGGTAATAACGAATCGATTTTCAAACATTGGTTCAGAGCCAGTTAAGAAAAACGAACCCATTTTGGAAGTAGTAGAATCAACAACGAATTATCTAAAGAGACGAATTTCGAGTAAAATAGAATGGAGTTTCGTATCAACTATTGCAGCTAACCACGAGCTCAGAATCAATCGAAACCTCATCGAATGGGTCATAGAAAATCTATGTAAAAATGCCGTAGACGCTATGGAAGGTGTGGGTAAACTAAGTATTGAGATTTCACCATCGGCTAAGGGAAGCGTAGTCATAGACATCACAGATACAGGCAAAGGAATGTCTGCACAAGTCAAAAGGAAGGTTTTCAGTCCTGGATTTTCAACAAAGAAAAGAGGATGGGGGCTAGGACTTACACTTGCAAAACGTATAATTGAGACCTACCACGGAGGTCAAATATTTGTACATAGTACTAAGCCAGGAAAGGGTACCAGTTTCCGAATAGTTTTGTAAAAACAAGGTATTTGTTTTTATTGTTTTCAAGTGGGTGAAACCCAAAATATCCTGCCAAAATTTTTGGAATATGTATAATTTAAAGATTGCTAACTATATTCGTTAAAACAAACAAGTAATGCCCTTTTCCAACGCCATTTCCAATTTTAGGATTCCAGTATCCAAAAACAGATTTCTTCAACTATGTATTTTGATTTTTTCAGGTGTTTGGTTATCATCACTAGTAGGAACTTCAGATGTCAAAAACTGGATTCTTGAGAATTTCCTAGTCATTTTGTTTCTGGTTTTTTTATTTAGAAATTATGCTAAAAATCAATTTTCCGATCTTAGCTATCTTCTTATTACAGTATATCTATGTTTACACATTTATGGATCCAAGTATACCTATGCAGAGAACCCATTTGGCTATTGGCTAAAGGATAGATTTGGTTTTGAGCGAAATCCATATGACCGTATTGTTCATTATAGTTTTGGATTTTTGTTGGCTTATCCTATGCGAGAGGTTTTTATCCGCTGGTTCAAGTTTCCAGCATGGGTAGGTTGGTCTTTGCCTATAGAAATTACACTTTCTACGTCAGGACTATATGAACTGGTAGAGTGGGCAGTAGCAGATTTGATGTTTCCCGAGCAGGGTGCAGCCTATTTAGGATCTCAAGGAGATATTTGGGATGCCCAAAAAGACATGGCATTGGCTACTTTGGGTGCTATATTAGCCACGAGTATTGTTTCAGTTATCAAAGCAAAATTTGTGGATGATTGATATTTTGTTTACAAAAAAAGCCAGCTTTGCGAAAAAGCTGGCTTTTATCATTCACACACAATAAACGATTAAATTTTTTCCACTTGAAGGAAGCTCAATTCCACAGGTGTAGAACGTCCAAATATTTTTACGCTTACGCTTAATTTTTTCTTTTCTTCAAAAACCTCTTCCACAACTCCTTCAAAACCATTAAATGGACCATCAATAACTTTTACGGCTTCTGATACCACAAAGGATATGGCTGAATCTATCGTAGCTTCTTCTGCTACAGATTGGACCCCCAAGATTCGATTTACTTCAGATTGCCTAAGCGGCTCAGGTTGTACAGACGCACCGCCATTTTTACCCAAAAACCCAATCACACCTGGTATACTTTTGATAAGGTGAAGCACCTCACCATTGTTGAGGTCAGCATTGACAAGAATATATCCTGGGAAATAGTTTTTCTCACGTACACGTTTTTTGCCATTTCGCACCTCAACTATCTTCTCAGACGGGATCATTATCTCAGGGATAAAGTCAGTAAGTTTACGTCTTACGGCTTCATTCTCGATATAGTTTTTGATTTTCTTTTCCTGTTGAGAAACAGCTCTTACTACATACCAATTAAATTCGCTCATGAATAGTATATTCGGATTATACGCCTGAAAATAATAAGTTTAAAAGAGTTTTAATTACTTGATCTATGGCTACACCTACAATTACTGCAAATATCAACGAGGCAACCAATACCAAAGCAGCACTACTTTGTATGTTTCCCCAACTTGGCCATGTCACTTCCTTGGTTACTTCTTCCCAAGATTGCTTAAAAAATTCTATCATAACGTGTATGTAATTCTATGTTGCACGGATACTAGGACTCGAACCCAGACCGACGGTTTTGGAGACCGTAGTTCTACCTTTAAACTATATCCGTAATTTCCTGACATTAAGTCGGGCTGCAAAATTAGTTTTTTTTTTGCAAATCAACAACCTAGGTTCAATTTTTCTTTTTTAAAATAGTATAAGTAAGTAGTAAAGCGGAGAGACTTAAGATGCTTCCCATCAAAAAAGGGGCTCCAGGGAAATATAAAGGGGTATTTTCTTTAGTGAAATATCTAAACAATCCTAACATCAATGGCTGTCCTAAAATCGAAGCCAAGCTCATGACACTTGTTAAGGCTCCTTGTATTTCACCTTGTGAACTGCTATCCACTTTTCCTGTAATAATACTTTGAAACGAAGGACCAGAGAGGCCACTGAACGCATAAGGTACAATTATCAGATACATGATCCAAGCTTCGTTTGCGAATGCAAAACCCATCAAGGAAAAGGCGTTAAAAAGCAAGCCAACAAAAATAGCCCTCTGAGGCCCTATTTTGGGAATAATAACGCGTAACAATCCTCCTTGAACGATGGCAGCCATGACCCCCACAAAGCCTAGAGAAAGTCCAACCATTTTTTCGTCCCAATTAAATTTCTCCTTTGTTGCAAAAGTCCAAGTACCTTGAGTCGCATATCCAGATATGTAAACGATAAACAATACCCCCACTAGGGCTAGGGTACTCGGGTATTTTTTGAGAGCGAGTAGACTGCCTAAAGGATTTGAACGTTTGATGTCAAATTTCCGTCTGTTTTCTCTGGATAATGATTCGGGTAAAAAGAAGTACCCAAAAATTACATTTATTAAAGATAAGGCAGACGCAAAATAAAAAGGTATTCGAAGCCCATATGTGCCCAAAAACCCTCCTAGCGGAGGTCCCAAAATAAATCCAATTCCAAAGGCGGCTCCAATTAGACCAAACCGTTGTGCTCTATTTTCAGGAGGTGTAATGTCCGAAATATAGGCATTGGCAGTGGTAAAACTAGCTCCAAAAAAACCAGCAAGTATTCTGCCTATAAACAGCAAAGTGATAGAATTGGAGAATGCCAAAAAAAGGTAATCTAAGCCAAAACCTAATAAAGATAAAAGAAGGACAGGCCTTCTACCGTACTTGTCACTTATCCCTCCTAATATAGGTGAAAACAAAAATTGAGTGACTGAATACGAAAGCGTTAGCCAAATGGCATATTGGCTTGCTTCACTTGTGGATCCATTTATGAGGTGCTTTATGAGATCAGGAATAATAGGGATAATAATCCCAATACCCAATATATCAATAAAAACATTGGCAAGAACAAAAAATAGTCCTTTGGTAGTATCTCTTTGCAATGGAAGGTAATCAGCTCCCAAAAGTACAAAATAAAGTGTAAGGTTTATCTAGGGTACTTCAATTTGTTGAGCAATTACGGAAGCAATTTATGATCGATTCTTAGGAAGGCCACTTAAGCGTATATCTTTTTAGCTTTTACATTTTCAAAGCTCTACTGTTTAAAATCAAATAGTCCTTATTGGCTATAAGGCGGATTTTTATCGATGGAAATATACAAAGGTTAAATCATATAAGCCCCACGAAACAAGTTGGACGATAGATGGGATGGAAATCTCAACCCATTTCTGAATATGCATATTATTCAAATAAAACTTGACACAATAACAATTTCTTACTATATTTGTTATGATTACGGATTGCAAAGGCAATCCATTTTATTTTAAACTCGGACGGTGGTAACCGTTCTTTTTTTTTTGGTATTTTTATAACGAAAGATTTTATGGCTACGCAGTATTATACGCAAGAAGGCTACGATAATTTAAAAAACAAGCTCCAAGACCTCAAAACCAAAGGCCGATTGGATATAGCACGACAAATAGCAGAAGCTAGAGATAAAGGGGATCTATCAGAGAATGCGGAATATGATGCTGCTAAAGATGCTCAAGGCTTAATGGAAACAGAGATTTCAAAATTAGAAGTTTTAATGGCTAACGCACGTATTCTTGATGAGTCAAATATCGATACATCTGCGGTTTCGCTTATGAACAAGGTGAAAATCAAGAACATAAAAAACGGTGCTATAATGTCCTATACACTTGTGGCTGAAGAAGAAGCCAATCTCAAAGAAGGTAAAATTTCGATTAATTCACCTTTTGCTAAAGGGCTTTTAGGGAAAAAAGTGGGTGAAAAAGCTGAAATCCAAGCTCCAGCAGGGATGGTAGAGGTAGAGGTCGTAGAGATTTCTATATAGGAAAGGGAAATAAAACGTTCTTCAAAGAAGAAATGCTCACTTCTTTACTTCTAATCGTAAAGAGATTTAGAATTCAAAATAAGGCTAGATGATACAACAAAGTACATTGGATTTTCTTCACGGTTTAGCACAAAATAACATAAAGTCTTGGTTTGATGCGAACAAAAAATCGTATGAGCACGCCCGAAAAGATGTTTTAAATCTTACAGATGACCTTATTAAAGAGTTTTCTAAAAAAGATAAAAATATTGCGGCTGCAAACCTTGAGTCCAAAGCTTGTATTTCACGTATTAATCGAGATGTACGATTTAGTAAGGACAAGTCCCCATACAAAAACAACTTTTTTGCTCTTATCAGCCAAGGAGGTAAAAAAAGCAACTATGCTTGTTACTACTTAGAAATTAGGCCAGGGGGGTCATTTGTTGGAGCGGGTTCTTACATGCCCATGCCCGAAGATTTGAATAAGATCCGCCAGGAAATAGACTATAATTTCAAAGAGTGGGAGCAAATATTACAAGATACCACACTCAAAGATTTATATCCAAATGGCATTGAGGCTCCCGAAAAATTGAACCGCCCTCCCAAAGGGTATGAGGTAGGAAATCCTGCTTTAGAGTATTTGAAAATGAAAGGGTTTTATGTTTGGAAACCACTAAGCGATAAAGAATTAATTTCGAATGACGCCCTTAATATTATCATGAAAAACTGGCTTGCCTGTCAGGATCTAGTAGCATTCTTGAATAGGGCGATCGTTGGTTAAGAACAAATTGTTTGTGGTGAGAATAAGAAATATAAGTCTCCCCATTTCTCTTTGAGTATTTTGCTTTTCCTGTTAATGCATGTAGATTTGCATGTCCAAAATAAAAAAGAATGTTATTAGAAAATAAAAGAATTGTAGTAATCGGTGGTACAACAGGTTTGGGGCTATCATCCGCTAAGGCATTTGTTGAAAATGGTGCCAAAGTTGTAGTTGTGGGTAGAAATCCAGATAGTTGCAAAGCTGCCGAGGCGGATTTAGGGGCAAACAGCAGAGCCATGAGTGGTGACGCAGGAGATCCAGAAACGGCCCATCGTGCAATACAACTATGTGAAAAAGAGTTTGGTGGATTTGATGGTCTATATCATGTGGCAGGCGGCAGTGGTCGTAAGTTTGGGGATGGACCCTTGCATGAGCTAAGTTTAGAAGGTTGGAACAAAACATTTGAGCTAAACCTTACTAGTCTTATGCTTTCCAATCAGGCAGCAGTACAATATTTTCTAAAGTCAGGCAAAGGCGGAACAATTCTCAATATGGGGTCAGTCCTAGGGTTTTCACCTTCACCCACATATTTTAGCACACATGCGTATGCAGCTACCAAGTCAGCCGTGATAGGGTTTACTAAATCTGTAGCTTCCTATTATGCAAAGAACAATATTCGCATCAATCTTTTAGCTCCAGCATTGGTTGAAACTCCGATGTCAGATAGAGCATCTAAAGATGAAGTAATACAGAACTTTATAAAAACAAAACAACCGCTTGATGGTGGTAGAAATGGTATGGCTTCTGATCTAGATGGTGCAGCCGTCTATTTTATGTCAGATCAATCTCGGTTTACTACAGGTCAAACACTATTTGTAGATGGTGGATGGTCAGTGAGTGAGGGACAGTATTGATTTAAGCCAAATTTTTATACTAAAAAAGACCGCTAGAAAGCGGTCTTTTTTGATTATAGATTCTCTGGTATCCGAATCATATTTTGTTGTTTACTATAAATTTTGTTTTTTCATTTCACTTACTGCGAAATCTACAGCTCTAGCTGCGAACGCCATATAGGTTAATGAAGGATTTTGCGTACTCGTGGAGGTCATACAAGCTCCGTCCGTCACGAATACATTTTTACAACTATGTAATTGATGATATTTGTTTAGAAGTGAGGTCTTCGGATCTTTACCCATACGTACGCCTCCCATTTCATGAATATCTAAACCTGGAGCTCTGTGGTCGTCCGAAGTTTTGATATTTTTAAACCCAGCAGACTCAAGCATTTCAGTTAGTTGAGCATGATAATCTTTTATCATTTTTTCATCATTATCATCATACCCCATATTGATCTTCAGCTGTGGTATGCCCCAAGGGTCTTTAAGGTTTTTATCGAGCATCACATAGCTCGATTCTTTGGGTATGGTTTCACCCATAATATGGGTATCTACATGCCAGCCCT
>JBOFGX010000025.1:0-5430 GCA_051649345.1 Leadbetterella sp. | reverse complement strand
TTCTAATCCCGTCAAAGTGGTATTACGAAGTTTATAGGTAATCTTACTGGGGTTAATCTCGTAAAATCCTGTTGTTAGATCTTGAATAATTACTTGTATATTTTGATCCTCCTCTGGACTTGTATATGCTATCGATGTGTTTTTGAGGTTTATTTTATCAAAGGTTAGTTCAAAACTTTTGGATTTTTTATTGGGGTCTTTTTTGTTCAGTTTTTTGAGAATATGATCAAAATTGAAATCCCCCTTTTTCTTTGAAACAAATATTTTACTGTTTTGTAATTCTACAGATTTGCTCGTAATTTTATCATAAAATAGATCGAGCATATCTACTTCCAAATAGGCTTTTTGGCTGTAAACCAACGTGTCTTTTGTATTGTCTAAAACCAAAAGATTATCTACACGAATCCAATTGGGGATAGAATAACTCAAGGTGCCTTTTACGGGTGTATCAAGTGTTTCACTGAGGGTTTCTTCAAACGTTTTTTGTATGTAGGCTTTACCTAAATCGGTATTGAAATAGATCCAAATACCTAAAACAGCTATTACTATGATTAGTAACAGTATAAGGAAGAATTTAGTAAGGTAACTTTTCAACCTTTGGGTCATTCCAAGAGGTATATTAATGTGCACGTAGACAAAATTACGTTTTCTACTTTTTAAAAACGAATAAATAGGGCTAAAACTTGTTTTTTAAGGAGATATTAGAGGATGTAGGTTTAATTTTTACGTTTCAAATGTGTAAACGTTTTTCATTGCTCGCTATCAAACAGTTCGGCTGGATTTATTTTAAATTGAAGCATATTAGCTGTAATGCGTCCCCCATCTCCTCCTTTTCGTTGCATTGTTATTCTTCCAATTTTAATATTCCCCCTTTTTGTTATTTCAATTTTTTCATTTCCAAAAAAGTTGAGGCAATAATTCATCGGTTTTAAAATCCATCTAGAATTAGACTTTGTTTTTTGAGCAACAAGAATCCATTCCGCTGAAAATTGTCCTCTGCCTTTCAAAATATCGGATACTATCAGAGATTTGTTTTGATTCAACCAAGTTAAAATTTGGGATTGTTCATTTTCTGAAAATTCATTGGCAAACATTCGCCTTTTATCCATTGGATTATGTATACTTGGCTCAAATTCACCAGTATATCGTTTAAGTATCGAAATAATATTTTTAGGTGTATTCCATATTTCAACGTATTTATCTACCCATCTTTTATCAATTTGGTTAAATCCTTTTAGATTGCTTACCAATTTTACTTGTAAATTTTGGGCATCAATGGCTTCTTTAAGTTTTATAGTTACTTGGATTTGTACATCTGTTTTAACACGGCTTAATCTAATAGCTTTTACATATTCAACGTGCTTTAAATCGTATTGCATAATCAAAAGCCATTTTTGTGCATCTTCGTCACAGCTCCAATTGTTGAATTTATTAACAATATCATCCTCATTAAGAAAACCATTTCTTGCAGTTTGCGAACCTTGTAGCTGCTCTTTATTCATTATACTTTAATGTTTTACCTATTTCTAGTACTATTTTTTGTATAACATTTGCAGAAACACTGTTTCCCAATTGTTTATATGCTTGAGAATCAATTTTATTTAAGATAAAACTATCTGGAAATCCTTGTATTCTAGCACATTCTCTTGGAGATAGTTTTCGTATTTGTCCATCAATTAGATAAAGACCCGTTTTAGAACCTACACCTCCACCATGTGCCGATAAAGTGATTGCGTGTCCAAGCGGATGATAAATTCTTTCACCTTGCCCGCCTTTGTTTACTTTCCCAATTTGAATAGGTTTGTTAGATAGTTGCTTATCATCAAATAAGGAGGAAGTTTGTGTATAATTTTTATATATTTCTACATCATTTCTGTTTATAATTTTTGCATTTTGTGGTTTTTTTTCCAAGACGTCTTCTAAGCATACTCCCTCGTTGGAGGGTTTTGGAAATTGAAATTTTTTAGAATCAATACTATTATTAAAAGCAACAATATATATACGCTCTCTATTCTGAGGGAGTCCAAAATTACTCGTATTAAAAATTTTTATAAATACGGTATAATTTAATTCTTCAAGTGTTTTTATGATGGTATTCAGTGTTTTTCCTTTGTCATGTTTAGCCAAGTTTTTTACATTTTCTAAAAAGAGTACTTTTGGGAGGTGTTTTTTTACAATTCGTACAATATCAAAAAACAAGGTTCCTCTAATATCTTCAAATCCTCTTTGCTTACCTGAGATAGAGAATGCCTGACAGGGAAAACCACCACATAAGATATCATGGTTTGGTATTTCATCTTCACTTATTCTTGTTATGTCACCGAATGGTTTTATTTTGAAATTTTGAAGATATGTTTCGGCAGCATATTTGTCCCATTCGGAAGCAAAAACGCACTTCGCTCCTAAGGATGATAAAGCTAGATGGAAGCCACCAATACCTGCAAAAAGGTCAATGTATTTATAATTGTCTATAATTTTGTCCTTAGCCTCTATCATGATACAAATGTATCAATTTTTGCCAAAGTGATACACTTCTATGGTGTCAGTTTGCTGCATTACTTGAGAATTTTGTTTATTTAAATCTAAATTTCTGACTCAGATTGGATTTTAAACTCTTCTTTTTTTTAAATATGTATTTAAGAAATTTGCCCCAACATTCCCCTACTTTTGTAATGGATAAAAATTACTGCTATAGATGAGTATTCAACCAAGGCATTGGGGCCATTTAAAATCGGGTCAAAGTATAAAAACCGTTGAGATTCGTAACAAAAAAGGCACTACCGTTCAAGTATCGGATCTAGGAGCCATCATCACGAAATTTGAGATTCAGGATAAAAACGGCATAAATCGGGATGTTGTACTCGGCTACGATAGTCCTCAGGAATATCTCGATCATAACATTTATGCGGGTTGTATGGTGGGCAGATTTGCCAATCGTATCGGAGGTGCAAAATTTACATTAGATGGTGTCACATATCCACTTCTCCCAAATATAGGCGAAAGTCATTTGCATGGTGGTGAACTAGGTTTCGATAAAGTTGTATGGAAGTTTGAGCTAGAGAATTCTACTGAAAATAAACTTGAAATGTCATACTTTAGTATAGATGGTGAAGAAGGATACCCGGGGAATTTAAAAACCACAGTTCAGTATATATTAGAGGAGGACGACACGTTTCGTATGCGTATTTTTGCTGAAACCGATAAGCCCACTGTTGTTAATCTAACAAACCATACGTATTTCAATCTGCGAGGTGATAATTCGTCTATCCTAGATCACGAACTTAAGATCCATAGTAATCAAATTCTTGAATGCGATAGTGATCAGATCGTTACGGGTGATTTTGTGCCTGTTAAAGACACTCCCTTTGATTTTTCAGAGTTTAAATCCATTGGTAAAGACCTCAACAGTAGTAATCAACAATTGGTCTATGGCCAAGGATATGATCACTGCTATGTGTTGCCCCAAGCTGAAAAGACTTTATTACTAGCAGGAGAAGCCAAGGAGAAGACCTCGGGTTTGCATTTGCAAGCATATACAACAGAACCCGGCGTACAATTCTATATTGGTATACATTTGCCGTCGGCAACTTGCAAAGGAGGATTTATGTCTAAGTATTCAGGTTTTTGTCTAGAAACTCAGCATTTTCCTGATTCACCCAACAAACCAACTTTCCCAAGCACAGTGTTGCTTCCTGGGGAGCAGTTTGAGACAGAGACTGTTTGGAAATGGGTGTGATTTTTGCAAAAAGAAAAACCCCAAGATTGAACGGAATTACAACCTTGGGATTTCTAAATTCTTCAAAAAAGATTACTTCGGATTCAATGCCAGATCTATTCTCGCCACCAGATCCTCAATATGGTATTTACTCGCTTTGTCCATTTTTACGGATGCCAGTTTTAGCTCGGTTTTTAGACTTTGTAGGTGACCTCTCGCCAAGGATGGGACATCGCTCTGAGCTAGATTGATGGACCTGTAAGAATAACGATAATAGCTACCTATATTTACTGATTGTACTGTTGCCTTTCCAGGGTTTAATAATCCTATGTACTTATCTACCATCACTTTTTGAAGGTTGCGTCTGTATAAATCGATTGTGGTTTTGGTCTTGAGATCTGAGAATATCCCCGTTCGTACATCCGTCATAAGCTCATCCACAGAGTAGTTATTGGCATTGGTGGAGATGCCTTCGAGTAATCGTACCAGTCTATCTCCAGCAAATAGGGAAGATAAAGTGCCATCCTGAATAGACTTGAGAGCTTCCATACCCGATTCAGGACGAATCTTGTTCAGTATGTTTTGTTCCAAAATCCAAGAAGGTGTAGTAAACAATTGCGTATTCAGAAATGCAACGGCTTCTTTTTGTATCGCTTTGGGTGTATATTCAAACTGATTCCCTTCCATATCGTAGGTCTTGGGGTTATCGTATACACCGCCTACATTCTTGATTACATGACCCAAATAGCGACGATACTGGTACACTACATTGGTGTAAAGCTCCTCCAAAGTCTTATAGCTTTCCCCTTTTTCACTGGTCCATTCTACTAAATTAGGTAGTATTCGTTTCAGGTTCTTAATACCATATTCCGAGGCCTTCATGGAATTGTCTCCCAAGTCCTCTGTCTGATATCGAGGATCATACGGACTTATCTCTGTTCCAAATCGCAGTCGAGGGTTTTTATAAGCTTCTTTGGTCATTTCGTTTAAAAGTACTTTTTCTTCTTCTGCACTTTTTGCATTATCAAAATAGGTATATCCCCATTTGATGGCCCATACATCATAATCTCCGATCCGGGGGAACAGGTGTTTTACTCCGTCTTCTGGCTGGGCTACATAGTTAAACCTTGCATAGTCCATGATAGAGGATGTATGTCCGTTTTTTTCTTGGAAATCTTTGTCTCGAAGCTTCTCCACTGGTGTAGCGTGACTGGCTCCCATATTATGTAAAAGTCCCAGCGTATGACCTATTTCATGAGAAGATACAAAACGAATCAGCTGACCCATGAGTTCATCGCTAAATTTCACCGTTCTGGCTTGGGGATTCACAGCGGCTGTCTGTATAAAGTACCAATTACGGAGCAGATTCATTACATTATGATACCACTGAACATGACTTTCTAGGATTTCACCAGAACGAGGATCATTTACATTTGGGCCACGGGCATTTTCGATATCGGACGCAAAATAGCGGATCACGGAGTAGCGAGCATCTTCCAAGCTCATAGTGGAGTCTTTCTCGGGCCAATATTCACCTCGAATAGCATTTTTCCACCCCGCAGCCTCAAAGGCTACTTGCCAATCATCCACGCCTTGTTTTAGGTATTTTCTCCACTGGACTGGGGTTGCTGGGTCTATATAGTATACGATGGGCTTTTTGGGTTCTATAGCCATTCCTTGTTTTTGTTTTTCGGCATCTTCTTTGGACTTGGGCT
>JBOFGX010000024.1:0-22311 GCA_051649345.1 Leadbetterella sp. | reverse complement strand
AAGGCTCCTACTCCTGAAGCCGTAGCTAATGCACAAATTGTATCTTGGTTTTGCAAGTCATGAATTTTTGTGTAAAATTAGACGATTTTGATTCGATATGAGCTTATATAATCCAAATTTGAGATAAACTAAGTATATTTGACTGCCCTAAGGTGTGCGAGTATCTAGCGATTATGTTATTTAATTCTGTTCAGTTTTTACTTTTCTATATTGTCATTACACTTGCCTATTTCTCACTTAGGCATAGAGGACGAATATGGTTATTGCTTCTTGCTAGTACATATTTTTATATGGTTTTCAAACCCATATATGTATTTATCTTATTGATAACCATAGGAGTAGATTATTTCGCTGGTATTTTGATTGACCGCTCTGAAGGTAAAAAACGAAAGATGTGGCTCATTTTGAGCTTGGTGATGAATATAGGCTTTTTAGCCTTTTTTAAGTATTTCAACTTCTTCAATGAAAATCTAGACAAAGTTTTGGAACTCATAGGCGGCAATACCCCTTTTGATATGTATTCTTACGCTTTACCTATTGGATTATCATTTCACACGTTTCAGGCAATGAGCTATACTATTGAAGTTTATAGGAAAAACCAAAAACCCGAAAGAGATTTTATCGTATACAGCTTGTATGTTATGTTTTATCCACAATTGGTAGCAGGTCCGATTGAAAGACCTCAAAATTTACTTCCACAGTTTCATACGTTTAAAAAATATGATTTTAGTAATCTCAAAGCTGGACTTCTTCAGATGGCATGGGGGTTATTTAAGAAAGTGGTGATCGCGGATAGACTCACCCTGTATGTAGATTACTGTTTTGACAATCCGGAGCAACATACTCCTCTCACATTATTGGTCGGAGTAATATTCTTCTCAATACAGATTTATTGTGATTTTTCGGGATATAGTGATATAGCCATAGGAGCTGCTCGCACGATGGGATTTGATCTTATGATGAATTTCAATGCTCCTTACTTAGCAAAAAATATCGGAGATTTTTGGAGGCGTTGGCACATATCACTTTCTACTTGGTTTAAAGACTATTTATACATTCCACTAGGAGGAAATCGCGTAAGTGAGATTAGACTCTACTTAAATTACTTTTTTGTGTTTTTGGTGAGTGGACTCTGGCATGGTAGCAAATGGACATTTATAGTATGGGGAGCTATCCATGGTGCCTATCAAGTAGGTTATATGATTCGCAAAAAGTATGCCTCAAAACTATTCCCCGAAATTCCAATAGTGTCTCAGCTTACCACATTTATCCTAGTGATGATTGCATGGGTGTTTTTCAGAGCAACTGGTATCCATAACTCTTTGGTGATTTTGACTAAAATTACGAGTTTAAACTATTCTGATGGTATTGAGTTGTTTTTTAGCCAAAATGAGTTTATTTTTTGTTGGTTATTGATTGTATTTTTGTATATAAGGGACATAATAATGAAAGGATTTGATCTTAAAAAGTCAAGTGCGTTTTATACGCAAATGTTTTTACTGGCTATAAGTATTTACTTTTTGGGAGTGTTTGATGCAAACCAATTTATATATTTTCAATTTTGATAAAGATTATTAGGTATATCGGGATTGTATTTTTTGGCTTCTTATGGTTTTTGGGCTGTTCTACTAGCACAAGTAAAAAGCTATTTGATATAGGTGTATTGAAGGACGACTTTCGGTATGGAGATTTGTACAGATTGTGTAATCTGGAACGATTCAAAGACGAAAAGAAGGAATGCTTAAGTCCAAAGAGCAGCTTAGATAGTACTATGGAGCTGATTGTTGTAGGAGATAGTTTTACAGAAATAGGTGATAACAGCTATCAACCACCAATTGCATATACATGGAGACAATTTGATAAACCTGCGTGCGAAGTAAGCCTAAGAAAAAAAAAGAATGTGTTGATATTAGAAGTAGTGGAAAGGCACTTCAGAGAACGTTTTGAAAATCCATATTTAGGTTTAGAAACTAAAAACATTCAAACCAAGATTGAAGATGGAAATGTGGGTTTAACAACAAAAAGCCTTGTGGATTATAGTTTGCCCTATGATGAAAAAAAGCATCATGCTGTATTATATGGGTTTGACTGGGTGTTGAAACTGAAGGAATGGAAAGCCGCATTGAATGAATATTGCTTTGGTAAGGTGGATAAAAATGTGACTGTTTCGGAAGATGGCAATACGGTATTCCTGAGTTTAGAAACAGCAACAGGCGTTTCTTCTGGATTTGAAGCAATTACTGATACGGCTGTGAATCGATATGTGAATAATATAAATGAAACGTACGATCATTATAAAAACAAAGGGTTTGATGAGGTATACCTTAGCATAATTCCAAACAAATCCAGTATATTGGGCTACAGAGAGCGGGATTACAACCATCTGGTTGAGAGAATTGAGGGGTATAAAGATCTGAAAATGCCTGTGATAAGCGTTTGGAACGATTTTAGAAACTCAAAATCGGACGTTTACAGTAAAGGAGATACGCACTGGAACTGTGAAGGCCGAGAACTATGGAAGAATAAAGTTTTGAAGAAATTGAATATTACAAAATAAAACTCGGCGTAAGCAAGCGTGAGCGGGTGAAGCAAGTACCCTGTACTGCAAAACACGCGACCCCGAAAAAATGAGGGGGCACGCCCAAAACAAAACCCTATGGATAAACATCTTGACAATAAGAAGAGCTGGAATGCTTGGTGTATGTATGACTGGGCAAACTCGGTTCATAATTTGGTAATTATATCTGTGATATTCCCGATTTATTACCATATAGTAACGGGAAAATCAGGCAATGATAACTTGGTTGACTTTTTTGGATGGCAAGTAAACAATGACTCTTTGTACTCTTATACGATTTCTGCAGCATCCCTGTTGATGATGGTTTTGAGCCCTATTTTGACATCAATCGCAGACTATTCTGGCAAAAGGAAGCTATTTATGAAGGTGTTTTGCTATCTGGGTGCATTTTGCTGCGGAATGTTTTATTTTTTTACGAAAGAGAATCTCAATCTTGGGATGGTTGCGTTTGGACTGAGTATTGTAGGCTGGGGTGGAAGTGTGGTTTTTTACAATAGTTACATTCCACAAATTGCATCCGAGAAAAATTACGATAGATTGAGTGCTAGGGGGTTTGTGTTTGGTTATATTGGAAGCGTACTACTTTTAATAACGAATTTGGCCTTGATTATGAAACCTGAGTGGTTTGGTCTTACGGAGGCGGATACGAAATCGGGGTTTACATCACGGCTAGCTTTTGTGACTGTAGGTATTTGGTGGGCTGGATTTGCACAGATTCCGTTTTATGTATTACCCAAAGACAACCCTATAAAGTTTGAGTTCGCTTGGATAAAAAAGGGATTATTGACACTTTCTGAAACGGCCAGAGAGATAAGTAAGTCAAATATTTTATTGCGGTTTTTAGTATCCTACTTCTTTTATTACATGGGAGTGATGACAACTATATATGTCGCAACCATTTTTGCAGAAAAAGAATTGAAAATCCCAACGGAAGGACTTATAACGACCTTGTTGTTGATACAATTTATAGCTATACCTGGCAGCTATTTTGCCTCATGGTTATCGAAAAAAGTGGGAAATATGCGAGCTTTGTCTGTGGAAGTTTTTATTTGGCTGTGGGTGCCTGTTGGAGCATATTTTACACGAAATACGATGGATTTTTATGTGATTGCAGCCGTAGTAGGGTTTGTAATGGGGGGTATACAGTCTTTGTCACGGTCTACATTTGCTAAATTGTTGCCTGAAGGACATTCTGATACGTCTTCCTATTTTTCATTTTACGATGTACTAGAGAAGGCATCGATAATGTTTGGGACGTTTTTGTTTGGATTTATCAATGGTATTACGCATAATATGCGTACTTCGATTTTGTTTATGGTAGTAACCTTCTTTATTAGCTTAGTAATTTTGCTATTCTTACCTTCCAAAAAAGTATATCACACAGATTGATGAATTACCTGATTGTAGACCTAAATATTACTTTAGACGGTCACAAAATAGGTTTTGTGAATAATATACACGCGTATGTGAGCGGATTGCAAGACTCCAACTCCTATCACTTTCTCTTGAACCGGACGAGCGACGATTCTAGTAGACTTGAAGAAAAATCAGGCAAGGTTATTTATCTCAATGCTGAAACGGAAGCAGGGTTTGAATCGAGTTCGCATGCATTGATTCGATACGACAAGCAATGGAAATTCATATGTATTAAAGCTCGGGAGCTTAACATTGATCGATTGATACTGCTTGAAATGGATTTATACCAAGTAAGTATAGGGATCTCGAAGGTAGATTTTGAAATTTCGGGGATTTGGTTTCGGCCCCATGTAAGGATGATTCAAGAGGGAATTGGAATAAGGGCTTGGATCAAATTCAAGCGAACCATATTACAGAAAAAATGGACTTTGAGTCTTGCTCTTAGAAATAAACAATGGAGACATGTGTTTATTCTAAATGATCAAAAAGTGGTAAACCAGCTCAAAAAAATGTCTCCTGTATTTGAAATGCTTCCGGATCCCGTGTTTGAATATAAGCAACTGGAAGGATTTGATCTCCGAAAGAAATACAATATCGAGAAAGACAAAGTAATTTTTCTACTTTTTGGATACATAGATGATAGAAAAAATGTAAAAAACATTCTAAAAGCCGCCAATTCATTAATTGTTGATGACGCTCAAAAGGCTTGCTTTTTATTAATTGGTAAATTTGAGAAAGGATATGATCGAGTAATCAGCGAACTAACAGGAGCACCCCCCCATTATCAAATCATTCAAAGGGATGAGTTTATAACAGATGAAGAAATGGAAAGTACGTTTGCACAATCTGATGTGATCTTACGAATGAATGTAAACTTCACGGGATCTAGTGGTATTGTGGGAATTGGTGCCAAATATGACAAGCCCTGTATTGTATCTGATACAGGTATCATGGCTGAACTAGTGGATGAATACAAAATTGGTGTTTTGTGTCCACCAGATGATATCTCTTGGATCGCAATGATCATAAAAACCTACTTAGGTAGAACCAACAAATACTTCATAGATGGTAGTGCCTACCTCGAAAGCCATAGTACAAAAAAATTTGTAGAAACTTTGTTGTCATAAAAAAGGCTGCTTCGCATGAAGCAGCCTAAAATAATAGAATTAAAGCTAGGAAGTTATTCTTTTACGAAGCGTTGACTCCTGGCTTTTATACCTTGAGAATACTTAATGATAAATGACCCGCTTGGTAGAGAATTGATCTTCACTTCTACATAAGGTGACTCAGAATTGACTTTATGAATCTTCTTCAAAGCAGTTTTTCCGTTACTTGCTAGTATCTCAATTTCCATTTTGGGGTTTTTGGGATCTAAAACAGGAACAAATACCGCATTTTGAGCTGGATTAGGGAATATCATAGAGCTCAACTCTTCCATTGTAGGTTCTGATGATACCTTTGCCGTTGAAGACGTAGTCATACAAACATCATCAATAAATAGTTTACCTGCTGATCCTCCTTTGTAGGACCAAATCAAAATTTGCGTAGTACCTGAAGGTGGAACAGCATTGTACGAAACAGACGCCCAGCTTGTAGAGGTAACATTCATTACATTATTAGATATTTTGGTTCCTGAGGAATTGATAAAGTCTAGTCCTATCATTGCAGTAGAGGGGCTTCCTTCGATTTTAGCAACTGCAGAAAAGCTTACTCTATTACCTGATGGAACTGTGATATTAGCTGAACGATTCAAACCTCCTTCATTATTAATGGAAGCTGCTTTGTTACCATAATTTTGACCGGTGGTAATAATTGAGGCAACCGAATTGGTATTTAGCCAATTTCTGAAGTCTGTTTCAAAGCCGGGGTTCTGTACTAAGCCGCAAACGTCAGCTTGTGTCAAGCAAACATCATCAACAAATAGCTTTCCACCACCATTTTTAAAGGTCCAAATCAAAACCTTTGTCGTACCAATTGGTGGATATACTTTAGAAGTATACAATGTATAGCTCGTAGCCGTGACATTCAGGATATTGTTTCCTAGTTTAGTACCCGAGCTATTTAGATAATCAATACCAACCATAGCATTTGAGGGAGTACCTTCGATTTTAGCCCGTGCTGAGAGTGTTAACTCATATCCAGAAGTTACGTCTATATTAGCACTCCTATTAACGCCTCCTTCACCTGTTATCACAATAGCTTGTGAGCCAGCATATTTATCTGTTGTAATACTCGCATAACCTGTATTTCCAGTAATATCCCAACCTACAAAGTTTGCTTCAAATCCTGAATTGGTTACTAAACCACAATTGGTGGCTGTAGGTGCCGCTGTAACGGTAATAACGGTAGTATCTTTTTTGCTTCCGCTAGTCGTTGTACAAACAATATTTGCCGTACCTGCTGCCAAAGTAGTAACCAAACCATTGGAATTAACCGTAGCTACAGAAGTATTGGAACTGGACCAAGTAACGGCTTTATTTGTTGCATCACTAGGAGAAACTGTAGCTGTTACTTGCTGATTCAAACCTGCTTGCTTAGTTGCCGTGGCAGGTGAAGTACTCACACTTGTAACAGGTACATCTGCTACCGAAATATACCTTGCTACAAAATGGGCTAAGGCACGAATATAAGAAGCTTGATAGTAAATTCCTGGCTCATTGTACTCCCAAGGAGTAGAATATGAGTAGGATGATTCTTCGGTAGGGCAAGCACCACTTACCGTTGAATTTTTATTACTAAACATTTTTTCTACTGGCTGATCGCTTACAAGTGCATTAAACTGAGTTGGTCCAATTTTGACTTTTAAGTTACCTGTGCCATATCTGTTAATACCACCCACAAGTAATCCCGGTGCAGGACCAATTTTATTACACCCAGAGTTCACATTGTCGTATTTGGAATTCACATCAAACCAAGTATGCCACATTTCGTCTGCACATAAATCTCCACCTACTCCATACATATTGGTAAGAAAACAAACCCCTAATGCATTTTGACCATGCATAAAGTTAATTGCCGATAAAGCTTTTTCTTTATACTTTGAATGATCAGAAGACCTCAAATTATACACCAAGAAGTCCATTGTTTCAGCAGCTTGAACGCTTGTTATATTATTGGATCCATAATTATTGGCTGGCATTTTAAATCTGTATAATGTACCTGTTTCTGGAAACCAATAGTTTCCTGTAGATTTGACATTAGATGATTTTCTATTTAATATATAATCTTTTATAGTTTGGTCTGCCCCTGCTAACTTGGTATAGTATAAGAGAGCTTCTCCTTGATTGGATCTATAGTTGGACCATTCTACGCCATCTTGAGCTACATAACCACTTCCGTCACTCCAATACTTAATTGGACGAAGTTTCGTGTAGTTGTTTTTAAAATAATCATGATATACAGATTGGCCTGTTAACGCATATAAGTAAACTGCAGCTACAGCAGCTTCGGCTTCGTTTTCTTCAGCATATTGGTTTCCTGGCCCATTTGAATCCCCTGCTTTAATTCCACCGTTAGAACAGACTTCTGACTTATTACTCGAATTGCTCCAATTTGTCCAAGCATTAGCTGCTTGGGTTTGAAGTCCATCTGCATAAGATGACCAAGTTGAGAACCCCTTGAAAACCACAGCAGCATGAGCCAGCATACCTGCTCCTACAATAGTTGAGTGTGGACAAGTAGTAGAATAATACCTTGTACGCGTATCCGCACTGGGTAGCTGATCTCCTCCATTCGTATTAAAATTATCATCGTCTTTAATACCTATTTTCATTATGAAGGCTCCATTACTTGTTTGCATTCTTTTAAGCCAATCCACCTCGTATTTTATTTCGTCTAGGATATCAGGAGTACCGTTACTAGATTCTGGGATATTTAGATTGAAAGAATTCCAAAAACTAGGATAGTTTTCATAAGTAGTTAGAAGATTATGTACGGCTGTTACCGCAAAATCTGTATACTTATTAGGATCTCCAGCATCTATCCACCCTCCAGATAGATCTTTAGGGTTATTACCATTGACATCTTTGGCATTGTTATCTTGTGTATACCATTTAGTATCAACCCAATTTGCCCCGGAAGCATAAGAACTCGTTTTATCTTGATTGACACGCTGGTAATAAAACATCTGCATGGCTTTTTGCAAAACGTCCTTATATACGTTGTTGTCAATCTTAAATCTGTAACTGTCTTGGGTACCTCCTCCAGATCTCGTACATCGTATGTAGTACTCACCTGCAGTTGTGTAGCTTGAAAAATCAAACCACCACCCTTTGTCTCCCGCACTTCCATCACTATTGCCACTATTCCATGCAGAGGCTGCCGCATTATAAACCACAACATTATCACTTACTCTTCGGAGCTCCACATTTACTCCAGTGTTCAAATCAATCCCAGCTCCATTGTTAAATCCAGATGTGGCTTTGGCAATAACAGCCACTTTTTTCTCATTAGGTAAATATCCAAATTGATCAATTCGGATATAGGAAGCAGAAGGTAGAGATTGACTTTGGACTCGAAATCCCATAAACAATAAAATCAACCAAAAAAATAGTCTTCGATTAAATAAAGTAATTTTAGGTAACATAATTAATAAATTTAAGGTTGTAAAAAAAAATCGATCAAACATATACCTATTTCTAAAAAATCAAAAATAAATAGTACTTTTTTTTAAAAGAATTATACTTTTTTGCTAAAAAATATACGTTATTGCATTATATATATATTATATTGAACATTTTTTAGTTACTTAATAATTTTATGCATTCTTTTTGTTTAATCTTTTCTCTATTACAGGGTAATAAATATTAACAAAAACCTGTCCGTTTGTTGGTTTCGTCTCTTACCTTACTTTTAACTTGGTAGAAATCCCTAGATTCAATTATAAGCTTTACGCCATCTAAATTGTAATGTCCAACTTTGGATCTTAGCAGAAGAATTCATTTTAACCCAAAAAAGCGTTAGGAGTGTTGCCTAAATTTTATTTTACAAAGAATGTACGAAGAAGTATAAAAAGGTATCGAGATACCTTTGAGGTAGTTCTGAAATAGATTCAAAGTAAAATTAAATTTTCAGTCCATGATCTAATATGTTTTTAGGATTTAATCTTTTGATAATATTGGCCTGCTTGTCATGAAAAATTTGACTGAAGGTTTAGAAGTAACTAATTATTTGTCTAGAATAAAATAAATTGAAACCTCTTAAATAAAAGGTTTGTTTATTATAATATACTATTTGATTAAACATGAAACGTAAAGATTTTATTCGCAATGGCATTCTTTCTACTGGGGCTTTCATATCGTCTGCTGCAGCTGCTGAAACCATCAATAATACTATTGAGGAATTAAAACCATTGGATACGCAATTAGTAGATCCAGAAATTGGATTCAATCATTTACCTAATTCAAAAACAACATTTATGAACAATACCGTATTGCATAAAGCCTCTACTCGTGGAGTAGCCAATCATGGGTGGCTTAATAGCTGCCATTCATTTAGTTTTGCCAATTACTACAATCCTGATAGAATGCATTTTGGTGTCTTGAGAGTATTGAATGATGACATTGTTGCAGCTGGAATGGGTTTTGGAACACATCCCCATGATAATATGGAAATCATCAGTATTGCTCTAGAAGGTGATCTTGAACACAAAGATAGTATGGGAAATACCACCATCATTAAACAAGGCGATATACAGGTAATGTCTGCAGGTACTGGTATTTATCATTCTGAATACAACAAGAACAAAGACAAAGAGGTCAAATTTCTTCAAATATGGGTATTTCCAAATAAAAGAAATGTTGAGCCAAGGTACGATCAAATTACACTCAAGCCAGAAAATAGAAAAAACAAATTGGAGCAAATTTTATCTCCTAATACAAATGACGCGGGGGTTTGGATTCACCAAGATTCGTATTTTCATATGGGTAAATTCGACGAAGCCATCTCCACAGAATACACCATCAAAAAATCAGGCAATGGTTTATACGTCTTTGTACTCAAGGGTAGCTTTGAAGTAAATGGACAAAAAATCGAAAAAAGGGACGGATATGGCCTTTGGGACATCTCAAAAGTAAGTTTGAAATCCTTGATACAAGGTTCAGAAATACTTTTAATGGAAGTACCTATGGTAATAGGATAATAATAAAAGACAATACATTGAAAATACTAGCATTTGGTGCTTCCTCAAGCAGGAATTCCATCAACCAAAAACTCGCCAAGTATACAGCACAACAATTTGCTGATGCGGATATAAACCTCTTTTCTCTACATACCTTGGACCTTCCTATTTATGGAATCGAGCAAGAAGGTAAAAACGGGATTCCGTCTGAAATAGGCGTATTTGTTACTCAATTAGAACAAGCAGATCTTATCATCATTTCGTTTGCAGAACATAACGGCTCCTACACAACTGCGTTCAAGAATTTATTTGATTGGACGAGCCGATTCAAATTAAAATTTTTGGAAGGTAAAAAAGTACTTGTACTTTCTACAGCTCCAGGACCTAGGGGTGGTGCATCTGTTTTGAATCAAGCCATGAATAGACTGCCCATACACGGTGCTGAAATCGTAGGCAGTTTTACACTTCCAAATTTTAATGAGAGTTTTGCAGAGACCGATGGTATCCTAGATACTACTAAAAAAGAGGAATTGATTGGTATAATTAAAAACATTGTATAAACACCGACTATGTAATGACTTTTGTAATCGTATCTCGCCATCCCCAAATTTTACAAACCCTAGTTAAAATCATCAATCAAAAACCATTGTGGGATGCATTTCCAGCTACAAATGCGGATAATTTGTACAGTTTACTAGAAAAAAATAAAATAGATTTCGTTTTATTGAGTAGTGGTCTTTCGGAAGATGAGGAAAAGAGTATTCGATCTACAGTGATTGAAAAATATTCAAATACAAAACTTATTCAGCATTTTGGGGGAGGTAGTGGCCTGCTATTTAACGAAATACAGGCCGCAATAGATAGCCACCCAGATGCAGCCATATTTATTTAATTCAAACTTTTGAAAAGCCATATTTTTTACGTTATTTTCGTCTTATACGTTTTGCATAACTTCAAAAATGGTACGAATAGCGATTTTCCTTGTGTTTTCATTTTTCTCTAGATTCGTATTTTCTCAAGTAGCCCCATCTTCTATCTACTCTTTCACGATCCAAAAAGGCAAATTTCAAAAGCAAGGAAAAATAACGTATTTATTAGTTTCTGCAACGCTTACAAACCATTCAAAAGACACGTTGAATTACACAAGCATGTCATGCTCATGGGAAGATTTTTACATAGTAGACAATAAAAATATGGGTCTTGAACATCTAGGATGTGATAAAAACGCACCTATCGTATTGACACTTCCTCCTAGCCAAAATCGAAAAACCGAACTACCCATAATCATCAACCCTAAAATTGATTTTTCGGATAGGAAATGTAGGATCGGTTTTTATTTGATTAAAAAACTACCCAATCAAAATATATATAAATTTAACTTTCAAGAAGAAAAGGAAAAAGAGAACATTATTTGGTCAAATTGGATAGACATTTAATCAAGCACCAAACAATTATATTTTTTCAAAAAACATCCCTAAAATGAACGAGCTTCCTGATAAAAAAATATTGATTGAAATTGTATCCCAACGTATGCCCTTTGGGAAATATAAAAACACGCTTTTGAGTGATCTACCTGTGAGCTATCTAGAGTGGTTTCTTCGTAAAGGTGGATTTCCACCGGGTAGATTGGGCATGCAGCTATCTACTGTTTATGAAATAAAATCCAACGGTCTTCAAGAGATTATCGATAAACTCAAAACTCAATTTCCTCAAAAAAATAGATAGTTCTGTTCTAATTCAAAAACGACTCAAACTCTTCTTTAGATCCCGAAAAGACATTCATATCTACAGGGGAAGAAATACCATCAATTTTTGCTTTTTCCGAAAACTGCCAAAACTGCCATTTATTGGAGATCTTGGGGGTATCTTTTTCATTATAATGTGCGACCCATAGAGGATACGCCAGTATACTATCGTCAAAAATATTTTTCAAAAATCCTGGATTCGTATAGATTATTGGCTTTACTCCAATTTCTTTCTCAACAATTTTCAGCCAGTTTAATACGCCTTTTCGAATGTTTTCGGCCGATTGCCCATTTTCTTCCTCAATATCCAAGACGGGAGGTAAATCTCCTTTTTTATAATTCAAAAATCGCAAAAAATGCTTTGCTTGAAAATCTGACTTGACATTGGCTCTATAAAAATGATAGGAACCCACTGCTAGTCCTGCTCCTCGAGCAGATCGAATGTTTAATGGGTATTTATAATCTACCAAGAAAGCCCCTTCAGTAGCCTTTACGAATACAAAATCCAAGGAAACGCCTAATCTATTTATAGTACTTACCCTTTCCCAATTGATTGTTTTTTGATACTTAGATACGTCTATTCCATACACAGCATAACCCTTGGGTATATAGGTATCAAACGTTTTATAGCGTATCTTCCCTACTTTATATTCTTCGTATTTATATTTGCCATAATATGTTAATACTATGGATATGGGAATCAACCAGATCAAATGTAGAAACTTTCGAGAGTTTGATTTTTTTTTGGCCATTTCTTATCCAAACAATTCACTAAAAAGTTCTTCCAGTTTACTCACACCAATGATTTGTATAGATTTAGCCTGAAGATCTAAGCCCTTGAGATTATTTTTTGAAATAAATATTTTCTCAAAACCCAGTTTTTCGGCTTCTTGTATGCGGGAATCAATTCTATTTACGGGCCTCACCTCTCCTCCAAGCCCTACTTCTCCACAAAAACAATATTTATAGTCTACAGCCACATCTTCGTAGGAAGATACGATCGACACACATACAGCCATATCGAGGGCTGGATCTTCTACTTTGAGCCCCCCGGCTACGTTCAAAAATACATCTTGCGTACCCAACCGAAACCCTCCACGTTTTTCTAAAACAGCCAATAGCATCTGCGTCCTACGTAAGTCATACCCATTGCAGGTACGTTGTGGAGTACCATAAATAGTGGTACTTACTAAAGATTGAATTTCTATTTGTAATGGTCTGTTCCCTTCAATCATCGCTCCAATAGCAACTCCACGTAACTGCTCTGTTTTTTCCGAAATAAGAATTTCACTGGGATTGCTCACTTGTCGTAGTCCCGTGCTTAGCATTTCATAAATACCTAGTTCCGAACTATTTCCAAATCTATTTTTGAGTGTCCTTAATATTCTATACGACATAAATTGATCACCCTCAAACTGCAAAACCGTATCTACCATATGTTCCAAAACCTTGGGACCTGCAATACTACCATCCTTGGTGATATGGCCTATAATGAGCACTGGTACATCTGACTCCTTAGCGTACCGCATGATTTCTGTCGTACATTCTTTTACTTGTGAAACACTCCCTGCTCCACTTTCGATATGAGGAGACACGAGTGTTTGTATAGAATCTATGATAACCACATCAGGTTCTAAAAGCTCTATCTGTTTAAAAATTAACTCCGTAGACACCTCTGAATAAATATACAGTCTTTCGTTTTTAGAAGAAAACCTATCTGCCCGCATTTTGATCTGCTGCTCCGATTCCTCTCCCGATACATACAAAACCAAATAATCTTCGAGTTCTAATCCCAACTGAAGCATCAGGGTAGATTTCCCTATCCCCGGCTCTCCTCCTACCAAAGTAAGTGATCCGGGCACTAAGCCACCACCGAGTACCCGATTGAGTTCTTGATCCTGCGTGATGATCCTATATTTTTCTGCATGCTCGATTTCATTAATCTTTTTGGGCTTGGAAGTAGCCTTTGCATCACTTCCAAATCGCCAAGAACCTTTTTGTGGCTCTGATGAAGCGATTACTTCTTCTACCATGGTACCCCACTCTCCACAAGAGGGACATCTACCCAAAGATTTGGCTGAGGAAGCCCCGCAGGATTGACAGAAAAAAGAGGTTTTATTTTTGGCCATTAGGCGAATCTTAAATTGCAACAATAAAATTACGCAGAATTCCGTTCAAGATTTGAAAAATAAATCAATAGAATTCTAAACCCTTGTGAATACATACATATTGCATTAGTTTTATGAAAATTTCATATGCTTTTCACAAAAAAATAATTGTCATGAAAAAAACATTTTTTGCATCTCTTTGTATTTTAGCTACATTTTGCTCTTATGCCCAATTTGACTTAGGCATTAAAGGAGGGGTTAATTTTAACCAGCTTTACACAGATGCTGGAAGCTTCAAAGCCAACTTCAATCAAAGCTTGGATACAAAGTCAGGATATGTTTTTGGTGTATATACTATCTTGGGCAAGAAGTTACTTCTTCAACCCGAAGCTGTAGTGGCGTTTAGAAGAGGAAATGTACGAGTAATACCTGTAGGGGGTGGAACACCTTTTGAGGTAGAGGCAAAAACAACACACTTAGATGTACCTGTATTGATCGGATATAAAATATTAGGAAAACGCTTACGAATCAGCCTTGGCCCAGTTGCATCATTCAAACTGACTGAGGACAATGCTCTCAAAGACCAACTTGAAGAAATCTCTAAGGAACCCGGAGACGCATTTTCTAAATCTTCTTTCGGCTATCAAGCGGGCATTGGATTCAAGATTCTAGGTTTCCAAATTGATCTAAGAAAAGACGGAAGCCTTCATAGTATTTCTTCCAAAACATTCTCGGGTGAGAATTTTAGCCAACGCATGTCGGGTTGGCAGATTACTTTAGGGAAGAATATATTGTAGGATTATTTTTGTATATCTATTCGGTTATCCCCATACACCACGTTATCTACAATACACTTACTGTATCTAATTATATCTGACAATATACTAAAAATCAGTCAACTATGTTTTTAAACCCAATTTACATTTCAGAATTTGACTAAAAATATTTGGCAACTTCGCTACTTACGTTGAAATATAATTCTGGACTCACACAAAGAAATTGGATACCTTTTTCGATCGTACTTCGTAGCTACTTTGCCAACTAATATTCCCCCAGCGAGTATAACGTGTAAATTAGGTTATAAAAAAATATAATACCCCATAAACAACACCCTATTTCTTTCCAAAAATTGATATTTTTTTAAATTTTGGAAAAGAATAAATAGTACTTTTTTTAAAAATACACCCAATTTTACAGTTTATTTTTTTCCAAAATATGCATTTATAATTAAATTTGGAAAAAAACATGAATAATAAATTTCCAAAAAAGATAAATATTTGTATTTTTGGAAAATAATAATGGCACAAAAATATGGCAATATTAGGAAGAGACGACGAAAAAAAGCGAATCAAAGAACTAGTATCCAGCGACAAACCCGCATTTGCCGCTTTTTATGGGAGAAGAAGAGTAGGCAAAACTTTTTTAATAAAAGAATACTTTCATAATGAATTTACATTTTATGCTACAGGGCTAGCAAATAGCACTACCAAAACTCAAATTATTAATTTCACCTTATTTATAAACCAAGCATTTAACAGCTCCCACAAAGCTCCTAAAAATTGGTTGATGACATTTTCCATTTTACAGAAGGAACTTTCGAAAATCCAAGGAAAGAAAATCATATTTTTAGATGAATTGCCTTGGTTTGACAACAAAAAATCGGACTTTATAACAGGCTTAGAGTTTTTTTGGAACTCGTGGGCAAGCACACAAAAAGGGCTAAAGTTATTTGTATGTGGTTCGGCGGCATCCTGGATGATCAACAAACTCATCAAAAACAAAGGTGGCTTGCACAACCGTGTTACACATCGTTTCAAGATAGAGCCATTTACACTAAAAGAAACCGAGGTGTTTCTAAAAGCACAAGGTATATCATTGGATAGGAGCCAAATCATCAATCTGTATATGGTAATGGGCGGAATCCCCTACTATCTGGAGCAAGTAAAAAAAGGACTAAGTGCCGCCCAAAATATAGAAGAAATATGCTTTCGTGAAAATGGACAATTAAAAACCGAGTTTGAATTTATATTTTCATCCCTATTTAGCTCTTCTGACAAATATGAAAAGCTCCTTCGCAAAATATATGAACTCGGAAACAGGGCCACCCGTGAAAACATTGTAAAAAGTATCGGATGGGAATCGAGCGGTGATTTTAGCACAAAACTCACAGAGCTAGAGCAAAGCGGTTTTCTAAAATCATACATCCCATTGGGCGTGAACAAAAGCAAAAAAATCTATGTGATTGCCGATTACTACACGCTGTTCTATTTTAAATTTATTGAGAAATCGGGAAAATTTACTACTGGTAATTGGATTAGCAAAATAGACGAAGGAGCTACGCATGCTTGGGCAGGAATGGCCTTTGAGCAAGTATGCTGGGATCATGTGAGCAATATAAAACGTAAACTAGGTATTGAAGGCGTGTATACCGAAACTAGTACTTGGAGTAAGCCCCAAGATATGAACCTTAGCGGTGCACAGATAGACCTCGTAATAGATAGAAAAGACAAGGTCATCAACTTGTTTGAAATAAAGTATACGACGAGCCCTTATGCCATCACAAAAGAATACGACATAAAGCTACGCACCAAAGTGAGTACGTTCAAGACCGCTACAAAGACCAGAAAAAGTGTTTTTTTAGCCATGATTACCCCATTTGGCTTGGTGCAAAACGAATACGCTCAAGCCATTGTCCAAAATGAGCTCACGATGGATGATTTGTTTTGAGCTATAATGAGAGTCAAAAAACTAAAATGAACCCGACCTCTCGTTTAAAAGACCACAATCAGATTTATCAAATTCCAATACATCCATTAAAAGAAATCCGACTTAAGCACCTTAAGTCGGATTTCATAAATTAGTCCTTTAAATTTAAGACCAACACTATTTTAAAGATATCTAGATTTCTTGAATGAATTCCTTATTCCTTTAGCAGAATACTATTTAATTCAATAATCGCTTCGTTAACAACAATATTCAGAGGATCGCTTTTGAGACCATCACAAACTCTTCCATTAAAGTTCGAAATACTACTACCACATTTAGCAGAATACACTTTTGATGATGTAGCATTTATTCTAAATGTATTACTTATTGAACTACTATACTCAACGGTTGTATTTGTAGAGTCCGTTTCATACAGAAAGTATTGATCGAAAGGTAAATTTGAATCACATGTAATTGTAAACGTAATACTATCAGAACTATTTGGATTTGCATTATCAACTGTCAATGAAGTTTTAACATTAGAACAATATGCTACCTTAATAGAATCCACATCTAATGAATAACACCCGTTATTGTTTATTCCTCTAAATCTTAAATATTTCTCACCACTAAATGGCGACAAATAAATTCTGGTAGAGTAATTAGAGTCAACATAGCTTCCGTGAGCTTGAATATCTAGTAACTCAACCTGACTGTTTTGATTTAAATCTTTTAATCCTATGTACTGATGATATTGCCCAGAAATAAAAATTGTTTTGGAAGTACTATCAAAATAATTGTTCACATTATTCAGTGAATCGCTGTAATCGTATATTAAATTAGGTATTTGAGCGGCCAGGTTTATAGTTACAATTACAGAATCACTAGCAGCACTTAAAACTTCACTAGAATCACACCGTGCTGAATACGTTCCCGAACTATATACCTTGAGCTTGTACCCTCTGAAACCATTGTTCCATACGATTTGACCATAACAATTGTTTGCCGTTATTTCTTCACCTTCACAAAGAACAACATTACCTGAGAGGTTTAAAATGGGTGTTGTCAATGGTCCAATATTAGTTACACAAAGTGCTCCTTTAGCCAAGGCTTGATTTTTATAATCTACGCCTCCCAATGATGGATAGCCATTACCATTTCCTTCAAAATATAAAGCAAAATTAGAATTTAAATTTGGAATACTATTGAACGATGATAAAGTACTGTCAATATCCTCTTGTGTAAATAGATTGTTTTGAAAATTAAAATATCCCAATTCAGTATTCTCCATTCCAAACTTCACCTTCCCAAATAATTGATTATTTTCTAAACTTAGAGTACGTAAATTTCTTTTCAATCTAAAATCAGGAACGCTTCCAGTCAATTGATTACCGTACATATAAATATCCATTATTTTGGGATTATTAGCAAAACTCGGAATTTCTCCGGTTAGCATATTATTACCAAATGCAACAATTTCCAACTCTGGATTATTAGCAAAAGAAGGCAAAGTACCCGAAAGCTGATTTGCATCAGCATTTACACTTACAAGAATTGGATTACTAATAAAATTTGGAATATTTCCGGAAAGGCTATTATTATTTAATAAAACGTGCATTAAATTCAAATTACTAGCAAACGCTGGAATTTGACCTGTAAAATTATTATAACCTAAATCGATAAGATATAAATTCGAATTTGAGTTAAAATTTGGCAAATTACCTGACAATTGATTTCCAGCAATATAAATTTCCGCCAAATCTGGACTAGAACTAAACTCAGGAAGAGTTCCTGTTAAATTATTGGAAGATAAATACAAATGCCTTAACCTTGAATTATTTGTAAAACTTGGTACGGATCCAGTTAAATTATTTCCACCAAGATTTATTTTTTCTAAATATTTATTGGTATCAAAATTAGGCACACTCCCCTGTAATTTATTATACTCACAATTCAATTCTCTTAATATAGGCAAGCCACTTACATCTAAACTTGAAACATTCTTGCTACCATTAAATGACAGACTCCCCGATCCTGTAACATCGGTAACCGTTATAGTTTTCGGTAGTGTATCTGAATAATTGTGTTCATTATCCCCAGATGCCAAAGCTGTAATGGTACCGTCACCCCAATCAATAGTTCCCGTCGAAAAGTCTGAAAAGAAATGTGCCCGACTTATACCATTATTGCTATTGTTTTCATCTTTTCCCGTAATTGTAAATTTAAAATTACCAACGGGTAATTCAACTTTTATAGTAGTAGATAACGTATCCTCACAACCAAATTCATTTCCTCCTGTTAGAGTGTATTTAGTAGTGATACTTGGAGTTAAATAAATATCTGTACCAATAAGAATATTACTAGTTCCATCATTCAATTGATATATAACAGCTCCATTTGCTGACAATTTAAAACCATCACCAATAACAATCACCCCATCATTTGGATGATCCGCCGAGTTTTCAGTTATACCTATGGAAAGAGTAGGCTTGGGATTAAAGGTAACAGTCCATACATCACTGCTATCACTTTGGCACCCGTTCATTAAACAAACTGATCTATACGACCCAGAAGTTTTCACATATATACTATCTCCCTTTTGCCCATTGGACCAAACTATACTATCCGATGGACATCCATGTGCTACGAGCATAACGCTGTCACCGCAGACAGAGTTAGGTGCATTTGAACTAACCGTTGGAATAGCATATACAATCGTTGAATCTAATCTAATTCTCGATTCACATAAACCTGTACCACAATCCGCAAAATATGTAGTTGTATATGTAGGATTAACTATATTAGAAGCGAGAGCTTCACCACCAGTTTTACTTGTAAACCAATTTATACTTGAGTTATTACAACTTCCTTCTAATGTCAAACTTGCTGATGAGCATTTTGATACCATAGGTATTATACCCGTTGGTCGAAGCGAATCTAGTTTAAATGTTATGACCACAGAATCCAATTGTATTTGATTTGGACATAAAACAATATACCCTTCTGGAAAACAACCCACATAATACGTTATTTCAGTTTCAGGATTTACTGTAATATTCTGAGTTGCCAATGCTCCTTCTACCGTATTCTCTTTCGTGATTCCCCATTCTCTTATGGTAAACCACTCTGTACTTCCTTCGAGACAACTAGCACTGAGTGTAATTGAACTGCCAAGGCAAACTTGAGCATCAGGTGAAACATTATACGGACCTGAAACAATGGTAGGTACAAATATTTGTACTATTATTCTACTTGGATCAACACAAATTTTCTCACCCACCTCGAAACATTCAACATAATAATACGAGGTCACCATTGGACTAATTGTTGTTGATGGCAATGTATCGCCTGTTTCAGTATTATACCAATGTGGAGTTCCAAAATTGCACGTAGCTTCTAATGTGATTTGATCCCCAGGACAAATAACTTGGCTCGGAGTAATTTCTATGGGTTTCGCTAAGGGTCGCACTGTAATTGTTATAGAATCCTCTCTAATCGGATTTGTATATAAAGTCGTTGAATCTACTGAACAACTAACAAAATACGTTGTTGTCTCTGTTGCAACTATATTTGTTGATAATAATGAATCACCTCCTATTTTTTCGGTAAACCATTGTGCTGTTCCTTTTATACATGATGCTTCGAGATTAATAAGATCTCCTGCACATAAGATTTGACTTTGAGTAATTCCTGTCGGTCTTGCAGCACAAGGTAGAAATACAATCTTTACAGAATCTAAAATTGTTAGATTTGGGCATAAAGTAATTTCACCTCCTGGAAAACAACCTACATAATACGTTGTTTCAGTTACAGGATTTACGGTAATATTTTGAGTTGTCAATGCTCCTTCTACCGTATTCTCTTTTGTAATCCCCCATTCTCTTATTGTAAACCACTCTGTACTTCCTTCTAGGCAACTAGCACTCAGTGTAACTGAACTGCCAAGGCAAACTTGAGCATCAGATGAAACATCGAATGGACCAGAAAGAATTATAGGTACAAATATTTGCACTGATGATTTTAATCTATTTTGATCAATACAAAATTCTACTCCCTCCTCTAGGCATTCTACATAATAACTTGTTGTAACTATTGGGCTAACCGTTGTTGATGATAGGGGATCTCCTGTTTCTCTATTATACCAATGTGCAGTTCTTCCAATAGGACATGTTGCTTCTAAAGTCACTTGATCCTCAGGACAAATAATTTGACCATTCATAATTTCTATGGGATTTGCTAAAGGTCGCACTGTAATTGTTACAGAATCATCTCTAGTTGTATTCACACATGTAGTTTCATCTCCAGAACAACCTAGATAATACGTTGTTGTCTCTGATGCAACTATATTTGTTGATATTAACGAATCACCTCCTATTTTTTCTGTAAACCATTGTGCTATTCCTTCTATACATGATGCCTGAAGATTAACAAGATCTCCTTCACAGAAGATTTGACTTGGAGTAATTTCTGTTGGTCTTGCAGGAAAAGGTATTATTGTAATCAAAACAGAATCCAACCTAGTTGGATTTGTACACGTATTTGCTTCACCTGAGCAGCCTACATAATACTTTGTTGTTACTACCGGATATTGCGTAGTAGAAATCAATGCTGTACCTCCCGTTTTGCTTGTAAACCACTGAGCCGTTCCCGCACCACAAGTCGCCAATAAACTAACTCCCAAACCTTGGCATTGAGTAACATCTCCACTAATTCCTATAGGTCGTAATGCAAAAGGTTGGATCGTTATAACTCGTGTAGTAGAGCAGCCCAGATTGTTTGTATATGTTATTGTTGCTGTTCCTGCGGTAGTTCCGCCTGTGATTACGCCTATGTTACTCACTGTTGCTACGGTTGTATTGCTACTCACCCAAGGGTTTGTACTTGCTGCCATACCCGACCCCGTCCATGTTGTTGTAGCTCCATTACAGATTGTTGTAACCCCTCCCGTTATTGTCGGTGCAGCATTCACCGTTACCGATACCGTCCGTGTACAATTTTGGCTATTTTTGTAGGTGATTGTTGTTGTGCCTGAGGATACCCCTGTAACTACTCCAGTATTACTTACCGTGGCTATAGTTGTAGAGCTACTTGTCCAAGGAACGCTGGTTGCAGCCGTTCCACTACCTGTCAAGGTGATTGTAGAACCTATACATACTGCTGTTGGACCTGTTATCGATGGTACATTCACCGTTATCACTCGTGTAATCGAGCACCCTGCATTATTCGTGTATGTAATAGTAGCCGTTCCTGTAGTAGTTCCGCCTGTGATTACGCCTGTTGTACTCACTGTTGCTACAGCAGTATTACTACTCACCCAAGGGTTTGTACTTGCTGCCGTGCCAGAGCCTGTCCATGTTGTTGTAGCCCCATTACAAATCGTAGTTGTCCCTCCTGAGATCGTAGGTGCTGTATTTACTGTTACAGATACTGTCCGTGTACAGTTTTGGCTATTTTTGTAGGTGATTGTTGTTGTGCCTGCGGATATCCCTGTCACTACTCCCGTATTACTTACTGTGGCTATAGTTGTTGAGCTACTTGTCCAAGGACTAGTAGTAGCGGCGGTTCCACTACCTGTTAATGCTATTGATGAACCCACACATACTGCCGTTGGTCCTGTTATCGTTGCCACATTAACCGTTA
>JBOFGX010000023.1:0-2085 GCA_051649345.1 Leadbetterella sp. | reverse complement strand
CTATACAGCGAATGTGCTAATTATTACTGGAGCGCTTTGTTGGGTTATTTATACAGTAGGGGCATCGTATTTTCCCCATTGGTCTCCTTTAAAATATACTACGCTAACAACTCTTCTGGGGATGACAAGTATTTTAGTGTTGAACGCAATTATTTACGCCTGCGATTTAGTTCCAGTACCGTCAGTTAATAACTTAATTTCAGTTGCTCCACATGTTTTTTATACTGCAGTTATCGCCAGCTTTATTGGAATCCTATGTTGGAATATAGGTAATAAAATTCTTACCCCGGTAAATGGTGTATTGTTTATGGATGTTGTACCAATTACTGCATTTGCTATTTCAGCGATTATTGATGTAAAGCCTAGCTTTCCAGAAATTGCTGGGGCATTTATTACAGGCTCGGCACTGATACTTAACAACCTATATCTGCGCTATCGTACTCCCACGAAAAAATACGTCCATCTGCAAGCTGCAAAGTAAATATATTCTTAACTATTTACAGATGTTGTGCTGATGGATAGACTTTTTATGGAACACAGCTCAATCATCTTAACCACCGATAATTGTAGTTATAAATAAAATTGTTTGTCTGTACTCATATCGGTTTAAGGTCAAACCACTCCCAGTGAACGATTGCATATACCTTATGCATTAAGGCATGAAAATATCAGCTCAAGCGTTGACTGGTTGTGGGAATAAAAACTTAGGATAAGTATTTTTAACGAAAAAAGAGAGGGGGCATATTTTTAAAATCAGGTGAGTTAATATTTCATGTTGACATCCAAGGTCCAAGTGGCGCTCCAACAATAATATTGCTACATTCGTTGGGGACTAATTTTCATATTTGGGATTCTATGATTCCAACTTTAATTAATGACTATCGAGTATTGCGAATAGATATGCGTGGGCATGGTCTGACTGAAACTGGAAAAGAAAGTTTTTACATTGCTGACTTGGCCAAGGATGTCCTTAATATTGTGGACTATTTGGGGGTAGATTCCTTTATCGTTACAGGAGTTTCGATTGGTGGTTTGATCGCACAGCATTTAGCTGATACTGTATCTGAGCGTCTATTGTCAATGATACTGATTGATACCTACCTTGCTCCTCCTTCTTTACCCTTCTGGAGTTATATGTCTGAGGACATTCGTAACCATGGTTTAGGATATCGTGCTGAGGAGATATTTAATCGTTGGTTAACGCCAAATTTTCGTGATACACCAGCAGCGATTGGAATGAAACAGATGCTACGCTGTACCTCTGATGAAGGTTATGCTGGATGTGCGTGGGCACTTTCACAGATCAAACAACAGCTCCCAATGGGCCAGCAAATTCCAACGTTAGTCATGGTAGGTGAATATGATACCGTTGCAACGCCTGAAGCAGCAGAGAAAATGGCCATCATGCGGGGTGGAAAATTTGTCTTACTTAAGAATGCAGCACACATTCCTATTTTTGAAAAGACCGAAGTGATTTTATCAGAAATGGTGAACTTTCTGAAAAACCAAACTATCAAAGTTGAACAAAGTAAAGTGGAATATTAATACATTATTTTTTACAAGGAAAACTATAGATTAGTATAATAATAAAACTGATCACATTCAACCCCACAAATAAAAACTGAATGATTTAAACTATGCTGCAGTCAATTTTTACGACTTTAACTTATAGCTATCAAGTCTTAATAAATAAATTGAAATAACAAATTAACTATAAAGATGTGACTTAATTACTAATAGGTTGTATTTTAAGGTGATAATCAGTTTAAAATAAAATAGCCAATGCAACCTTTAATTTTATGACAATCTGGTTTTTGGTTTTTTTAAAAAACACTTAATAAAGGTAAATGATGCAACATTATAACCATTCCTTTAATGATGAATCACCCTATACATTTCAATCTGAAAAGTTTACAACCCCATTAATAATGCTGTGTAACCTTCTTTGCATATTGACTACTGATACAAAAATAATAGACTCTGAGATTTTGAATAAATCACTAAAGGGTATGGTACTAGCCTTGGAAAACCATGGGTATCAAGAATTTCTTCATACATATAATCCATCACTAAGCATTCGCATTC
>JBOFGX010000022.1:0-22824 GCA_051649345.1 Leadbetterella sp. | reverse complement strand
AACTTTGACGCTCCTTCAGAGCTTCTAGTACTACTTTTAACTTGAATTTTGATGTAAATTTTCTCCGTGTCATAATACAGTAAATTTATTGAAAAATTTGTCTTAATTTACTGTCCAGTTCTTGGGGGGATCATCAGTTTATTTATATGTAAGCTCAAACTATTTATTTATCTAGGAGAATCCGTATTGAGATTTATTGTGTATTATTTTGCGTATTGATTATCTCTTTAGTGTAAATACTAGTTTGCTACTGCTAGATTTTGTTTAAGTAGTTTTGAAGAATCTTTTTCAAATTGTAACACCTATTTATTTTTAGTCTTCGCTTTTTTGAATAGAGCTTGAAAAATTGTTTGATTAGTTATGCTCAAAAATACAATTGTATCATTGTAAATACTTCTCTTGTATTTGTTTACTTGATTTACTTCTAATTTGAATTCCAGCATAGAAGGATGGTGAAGTGCCGCTATTTACTAAGAAGGATTGTATTCCATTTATTCCTATGAATAAGGGACCCACTTGTCCACTTAGGCCGAATCCAGCCATTAATTTATTCGTGATAGAGTTTTTTTCGAATAGGAGAGGGGTAGATATTTGGAGAAGTTTTTTGCTACAACTGGGGATTATTGATACACCATTATATGTTCTTTTCGCCTTTTCGTTTCCTATTTGAAAGCTTGAATTTACAGTGAGAGAGTATAGATGATTGAGCTGAATCCTTCCAGATAGGTTTAAGATAGGTGCATAGAAAATTGAATGTGAAGGTTTTTCAGTTTTTCCATTTTCTTTTATTTGTGTGGTATTTAGTTTTTGGTAATAAGTATTTGTTTTTTCTATATTTATCGGTTGTGTGTTTGTAATTACTTGCGTGTTTTTAGTGCCTGGTATTTCTTCAAATTCTAATGTTTGTAACCCAATATCTACTATGGAAATACCGAATGAAATATTTTTTTTACCCGTGAGTATCTTTGAATTCCAAAAGATACCTACGTCCATTCCTGATTTTTGTAGTCCTTTCGCTCTAAAGGCTTTACGAGGTATGGGTTTGCTTTTAAGGAATCCAATATTTCCATTGTATGTTAATGTATTGTTTGTAAGATTTATGTTTTCCATTACTTCCCTTTCATACAAGTTGTATGTAGCTCCAATACATAGATTTTGATCTTTGATTTTTATAGTGTTAGAATAAGATAGTTTATAACTGCTTGATGCAATATTATAGCCTTCTAAGGGTTCTGTATTCGTAATCAATAAAGATTTTTCGAATACTTTAACTGCGTTATCTGTGTAATATTGATTTGTTTTTCCAGTTATGCCCAACGCAAAAGCTCCCCATTTTTTTGTTTTGTAGAATATGGATGGGCCAAAAGTGTTTATGTATTCTATTTTATTGGTTCGTTCTTTTGTATTGATGTTTATGTTGGAATAAGGTACTAAATCTGTATGGATTGCATTCTGTCCAGTTTGAATATGAATCATCCCTAAATTTATTCCCCATTTGGAACTACCAGTGTTTAGCAATGCTGGATTAAAGTGAATTGCGTAGACTCCAGATTGATCCGTGTTTTGCCAAGTATGGGTAGATATTTGTGCTTGAATCGTATGTAACGAACAAAAGAAGATAAATAATACAAAACGCATTTTTGGAGTAGGAAGAAGTTTAGATACTAAAGAAATAACTTTTAATGGTTAATATTGTTTAGGAAATATTGATTAATATTAACTAATCTATAAACAAAACAATCTGCTACTACATTTTTTGAAAGTAGAATTGTACATCCTTTATTAATCTCTCCTTGAAATTTAGGGATAAAAAAAGACAAGCTAATTGCTTGCCTTTTAAGTGTATATAGTACATCGTTGTTATTCTACTGTTACTGATTTTGCGAGATTTCTTGGTTGATCTACGTTTCTTCCTCTTAATACAGCTATGTAGTACGAAATTATTTGCATAGGAATAACAGATAATAATGGTACCAAAACTTCATGTGTATTTGGGATTTCTATCGTAAAATCGACCATATTTTTGACTTGTGTATCTCCTTCGGTTACAATAGCGATTACACGTCCTTTACGAGCTTTTACTTCTTGGATATTGGATACTACTTTTTCGTATGAACTGTCTTTAGTAGCAACAAATATTACAGGCATATCCTCGTCTATGAGAGCGATAGGGCCATGCTTCATTTCTGCAGCAGGGTATCCTTCTGCATGTATATATGAAATTTCTTTTAGCTTTAAGGCTCCTTCTAAGGCTACTGGGAAATTAAGTCCGCGACCTAGGAATAAGAAATTTTGTGCAAATGTAAACAAGCGAGAAATATCTTTAATACTATCCGATTTTTCGAGAATTTGTTTTACTTTATTGGGTATTGCATCTAGCTCTATTAACAGTTGACGGTATTGTTCATCATCCAATGTTCCTTTTGCGTGTGCTGTAGCGATCGCCATCATGGCAAGAACGGTCACTTGAGCCGTAAACGCTTTTGTACTAGCAACGCCTATCTCGGGTCCAGCATGCGTATAAACTCCGGCTTCGGTAATTCTTGCTATAGAGGAACCTACCACATTGCAAATGCCCAATATGGTTGCCCCTTTACTTTTGGCTAGTTCCAAAGCAGCTAATGTATCGGCAGTTTCACCGGATTGAGAAATGGCAATTACAAAATCTCCTTCTTTGATGATAGGATTACGATATCTAAACTCAGATGCGTATTCTACCTCTACGTTGATACGAGCGAGCTCTTCAAAAAGATATTCTCCTACTAAACCCGCATGCCAAGAAGTTCCACATGCTACAAACACGATACGTTTCGCTTTAGCTAGCTTACTCAAATGATTACGCATGCCACCAAGCTGTATTGTTGCAGAATCAGGATTGATTCGACCTCTCATGCAATCAGCTATAGATCGAGGCTGTTCCATGATTTCTTTTAGCATAAAGTGGTCGTAACCGCCTTTTTCTATTGCTTCAAGCTCAAGTTCTACCGTTTGAATGTTTGGGTCTTGTGACTCGTTTTGAAGGTTGGTGATTTTGAGGCCATCTTTGCCTACTTCGGCTACTTCGAGATCATCTAGATAGATAACATCTTTGGTATATTCAATGATGGGCGTGGCATCAGAAGCGAAGAAAAATTCATCCTTACCTACTCCTATTACAAGTGGGCTTCCTTTACGAGCAGCAACAAGTTCCTTTGGATTTTCTTTATCAATAAGAACGATGGCATACGCACCAATAACCTCTTTTAGGGCACTTCTGACAGCATCTGCAAGGCTACAGTTTTTGAGTTTTTGAATTTCCTCAATGAAGTTCACCAATACTTCCGTATCCGTTTGACTTTTAAAGGTGTAGCCTTTGTTAGTCAATACTTGCTTAATGGAATCGTAGTTTTCGATGATTCCATTATGAATAATGGCAAACCGACCATTGTTAGAAACATGTGGGTGAGCATTAACATCGTTTGGTTCACCATGTGTAGCCCAGCGTGTATGACCAATACCTATTGTAGATTCCGTATTCTGATTTTCAATAAGCTGCTCAAGTTGTGATACTTTACCTTTCTTTTTGTAGGAATGAAGATCACCTCCAGTCATTAATGCTATGCCTGAACTATCATAACCGCGATACTCTAAACGTTTTAAGCCTTTTACAATTAGCGGTGCCGCTTGGCGATGTCCTACGTAGGCTACAATTCCACACATACAGGGATAATTTGTTGATTCTGGGTGCAAATATAAAATCTAAATATTGTTTTTGTGCGGATTACATAGACAAAGATGGATTATTTTGTAGTTGACAATAGCATTTGAATTAGATTATGCTCTAGAACTAGTTGTCGATGACTAAAAATTGTGTTTCTCTTTTTGTTACATCTCAGCTTATCTATATGTTTTATATAACTTTTCCATGTTTTTTTAATGGTCAACCCTCAAAAAGTCTAACCATAATTTCTAATGATCTTTTGGGCTCAAAGAAGAATGAAGACTATTTGATAGATTGCCCTGCATGAGGGATAGAAATGGAAAGCCCACAGTCTCGTCTGGTCTTATTAGACAGGACGAGACGAGGACTTGGAATGAATAGCCCGACCCCTACAGCCAGTGTATTGGATCTAAAAATTAGAGAGCTGTTGGGGGGCATGCCAAAAAAAAATCCACCCTGCAAAAGAGTGGATAAGAAAGTCAGTTTGGTATTTTAATCGAGGGCGGCTACACCTGGAAGTATTTTGCCTTCCATGTACTCAAGTAAGGCTCCTCCTCCCGTTGATACATAAGATACACGATCACCATAGCCAGCATTGTTGATGGCTGAAGCGGAGTCTCCTCCACCGATAAGTGAAAATGCATTGTTTTCTTCGGTTGATTTTACAACGGCTTCAGCTATAGCATTGGTGCCAATAGCGAAGTTGGGAAATTCAAATACACCCATAGGGCCATTCCAAAGAATGGTTTTAGAGTTTTTAATAATACTTTCAAATTTTGTTATTGACTTGGGTCCTATATCCAGACCTTCCCATCCATCTGGGATTTGACCAGTAGCAACAGTTTGTCTATTGGCATCATTTGAAAAGTCATCCGCACATACGTTGTCATCTGGAAAAACTATATTTACACCTTTGGCTTTGGCTTTTTCCAAAATTTCTAATGCGAGTGCTTGTTTATCGGCTTCAAGAAGTGATTTGCCTATGTTTCCACCTTGAGCTTTGGTAAATGTGTAAGTCATACCTCCTCCAATAATCAAATTGTCGACTTTATCTAGTAAACGCTCTATAATGAGGATTTTGTCTGATATCTTGGCTCCACCCATAATAGCTGTGAATGGCTTTTCGGCGTTTTCAAGAATATGCTGGGCATTATCAATCTCGGCTTGCATTACTTTTCCACAAACTTTGTCTTTGAAGAACTGTCCAATCACAGCAGTAGACGCATGTGCTCTATGTGCAGTACCAAAGGCATCATTGACCCATACATCACCTAATAGGGAAAGTTTTTGAGCAAAATCTATGTCTCCTTTCTCTTCTTCTTTATAAAAACGCAGATTTTCAAGAACTAATACTTCCCCCTGTTGTAAACTCGAGGACAAGTCAGTAGCTTGTTGCCCCATGCAATCATCTGCAAATTTTACTTGAATCCCTAGAATAAGGGACAAGGGAGCTACAAGGTGTTTGAGCGAATATTTTTCAGTTGGACCGTCCTTGGGTCTACCTAAATGAGACATTAAAATGCAACTCCCTCCGCCATTGAGAATGGCTTTGATAGTCGGTATTGTTGCTTTGATACGGGTGTCGTCTGTAATTTCATTACGTTCGTTAAGTGGAACGTTGAAATCTACTCGTACAAGTGCTTTACGGTTTGTAAAATCAAAAGAATCTAGGGTAATCATTTGAATTGATTTTGGGAGTTTTTAAACTTCGTAAATTTACAAATTGGAATACCTAAAAACCTAGGGATTGATTTCTATATATAGAAGCTAAGATAGAATTAAAAAAATTTATCCAAAAAAATACTTGTAATATGCAATTTAAATAAATTTAAGAAAGTGAACGCAAGTAGGAGAATGTAAATTAAGCTTAAAAAGTAAGTTTTGATTGGTGAATTAGAAATGATTTAGTAATTTTGCAGTCCGAAATTTTTTAAATTTAAATTTTAATTATCAAATGTTTCAAAATCAGTACGAAACAGTGTTCATTTTAACTCCCGTTTTGCCTGAAGCCCAGGTGAAGGACGCTGTCGAAAATTTCAAATCAGTTTTGACTGGTAATGGTGCTGAGATCATCAATGAGGAATCATGGGGTCTGAAAAAGTTGGCGTACGCCATACAGCATAAAACCACGGGCTACTACCAGTTATTTGAGTATAAGGCTTCTCCTGAAGTTATAGCTAAGCTAGAAACGGAGTTTAAGCGTGACGAAAAAGTGTTGCGTTTTCTTACTACACGTCTAGATAAAGATGCTGCAGCTTATTCTGCAAAAAGAAAAGGAAGAGGTCCAGCTCCAAAAGCTAAACCTGAAGTTACTGAATAATAATATTTAAATTTTAAAGCACATGTCATTAGTAAACGAGCCTGTTGAAAGAAAAGACCAACAACGCAAAAAATACTGTAGATTCAAAAAGTTAGGCATCAAGTATGTTGATTACAAAGATCCTGATTTCCTTTTAAAATTCTTGAATGAGCAAGGTAAAATTCTTCCAAGAAGACTTACAGGTAATAGCCTAAAGTTTCAGAGAAGAGTGGCTACCGCTATCAAGCGTGCTCGTCATTTAGCCTTGTTACCTTATGTAGCTGATGGCTTGAAATAATTTTTCAATTTTAAAGGACATTAATTATGCAAATTATATTAAAGACAGATATCGCGGGATTGGGATACAAAAATGATATCCTTGATGTAAAACCTGGATATGGAAGAAACTATTTAATCCCTCAGGGATTTGCGGTTTTAGCTACATCTTCTAACAAAAAGATATTAGCAGAAAACATCAAACAAGCTGCTCACAAAGCTGAAAAACTTAAAGCAGATGCTCAAGCAATTGCTGATCAAATTGGTAATGCAGCCGTAGATATAGCTATGAAAGTAGGTGAAAGTGGAAAAATATATGGTAGAGTGACATCTATTCAGATATCGGATGCTCTAGCCGCAAAAGGTATATCAGTTGATCGTAAAAGAATTTCTATTGATGATATCAAGTTTGTAGGTACCTATAAAGCTATCGTGGATTTACATAAGGAAGTTAAGCATGAGCTTACTGTAAATGTTGTAGAAGAAGCAGAAGCATAAAAGTATTACATTTCTTCTAAAGAGGCCGTCTCGTTGAGGCGGCCTCTTTTTTTATAAAGGAAGTATTATTTTTTGCATGATAATGAAAATACGATGAAGGAGGTATAAAAAAAGCGACCTAAGGTCGCCTTGAAGAGTATATTGGATTATTCTCTTATACTCCAATATTTGAAATGAGTGACTCATCGGTATCTCAGTTGCCAATACCTTTGGGATTAGGTCTCCATTTGTTTTCGCCTACTTCACTGTCTGTGCAAGCAAGAACAAGATTATAAAAAGGAACTAGCACAAACCACCCACTTTTGCCTGCATCATGCATTCTGCGAACTCCTGTATAGATGCCAACCACATACAAACCAATTAGATTAGTTAATAATATTAATATGATTGTTATTGCTTTTAGTTTTAAAATCAAACCCAGAATTTCTATTAAGAAAAATATTATAAAGTGGGTAAATAGAGGATACTAATACTCGCTTCTTCTAGGTTTTCCATTAAAGTTAAAAATGTTTTTCCACGCGTTTGTAAAGTGATTTATCATATTATTTGTTATCAATGCTTTTACTTCATTGTAATATAATTGTAATCTTGCAGGATTTTTACAAGAAACTTATAATCATCCAAATGAGATTCAATTTCCAAAACTTCTTTTACTCGATTTGCCACTTTACTCGCCAATTCAAAGTTGTAATTATCATGTGACCTTTCTAGCAATGTCTTTACTATCGTCATATCCTTGTCGCTAAGTTTGGATACTTCTGGAAACGTGACTTCGTAGTTGTCTCTAATATTGAAAGAATAGGCATAAATAGTCTCATTTATTGAATAGCTTTTTTCATTTTCGTTAATAACGAGAGTTTGTGCCGCTATATCACCAAACCGTTGTCCATATTTGGTTTTGAGGGCTATAGCAAGCCCAACAAAGGGGCTGAATATCCAAATAGCTGCAAAACCATCATGAATAGCTATAAAGGGTAAAAAGAAATACATATCTGTAAGAAGAAATACCCAGCGAATGGCAGATTGGTGAATGGTGGGTGGGTTTCCATCTATCCCAATAACTTTTATTTTTAGCAAATATTTGCCAATGGATCTACCTTTAGTAATCCATTCTGATAAGAACGAATAAAAATAAAAAGGTATGAACAAGAAATACGATAAGTAGTCAGTATAGCTACTCGAAGAACGAATAGAGTTTGTGATTTTAAAAATGGCGAATATTAGTACGGCTTTTACGACCCAATCTAAAAGAAAAGCAGCAATTCTTTTTCCAATATCAGGTATCTCAAAATCAAGATTGATGTTTAAATAGGTAGGAATACTGACAGTTTTCAGAAGAGATATTTTTTAGCTAAACTACACTATTTGATCGATAAAAAAAAATAACAAATATTGTTTTTATAAAGTCATTTTTACGGAAAATGTCTTTTATTTGTAGTAAATCATTTTACTCGTATTTATAAAGTCTAGATGAGAGAGGCTGCATTTATTAAAAAAAATCAATCTAAATGGCAAGTAATAGAGGAAGGTCAAGAAAATGATCCAGATATAGTTGCTTCCAATTTTATTGATCTTGTCAGTGACTTGTCGTATGCAAAAACCCACTATCCTCACTCAAAGATTACTTTTTATATAAATTATCTGGCTTCTAATGTATATAAATGGCTAAACTCTGCTAAAAAGAAGAATCCCATTAAGTCGTTTTTTACGTATGACATTCCGTTGGTATTGGGTCAAAATCACAAAATACTCTGGTTTGCCACAGCATATTTTTTGTGTTGTTGCTTTCTAGGCGTTTTGTTTTCTTACGTGGAGCCGGATTTTATAAATTCCATAATGGGTCAAGATTATGTACAAATGACAGAGAAGAACATTAAAAACGGAAAGCCTTTTGAAGTTTATAATTTAGACAAAGACCCATTTTTAATGTTTTTACGCATTTTTGCCAATAATTTTTTCGTAGGATTAATTCTGTTTGTTTCTGGAATGTTACTTGGGATTGGTACAATCTATTTCACATTTAAGAATGGTGTAATGGTCGGAGCTTTTCTTACCATGTTTGTTAAACATAAATTAGGTACGACTGCATTTTTTATTATTATGCAGCATGGTACTTTAGAATTGACGGGTCTCATTCTTGAATGTACCGCTGGATTGATTCTAGGGTTTAGCTTTATGCTGCCTCAGACATTAAGCCGCAAAGAGGCCTTTAAGAAAGGACTGAAGGAAAGTGCAATGATTTTTATAAGTACAATTCCCATAACCTTTTTGGCAGCTGTTATAGAAAGTTATGTTACTCGATTTGGCAATGCTGGTTTCAAGAATCTAAATGTTATGGTTGCTGTATTACTTATATTGATTTTTGTTGCAAGTTGGGCTTTTGTGATTTGGTATTATTTTATTTACAGTTACAAACTAAGTAAAAAAGTAGCGTATCAGGATTACCTAAATGATCTTCTCTATCCGCACCAATGATACGATTTTTATACTTACTTTTTTGGGTACTTTTCCTAAGTGTGTTCCATCTACATGCTCAAACCTACATCAATAAATCGAAAGTTATAGAACTTAAGAAAACGGAATCTCGGTATTGGTATGCAGATAGTGCGTACAATAAAGATGGAGAAGCAATAATAGATTCTTCCAAATTAGATAGCTTAAACAAGAAGAAGAAATTAAAAGCTAAGCAAGTTTATAATAATCCTTTTCAAATTGAACCTGAAACACTTGGGGCTATTTTTAATACAATAAAATGGGTAGCAATTTTATTTGTTCTAGGGGCAATAGTATATGTTTTAATAACCAGAAAATGGAAGCCGCACAAGTTTAAGGATAATGAATCTCTGAATATTGTTAATGAGAATACGATTATTGAAACGGAAGAAGACTTGAAGATTACTCAATTTCAAGACTCATTGGCACTTGCTGAACTTTCAGGAAACTATAGACTTGCTACACGCTTATTGTTTCTAGATCTATTGAAGCTACTTGTGAACCTGGATTATGTTCGATATCATAAAAAGAAAACTAACGAAGATTATTGCCAAGAACTTATAGGTAGACCATTTATTAGTAGCTTTAGAAGCTGTACGGATTACTATAATAAAATCTGGTTTGGAGAACTAAACATTAGCATTTCCATGTATCAAAAAGTCAAATCCTCTTTTGTAACACTAATGGATAGTTTGAAATGAAAAAGAGTGGGGTATGGATTGTTTTGGGAATTGGTCTTGTAATCGTGTTATATACGGTATCCTACTTAATACTATCTAAAAACAAGCGTTTTAATAATGATGTCCAGTATCGATACGATAGTTTTGATCCCTATGATATCAATTTTGCCTATAATGAGTTTAAGAATATTTATAAAAATAAATTTCTACTAAACAAAGAAAAACTCGATAGTAACAATCGATTGTTTGACGGTGATAAGAAGCTATATATAGTTGCCAGCAAACAATTCTTGCCTAGTTATGAAGAAAGTACCAAGATTTTGGACTTTGTTAAAAAAGGGAACGATATGTTTATCTCGAGTTTTGAGATTTCAGACCAATTTGTAGAAACAATAAGTGACATAGATTCAACGAATACATCAACGAATGATTCTTTGTATGTGGAAGAAGAGAATTTGTATCCGGAGTCATTCTATTATGATAGCTTGTATATCAATTGGAAATTTCCACATAACAAAACAGAGCAGTTCTCTTATCCAGGGATGGATTATTTCAAGAGCAATTCAAACGTAGATTTAGACGCTTATCAAAGTAATTTTGTTGTGGATACTACATGGTACGCTCTTAATGAAGAAGGGATAGATCAATTAATAGAAATTCAACCTCAAAACTCCAAAGGGAGAATATTTATTCTGTTGAAACCATCTAGTTTAACGAACTATTTTCTGCTTCACAAGAGTAATTTTAAGCATTTAGATAATATAATAGACGTCTTGAAAGCAGATGGTAAGACTGTTGTTTGGGATAATTACTATCCATATGTAACAGTAAACGAAGATGAAGGTGCCGATAGATTGAGACCAGGAGATAGCTACTTTACAGAGCTGTTGAAAAAACATAAGGAATTACAATATGCTATTGCCTTACTCACACTGGGCTGTATTTTGTTTTTCTTAAATCAAATCGTGAGAAATCAAAAGCCCGTGGCAGTTTCGCCTCCTAATAAAAACAGGTCGCGAGAGTTCGTAGAAACTGTGAGTCAGTTTTATTGGGGTGAACAAACGCATTTCCATATTGGAAAGAAAATAAAAACTCATTTTTTGGATCAATTGCATGTAAATTATCGGATTTCAGCTAAGGAGTTTATGCTTGATAATTTCGAAAGGATTTCTATAAAAACAGGGTATTCAGTGGATAAATTAAAATCTCTAAAGGGCTATTTTGAGATTTTAGATTCAAATCCCAATTCATTTACATCCTTTCATTTATCAGAATTATATTCAATTGTATATACATTTACCCATATCGCAAATAACAATGGAACTAGAACAAGAGCAAAATGAAGACATATTCAAATCTCGCGTTGACCTTAATTTACTGAATAAGGCAAGTCGTGATATAGAAAAAGAAATAGGAAAAGTGATTGTTGGTCAACAAAGAACTTTGAAACTTATTCTCACAAGTTTGTTTTGTGGTGGACATGTTTTACTAGAAGGAGTCCCTGGTGTGGCCAAAACTCTTACGGCTAAGTTACTGTCTCAATCGTTAGACATTAACTTCAGAAGGATACAGTTTACACCGGATTTAATGCCATCAGATGTTTTAGGTACGTCTGTTTTTAATCCTAAAAATCTTGAGTTTGAGTTCAAAAAAGGGCCTGTATTTAGTAACTTGGTTTTGATTGATGAGATCAATAGATCTCCTGCGAAGACGCAAGCAGCTATGTTTGAGCTTATGGAGGAAAGGCAAGTAACAATAGATGGAAACACGTATCCTATGGACGAGCCATTTTTAGTAATTGCTACTCAAAATCCAATAGAGCATGAAGGTACATATAGACTGCCAGAGGCACAGTTAGATAGGTTTTTCATGAAAATAAAGGTTGGGTATCCTACGGCTGAGGAAGAATTCTCGATGCTTCAAAGATTTAATTATAACTCGCCCAATCAAATAGTTAAAGAAGTAAATAAGATATTGCCAAGGAAAAATCTTTTAGAAATCAAGAGTACTATTCAATCTATAATTGTTGAGGAGAATATTGTGCGATATGTTTCCAATATTATCCAAGCGACTCGAAATCACAAGCAAGTTGAATTGGGGGCTTCGCCTCGAGCTGCAATTGTGCTCGTACAGGCTTCAAAAGCGTGGGCTGCATTACAGGGTAGAGACTTTGTGCTTCCCGAAGATATTAAATCTATTTTGCCATCTATTTTGGGACATAGAATTATACTCACAGCCGAGGCTGAGATGGAGGGAATTGCAACAGATGATATTCTGACTGAAATCTCCAATGCTATTGAAGTACCTCGATGAAGAGATTTTTTAAGCAAATATATTTTACGAAATGGCTTTTTATTACCTTACTATTCTTAGTAGGGCTGTTTATGGTGAGTATTTTACATGAGCCATTGTTTTTGCTGTCCAAAATTCTATTGGTGGTTGTCGTATTTTATTTGTTTGCGGAAGTTCTTATGTTGTTTATGTCTAATGGTAATATAGGCTTTGTGAGAAGATTACCTTTTCGATTGAGTAATGGAGATGTGCAATCGGTAAACTGTAAAATTACTAGCTCATTCTCAATTAGACTTCATACTGAGATTTATGAAGATTTGCCTTATCAGTTTCAGAGTCACTTTTGGAAAGCTAATTGTGAATTGGCACCAAGAGGGTCAACAGTATACACGTATCAAGTACGTGCTACGGTCAGGGGGCAGTATGTCTGGGGTAATACAACGTTGTTGATTAAGTTGTTTCCTTGGTCTTTTGTAAGTAAAAGAATTACTTTTGAAGCTCGAAACGAGGTCGCTTGTTATCCTTCATTTGAACAATTTTCAAAACTGCCAATTCAAGCTATTGTTAGTAACTATATAGATAATAGTTCGTATCATCAAGTGCGTAGGATTGGGCAAAGTTTAGAGTTTGAACAAATAAAAAACTATAGTTCTGGAGATGATTATAGGCATATTAACTGGAAAGCAAGTGCCAAGCGAGGAGATCTCATGGTGAATCAGTATATGCAGGAACGAAGCCAAGAAGTGTATGCGGTTTTGGACTTAGGCCGTACGATGCATATGCCTTTTGATAAAATGACGCTTCTCGATTATTCAATAAATGGGGCCTTGGCCCTTACAAAAGTGGCCACTCAGATGGACGACAAAGCTGGTGTTATTACTTTTAAAGCGAAAGAGTGTACGCATTTGCCAGCTAAAAAGGATCTGAAGCAATTCTCAAAAATAAACGATTATCTCTATGGCTTAAATACCCAGTTTTTGGAGTCTGATTTTGAGGTTTTGTATAAATATGTTAGAATAAACATTAAGACGCGAAGCTTATTTGTGATTTTTACGCATTTTGACTCCGTTGAAGCCATGTATAGGCAATTACCTTATCTTCGAGCACTTTCTAAGCATCAGTTATTGCTAGTTGTGTTTTTTGAGAATACGGAGAATAAAAAATTAGCGGATTCTTTGGCAACCGATCTTGAAAAAATCTATACTGTCACAATCGCCCAAAATTTTGTAAATCAATACCGTCTTATTGCAAAAGAGCTTATGAAAAATGGTATATTGGCTCTAAGCGTAGAGCCTTCTCAACTGAGTTTAGAGGTAATCAATTCTTTTGTAGATATCAAGAGAAAGCAATTATTATAGTTTGTTTGTTCTCAACCAAACAATTGAATAACACAAAAAAAGCCCCGATTGGGGCTTTTACTATTTTTGCGAAAAGAATATTATTTTAAACCAGCTATCCATTTAGCGATAATTAATGCTTCGCTTTTTGGTACTTGTGGAAGAGCTGCCATAGCAGGGTATCCTGGCCAGTTCTCAGGCTTAGGTTTGTAGATAAGTTCTACAATCTGCTCAGGCTTATATTTTTTCTGCTTCATTACCTCCTTGTATGCTGGGCCAACAATTTTATTGTCGGGATTGTGACAAGCCAAGCAAGTGTTTTTTTGAAGCAATTTTTGAACATTAGGCGGTATTTTGGTTTGAGCGTTAGAATAAACGATAGCCCCTAAAATAAACGCAAACGACAACATTGTTTTTTTCATCTCTTTAGATATGTAATTGGTATATCAATGATTTACAATACAAATTTATATACATATTTTGGTTTCTGCACTATGCATTCTTGTTAATGCCATGTTAAATTTTCATTTTTCTATTTTGCTTATAAAAGCACTAGATTTTTCTTAACTTAATCGAAGATTATGCTTTCATTATCTTCGAAAATCAATTTTACAACTTCTGCAGATATATTATTTTCTTTGAAGTAATTGAGCCAAAAAAGCTGCTGATTGCTAAGCGTATCGTTGGGGCCTTTGATTTCTATTAATTTGAAATCTTGTGCGTCCCAGACTAGTAAATCTGGAAATCCTCTTGTGTATTCATTGATATCTTTGGACATGATTAGTAAAATATCCTTCAAAGACTTTAAGGGTATTCTTTCTATTAATAATGTAGCTAAATGCCAAATTTCATCTATCCAAACAACGAAAGGGTTGGATTCTCCAAAATGATCATCTTGTGTTTTCTTTAGGAATAAGAGAAATTCAGGCTTTTCAGAATGCTGATTTAACCGATTACTTATATCAAGCTTTCGTTTTTCATAGAATTCAGGTAATCGGATATCAGAAGGCCCTCTCTGGAAAGGGTGATGAAATGCAATGTGTTTGGGGTCGAAGATTATGTCCCAAAACAATAACCCAAACAACATCCTCCACGGCAGATTTTCGCTAAATGAGGCTAGTTTTTGGTTTTGATTATAGAAAAAAATGGCCCCTGCTTCCACTTTATGTTTGAAAATGATGGGTACTTTAATTTCTTCGGCATCTTGAAGCCAAACAGTCGTACTTTTTTTTATTTTCTTTTTATCTAGTGTATTATAGAGGTGTTCTAGGGTGTATTTTTCATCAGGACTTAATGGCTCTTCTAGTCGAGCATTGACAATGTTTTTTGCTGTCTCGAAATCTTTTTGTTTAATAAGTATCCGTATCTGTCTTTCATAAGCTGGAGCCACGTTTACTTTGCGAAATACTTCAAGTGCTATTGGGTAGGCTAACTGCTGCTCAAAGTATTTTCCTATTTTTAAAAGGAGCTTATTTTTAGAAGGAATGGCTATATCGCTTATTTTGAAATCGATTATTTGATAAGCCCAAATTTCCAATTCTTTTTTATTGTCCGTTTTTTTTAGTTCTTCAAAAATCTGATACTGCTCACTTATAAACCACTTGTCTTCGGCTTCTTGTCTTGTCTTAAATCTGGGTATGAGCTTGTCCAAGGCTATATTTTGATATTGATGTAATCCTAGATCTGCTAATACAAATTCTGTCATATCTGAATACCGATTACCAAAAAACAAGAACCGAAGAAAACTAAGTTCTTTCTCGAAGTTAATTTTGATTAGGGGTAGTCGGGTATTGATTCGATCAATTATGTCTGAAGAATGGAATTGGTTTTCTAAGAAATCACAAGCCTCTTTTTTGGGTAGCTTTTTTATTTCTGGTATATCAAAAATAGCCTGAAGCTCTGGTTTTGTGAGGATGTTTAAAATCTCAAGTATGTATTCTGAATGCTTTTCATTTATGATGTTATTTATAAAACCTTCACTTTCTAATACCAATTCTGAGTCTTTGAATGGAGGGAGTTCGGCGTAAGTCAAATTTTGAACTTTAAAAAACCTACCTTGCCGATTCGTAAAACGAATGAACCAACATTGGGCGTTTTCATCTAGTTTATGAAATTTCTGTATAAAATATTCCTCATTGGGATTAAGAATGTTTACATATTTGCTCTCAACAAAGTTGAGTAAAAATTGAAAATTGGTATGGTAATATCTAGGAGGTAAGGGATTTTCCACAATCAGATACTAATGACAAGACCATCATATGCTAGCTCAATTCCTTCAGGAAGTGTGTCTTGAATAGTTTTATGTAGCCCCATTTTATGGCTCATATGTGTGAAATAAGTTTTTTTCGCACCAATTTCTTTAGAGATTTCAATGGCCTCGTCCAGGGTAAAGTGTGAAACATGAGGTTCTTTTTGTAAGGCATTTATAATTAATACATCTAGGCCTTGAAGTTTTTGTAATGTTTGTTGAGGAAGAGTCTTGGCGTCTGTAATATAGGCAAATTGGCCTATCCTATATCCCAAGATTTCAAGCTCATTATGCCAAACTTGAAGAGCGTCAACTTGTACATCATGTATATAAAAAGTCTTATTCGGCTCAATTGTATATGTTTCTATTCTGGGAACTCCCGGGTACATATTTTCACCGAAGGCGTAATAATATTCGTTTTTCAGTTGTTCCATTACCCGATGGATAGCAAAAACTTGTGTATATCGTGGTCCCTGAAGATAATTATAGGGGCGTATATCATCTAGACCCGCTGTATGATCTTTATGCTCATGAGTCAGTAGTACAGCATCTAGTTTTGGAATGGAGGCCTGTAAGGCTTGCTGCCTAAAATCGGGACCTGTGTCGATGACAATATGTGTGTCTCCTACACAAACATAGACAGAAACACGCAGTCTTTTGTCTTTTTGGTCGGTTGAAGTACAGACTTCACAGTCGCAAGTAAGCACAGGTACACCCGTAGAAGTACCCGTACCCAGAACCGTTATCTGCATCTAGGAAGTGAATTATTTTTCTGTCAATTTCTTAACAACGGAAACCAATCTATCAAAATTAAGAGGTTTCATAAGGGCATCATCAAAACCAGCATTCGAAAATTCAGCATCTGAATAATTTCTAGCGTTTCCAGTTATGGCTACTACTGGTATTTTGGCTTTGATAGGATCAGCCAATCCTCGAATTGCTTTTACACATTCCATTCCATCCATTACAGGCATGTTGATGTCCAGAAGTATGATATTAAATGATTCTTTAGCAAGAAGTTGCATTACTTGCTCTCCATTTTTTACTACTGAAATATCAAAATTTTGGAACTCCAAAATTTTCTTTACGAGATTCTGTATGACGGAACTATCTTCTGCAATTAGGACTTTACTGGGTAATGGCATGATTACTTGTTTGTACCGTAAATATAAATTATCACCTCCATAAACAAAAAAAATACCCCTACTTTTTAGATAATTCATATAAGAATTTTTTTTACCAACTTTTCAAAATTCAAAATTCAAGCCATAATTTTCATAATTTAGTATATATCCCTGCCTTTAAATTATTGGTAGATATACACAAATAGACCTACATTTGTGCAGTATTATAAAGAGAATTGCTGGAGTTATCGATCCCTAAGGGTAAAAAAATATATTTTGCGTCTGATTTTCATTTAGGTGCTCCCAATTACGAAGAAAGTCGTATACGGGAACAAAAGGTGTACGATTGGATTGAACAGATTTCAGTAAATGCCCATGCCGTTTTTTTTGTAGGTGATGTTTTTGATTTTTGGTTTGAATATCCCCAGCATATTTCGAAACAATACGATTTGTTTTACGAAGCACTAAGGTTATTAAAAGAAAAAAAAATTGAAATTTATTTTTTTCGTGGAAACCATGACATGTGGATGGGTTCCTACTTTCCAGACACATATGGTGTCAAAATTATATCAGACGAGTTTGTTTTTAAAATTAAAGATTCTACGTTTTTTGTGTCTCACGGTGACGGTCTAGGTCCAGGAGATATAGGTTACAAATTGCTAAAGAAAGTGTTTAGAAATCCGATTTGCATTTGGCTTTTTCGTACTGTTATGCCCGCCAAATGGGGTACTTATTTAGGGAATGCATGGGCACAGCGTTCATGGAAGAGCCATAAAAAGAAAAATGACGTTTATGTTTTCAATGGCTGGGAAAGCGAATACTTGTATCAGTTTTGTGTAGAGAACGAAAAAAAACAGCACTTCGATTATTATATATTCGGGCATAGGCATTTCAAGTCGGATGTGCCGGTAGGTGCGAATTCGCGATACATAAATTTAGGAGACTGGATTCACTATTTTTCGTATGCCGAATACGATGGCGAGGAGCTCGCTCTTCGTGATTTTTAAGAACCGTTGTTCTTTATTCCTCAGCTTCTTCGAAGGCCTTTTTAGCAGAGAAAAAGCCTCTAATCAGTGTAAATGTAGTTACGCCTAGAAAGAATAATATTATATAATGTACATAGTCTTGTATCCAAGGATACTTCTGACCTAAGAAATATCCACTTCCCACAAGGGTTGAAGTCCAAACCAATCCACCTAACAAATTATAGGCTGAGAATTTAAGGAAATTCATCTTGACGACCCCCGCAATAATAGGGGCAAACGTGCGTACAATAGGTAGGAAGCGGGCTATGATCAGTGTCCAGCTACCGTATTTCTCAAAGTACTGATTGGTTTTTTGTAAATATTTTTGCTTGAAAAACAAAGAATCTTTTCGGTTGGTGATCTTATCTCCGAAAAACCGTCCCGTTAGATAGCCCGTAAAAGTTCCCAGTATTGCTGCGATACATACATAGGTTGCTAATGTAACAAAGCCTACTTTTAATAAGCCTGTGGAGGCGAATACTCCCGAGAGAAACAAGAGATAATCTCCAGGAAGAAAAAAGCCAAAGAATATGCCATTTTCGATGTATACAACCATTACAATTGCAAAGAGACCACCTGTTTGAATGATTTCTTTGGAACTCATGATTTGCTCAAAAAACGCTATTATGGAATCCACTTTCCTAAGTCTTTGGTGTAAATATATAGGCTAGTTCTTTAAAATCTTAAGGTATGTAGGTTTTTTGTGTCAATTCTTTTCTGTTTGAATCAATACAAAAACACACCTCGATCGTTTTGGTTATTCAATTGAACAACCACATGCTCTGCAAGTGTGGTAGATAAACTGTATCCAACATAGTCTGCAGCAATAGGATAATTTAAATATCCTCTATTGACCAATACAGCCACCTGTATTCTTTTGAGCGGTATGCTAAGAAAAGGTCGCAAGCTGAATGCCACGGTTTTACCTGTATGCAGAACATCATCAGAAATCACTACCACTTTATTTTGAAAGGTATCTACAGAGGACTCCAATTGCACTTCTCCTTGGCGGTCTGTAGACTTGTCTATTTTTATTTTAGCTTCATGAATAACTTGAGGGCTAATTTGCTTCAAATATTTTATAATTTCTTGGGCAAACAAATATCCCTGCCCTTCAATCCCCGCGATGATGATTTCGGTTTCATTGAAATTTTGTTCATAAATTTCAAATGCAATCCGTTTGATTTTTTGATCTGTAGTTGTACTATCAAGAAGGCAGTTTTTGCTCATATGATTGGTGTTTTCTTTGTCTATTCGGCAGCATGAAAAGTCATGTATAAAAATTCAAAAGGGTCTAAGTAGGTTGTGTTTTTCTTCAAAGTGTAATGTAAATGCGGTCCTGTAACTTTTCCCGTAGCACCAACTTCACCTATTCTTTCGCCTTTGGTAACTTTTTGATTTTTGGAGACATATATTTTTTGTAAATGTCCATAAATAGATTCAAAGCCATATTTATGTTTGATTTTTATAAAATTTCCAAGGTGTTCGTCGAAGCCGGCTGAAATGACGATTCCATTACCACTTGCAATTACAGGCTCTCCAAACGTACCTTTTAGGTCTATGCCTTTATGAAATTTACTGACTTTATGAACGGGATGAAAACGAACACCATAATGCGAATTTACTGAAATGTCTCTTTCTAATGGGTTGGCACCTGGGATGTTAGCCGTAAAAAGATAATTTAAGGGGTCGTTGTGAATATAGCTAACCATTTGACCAATATCCGTCATAGGACTAAGTTCTTGCTCCCAGTAGTCTTCTATTGAATTTGCCGTATCTATTGGAGGTGGCACACTTTGAGAAAGTGTCCAGTGGCTCAACAAACAAGCACCACACAAGAGAATTATCTTTTTCATTTTCTATAATTGTTACAAAAATACACTTTTATTTGTTGTGATTATTTAAAAAAACGGGGTGGAAGTACTATCAGCAATAAAGGACGTCAAAAGATTTTTATCAAAAAGCAGAGGAAAAACCATCGGGTTTGTGCCTACCATGGGAGCTTTGCACGATGGGCATATTCAATTGGTAAATAGAGCTTTGGGAGAATGCGATTTGGTGGTGTGTAGCATATTTGTGAATCCTGCCCAGTTCAATAATCCTGTGGATTTAGAAAAATATCCAAGAACATTAGAATCCGATACCCAACTATTGGATGCTGCAGGTTGTCACGTAGTTTTTGCTCCAACCGTATCCGAAATGTATCCTCAGCCTGCGGGATTGACCTTTTCGTTTGGATATTTGGAAACCATCTTAGAAGGCGAGTTTAGACCAGGCCATTTTAACGGTGTAGGTTTGGTCGTGAGTAAGTTGTTTCATATTGTGGAGCCGCAAAAGGCCTATTTTGGACAAAAAGATCTCCAACAGGTAGCTGTTATACGTACATTGATTAATAGTCTTAATTTTGAAATTGAACTAATCGTTTGCGACACAAAAAGGGAGACATCGGGATTGGCCATGTCATCACGGAATAAGCGATTGACTGGGGATGGGAAGGTAAAAGCGGCCGCCATATATACTTGTTTACAGGAGGCCAAAGGATTATTCATTAGTGGTAAAAACAAATCGGAGGTGCTTGATTATGTTCATGGTTTTTTCAAAAGTAAACCAGAATTCAGATTAGAATATTTTGAAATAGCTTCCTCGGAGACACTTTTGTCCATAAATGAGTATAATGAAAATCAGTCTACAGCTATGCTAATAGCCATTTTTCTAGAAGATGTTCGGCTGATTGATAATATCGTTTTTTGAACTAATTTGCCTAGTCACAGGTTTACACATAAATACTTTCTTACGTTATGGATTGGAATAAACTCAATGATATTCAGCAACTTCAAACCCTAAAAAACAGTAAAGAACCTGTTTTGATTTTTAAACATTCTACTCGATGCTCGATTAGTTCTACGGCTTTGGATAGATTTGAAAGATCCATCAATAAGGGTGTTAACACCAAGGGTACGGCTTTGTATCTACTCGATTTGCTCAATCATAGAGATATTTCCAATGCGATTTCTTCAGAATTGGGCGTCTTGCATGAATCGCCTCAGGCTATTCTAATTCAAAATGGGGAAGTGAAATACCATGCTTCGCATTATGATATTGATGCAGAGGAAGCATTGGGGAAGGTATAGTTTAGTCGATAGTCGTTAGGATAATTGTGCTGAGTGGTGAGAGATTGAGTGTTGAGGGGATAGTCTGGAAGTCGATAGGATTTTCGATGATAGATGATAGTTTTTTTATTACTGTCTATGCCTAAATAGGGTTGACCTTTTTTTAATCCGCCAATTAGAATATAGTTTCTGTATTCTAATACCATACATTCCTAAGGTCCATAGCATAAAGCCTACAGCTATTTGCCAAAGCTTATTAAAATGATCTACTTATTCTCTTGCTATAACTAAAGAAATTTGTAGTGTATCGAGTGTTTCTAAGTAAACATCAAATTCTAGTTTTCTTTGTTCTAGGCTTATTTGTCCTATTAAGAAAGATGAATTTTCTATAATATGAATTTGCTCTTTGAAAAATATACCTTTCAATCCTTTGGCTTTGTATAGGGCTTCCTTAATCGTCCAATACTGCGTTGCTTTTACGATATCCCCATCAATTGCTGCAACTTCCGATTCACTAAATACACGATTGGCAATATTCAGGACTTTGGGATTATTATATTCTATATCGAGTCCTATTTCTTTACTTTTTGAGATAGCAAGGGCAAGGATGTTCTTAGAGTGGCTAAGGGAAAGATATGCATTTTTCAAACTGAGATAAGGCTTTCCCGTGTCGTACTTCGTAATGGGAGAGTATTGGATGTGCAAATCCGAACATATTTTCTGACATAAAAACCGTGTCGCAACAAATTCCTTCTTTTTATGAATAGGATCAATCGATTGTAGGGCAATATGCTCTTCGCTTGTTAGCAGGCATTTTTCCAAATAAAAATCCAATTCCTCGTCCAACTCCCAAATCAAGAGTAGTAGGTTTTCAGAATATTTTTTTTGCAGAATTGCTGGCATCTCGTAAAAATATGCACAATTTTACTGAAAAAGTGCGTCTCTTATTGATTTTCGAGCTTAAAAAGATGTTGTATAGGTTAAAGAAGAATTTAGTGTATGGTTGATTTCAATATTCAACGTTTGGGTATATGTTCAGGGCATAAAGGCAGTGTTTTTTCCTTGTCAAAATCACATTTGGAAGATTATTTTATATCCAGTGGAGAAGATGGCACGGTGGTACAATGGAGTCTACATAACTTAGATATAGGTAAGCCCATTGCTCAAATGAAAGGCTCGGTGTATGCTATGCATTTGATACACCATACGTCTATTTTGGTAGTAGCTCAAAATCAATCGGGCCTTCACTTTATAGATTTACAAGAAAACAAAGAGATAGCAACCATAGCCATACCCAACGCTACGTTTTTTGATATCAAGCAGCGAGATACTATTTTGTATGTTGCTGATAATCAAGGGAGAATTTGGGTTATTAACGGAGTTGATAAAACCTTGGATGTCAGTATGAAAGTGTCGCAAAAGAGTATCCGAAGTATAAGCTTGGATACGGAACGAGACATTCTTTTTTGCGGTACATCAGACAACGAACTGGTGGCATTGGATATGTACAAATTAGAGAAAATAGATAGCCAAATTCAACATTCGGGTTCTGTTTTCTCGGTTTATAATGAGGGAGATACCATTTATACAGGTGCACGAGATGCCAAAATTAATCTCTGGAATTTTGAAGAGCAATTTCAGCTAAAGACCCAAGTGCCGGCACATATGTATGCGGTCAATGATTTGTGTCCTATTCCTAACAGAAATCTGATCGTTTCTTGTAGTATGGACCGAACCATCAA
>JBOFGX010000021.1:0-3410 GCA_051649345.1 Leadbetterella sp. | reverse complement strand
CAACTTCTTTATGGATGTTTCTATCCAAAGCAATAAATACTCTAAAGTTATAAAATCAGCCTTCGATGCCGGTAAAAACGCATCTGAGTATGCTTCTAAGGATAAACTAGCTGATGAAATGAAGCTAGTAGCCAAGCTTATCTCCGGAGGACTCAAAACCAAGATGTATTTGGTAAGCTTGGATGGGTTTGATACTCATGCTAACCAAGGCTCAAGTCAAGGTAAGCATGCAGAGCTTTTGGCCTCTGTTAGTAAAGCTGTTGGGTCTTTTATGGCGGATATGAAAGCTCAAAATCTTTCCAAAAATATTATTGGCTTGACTGTAACAGAATTTGGTAGAAGACCAGAAGAAAACGCAAGCTTCGGAACCGATCATGGAGCCGCCGGCACCTTGTTTATGTTTGGCGACAAAGTAAATGGCAAAGCATTTGGTAAAGCTCCCAATTTCAATGCCCTCAACACAAACAAAGACCTCGTTTATCAATATGATTATAGATCTGTATATGATGAAATCCTAAGTCAGTGGTTTGGGGTGTCTGATGCAGACGTAAAAAATATCCTCAAATCTAGATTTGCAAAAATAGAGGAAGGATTATTGGCACAAAAGAAGATTTTAAGTACTCCTAATGAACTAGCCACCAAAATTTATCCCAATCCTAGTTTAGATGGAAAAGTAAGTATTGAATTTAACTTAAAGCAAGCCGAAACTGTTACTATTTCTATATTTGATTTGGGTGGAAGAATGCATTCCTCAAAAAGCAATGAATTCAATCGTGGATTGAATACCATTCAAGCTACATTGCCCAATAAGGCGGGTAATTATTTAGTGAAATTGGTAAGTAAATCTACTAATGCTACACTACAAACTGTACGGATGTAGTGCAAAACTAAGCCAAAAATATTTCCTCAAAAAAATCAATTTCTTCTTCCGAAATATTTAATGGTGGTGCTATACGCATAGAGTTATCGCAGTATAGAAACCAATCGGTTATAAGACCTCTCGAAATAAGTCCATCTATCTCATTTTTTAATGTAGTAAAATCAGGCATTTGAGCCGCTAACATGAGCCCTCGTCCTCGTACCTCCGATACCAAAGGATGTTTTTCTAAAGTGCTCCTAATCCTCTTTCCTTTTTCCATCGTTTCTGATGGATTTATTTCAGATTTTATAACTTGTAATGTTGCCAAAGATGCAGCACAGGATACGGGATGCCCCCCAAACGTAGTGATATGCCCCAAAATTGGATTATCCTTAAAAACGCTCATGATTTCTTGATTTGCCATAAAAGCACCAATAGGCATTCCTCCTCCCATACCTTTGGCTGAAAGTAGAATATCGGGCAAAAAACCAAGAGACTCTGAAGCCCAAAATGGCCCTGTACGACCAAATCCTGTTTGAATCTCATCAAAAACCAAAAGAGTGCCCGTTTGCATACATTTTGAGGCTAATTCTTGAAGAAAAACCATCTCCGTTTCTATAATTCCTGCTTCTGCACCAATAAGTTCAATAAAAACTGCTGCTGTTTTTGTACTTATTTTGGCTATATCCTCCATTCTGTTTCGATGGATCTTATTCACCTCAGGCATCAAGGGTCTAAAACCCCTCCTGAAATGCTCCTCCCCTAGAGCTAAGGCTCCTGTTGTAGAACCATGGTAAGAATTATGGCAAGAAATAATTTCGGGTTTCCCCGTAAATCGCTTGGCTAGTTTTATAGCACCTTCTACTGCTTCTGTGCCCGAATTTGTAAAATAAACATTATCGATTTCTTGCTCTCTATACGTTTTTAAGTGAGACAATGAATCTACCAAGGCTTTGGCTAATGCTATTTGTGGTACTTGTAAAAACTCTCCATAGACCATTTGATGCAAATACTTATCTACTTGATCTTTGATCGCTTGTACTACTTTGGGATGTCTATGACCTACATTACTCACAGAAATACCAGATATGAAATCTAAGTATTTTTTCCCTTCCGAATCATACAAGTATGAGCCTTCGGCATACGGAAAGTCAAGCATCAAAGGAAAATCCGATGTCTGAGCTATGTTTTGTAAAAAGACTTTACGTATATCCATTTATTCTGAGGCAAAAAAGAGTGCACTTGCACCTGTAAATTTCTTATTTTCATTGTCCGACATGCCTATTTTTCCCGATTTGCTTAATCGAGGTATCCCTAGCATCAATTTGGGATGTTTTTGATTGGGAGGCCAAATATACAGAAGTCGGATCTCAGCTTTGATGGCGTCTTCGGTTTCATTCGTAAAGATATCTGCATAGGTTACTCTTTCTTGTAAAATGTGCGTATTGTCTTCTTCTATCCCGTTTACATCCTTCCACGTAGGTCTGATAATTACCCCCTTGCTTCCAAACGAAAATATTGGCTTCATTACAAACGTATCGATATCCAAATCTTTTACTTCAAAATTCACATAATACGATTGGGGAACATACTTACCTTTCATAGCGGGTAGTATGGCCTTGGAAACTATAAAATACCAAGCTGGATGGCATACCCATTCTACTTCACATACGGACCAGTCTATATCTTTTCTTTCCTTAAAAAACTCAGTCGGTATAACTCTATTGTAAATTCTATGTATCGGAATTTTCTTTTCATCTTTCCAATAGAATAGTTTTTTATTATCTTGAGTAATATCATTTAAGTCTACTGTAGGTACGCCCCACAGTGCTTCACTTATAGAAAAATCTATCTTTGTTCTTTGATTTTGAGGATCTAACTCGAGTAAAACTGTATTTTGTGCCTCATAGCCACCTAGAATGAACGTTCGCATGGCTTCTGTAAATTCAGCCTGGTGGGTACGATTGAAGTAAGATGACCATTTGTTTTGGATGGCATGATGCTTTCTGTACTGAGAAATCAAAAATGACTGATATGCAAACACCGACGGAAAACCTTGAAGCTCGATTAATTTGGGCTCCAAAACGCCGGCATCGTTTTGAGAAATAGCAAAATCAATAGCTAGGCATTCTGGATGTTTACTGGGATTTGCAATCGGAAAACCTGTAGGAATAAATGAGCTCAAACTATCTGTTCCCAATAAATTTTTAAGCTGAGAAATCACTTCATTACCAGCTTGTAACAAAGAAATTTTTAGATCTTTGTCAATAAAAAGTGGACTTTCTGCTATCCGAAATTCCAATTGGTCAGGAAATTGTTTTTCAAAGGCTTTTAAAATCTTACTATATGCATCCTCACTTTGCTCTGGAATGAAAGTAGCATTATATTCTTGATCTATATTCATAAATCATACGCTGTTTCATGGATCATAAAATCTACCAGTTTTTCAAAATTTTGATGTTTTTCGTATTCTTTCACTTGTCTTTGAGATCCATTCCCTAGTTCAATCATTTTGTAAACAATATCTAATTCTTTCTCAGAACCCAAGTTT
>JBOFGX010000020.1:0-4781 GCA_051649345.1 Leadbetterella sp. | reverse complement strand
GGAGGAATATAAGCATTTGTTAGACTCCTATAAAATTCTTTGATACCATGATTAGTAATCAAAATGTTGTAGATGAACTTGTGGCTCAATTTGGAGAAAAGGTTTTTGCTTTTGAAGAGCCTTTTGGTCTTCTTACCTTCGCAACACAAGCCGATTCCCTAGTAGAAGTGGTAAAATTCTTAAAAGAACATACAGGTTTCAGATTCACTTTCCTCACAGATGTGACAGCAGTTCACTATCCAAACGACACGGGGAGAGAGCTTTGCTCTGTTTCTATGCTTCATAGCTGGGAAAACCAAATTCGAGTACGAATCAAGACATTTGTACCAGGTAATAGCCCCAATGTACCTACGCTCACTACTTTGTTTGACAGTGCCAATTGGATGGAAAGAGAGGCATTTGATTTTTATGGTGTAAACTATGTAGGTCATCCGAATCTAAAGCGTATTCTCAACATGGACGAAATGGACTACCACCCTATGTTGAAGCAATATCCTTTGGAAGATGCCACACGTAATGATAAAATAGACGCAGATTTTGGAAGATAAAACGATGACAGAAACACTCATTCCAAAGAATATCAACGACGCATTGGCTCTCAATACGCCAATCGTTACTGAAAAAGAGTATACTACACTCAACCTCGGCCCTACGCACCCTGCAACGCATGGTATCTTTCAAAACATCCTTACGATGGACGGAGAAAGAATCGTAAAAACCGATATGACTGTTGGATATATTCATAGAGCGTTTGAAAAAATAGCTGAACGTAGACCCTTCTATCAAATCACGACCCTTACCGACAGAATGAACTATTGCTCCTCCCCTATCAATAATTTAGGATGGATGATGACAGTGGAAAAATTACTGGGAGTAAAAGTACCCAAAAGAGCGGAATACATCCGTGTGATCATGATGGAGTTGGCTCGTATTGCAGACCATTTAGTTTGTAATTCCATTTTGGGTGTGGATACAGGTGCCTATTCTGCTTTCTTGTATGTGTTTCAAGAACGAGAAAAAATATATGAGATCTACGAAGAAATTTGTGGAGCTCGACTGACAACCAATATGGGGCGTATTGGCGGAATGGAAAGAGATCTTTCTCCTACGGCAATCGCAAAAATAAACGACCTTGTCAACGTAAGTTTACCAAAAATCATGAAGGAGTTTGAAACTCTTTTTGATAGAAATAAAATTTTCAGGGAGCGTACGATCAATGTAGGTGCCATTACGCCTGAAAAAGCCATGGGATACGGTTTTACAGGTCCAAACCTACGTGCAGCAGGTATTGATTACGATATCCGTGTAGCAGAACCCTACAGTTCGTATGGAGATTTTGACTTTACGATTCCAGTCGGACATAATGGAGATACATACGACAGATACATGGTTCGAAACTTTGAAATCTGGGAAAGTATCAAGATTGTTCAACAAGCGATGAAAAATCTTCCCGAAGGTCCTTATTATGCCAACGAAGACCACTATTATTTACCTCCTAAAAAAGAGGTGTATAGAAACATGGAAGCACTTATTTACCATTTCAAAATTGTCATGGGTGAAATAGATGCTCCAGAGGGCGAAGTCTACCATGCAGTAGAAGGAGGAAATGGAGAATTAGGCTTTTATTTGATATCAGACGGAGGAAGAACACCGTACAGGTTGCATTTTAGAAGACCTTCTTTTATTTATTATCAAGCATTTGCTGAACTTATCCAAGGCCTTACGGTTTCGGATGTTGTTCCCATTATGAGTAGTTTAAACGTGATTGCTGGCGAACTAGACGCCTAAACCCATATATGTCGTATACGATAGAATTTTCAGAAGAAAGACTTTCAAAAGCAAAGCAAATAATTTCTCGTTATCCAGAAGGGAAACAAAAATCGGCATTGCTTCCGCTTTTGCATTTAATGCAAGAACAAAACGGTTGGGTGAGTGCTCCTGCAATGGATTACGTAGCCAATCTTTTACATATACAGTCCGTAGAAGTGTATGAAGTGGCGACATTTTATACCATGTTTCACTTGGAACCTGTAGGTAAGCATGTGATAGAATATTGCCGAACAGGTCCTTGCTGTACCATGGGTGGAGAAGAAGTATATGAGCACCTAAAATCTAAATTGGGTGTAGAAGCAAATCAAACAACCAAAGACGGAATTTTTACTTTAAAAGAAGTTGAATGTTTGGCTGCTTGTGGTTGGGGCCCTTGTTTTCAGATTCGAGAGAAGTTTTATATGCATCTCGACAACCAAAAAGTAGACCAAATACTAGATGAATTGAGCAATTAATCAATGGCAAATAATATTAAAATTTTAACCGAACATATACTAACTCCTGATTTAGCCAAAATTGACGTTTACAAGTCGAAAGGCGGATATACGGCTCTGGAAAAGGCAGTCAAAAAAATGACTCCCGACGAAGTCGTTGAGGAAGTTAAAAAATCAGGCGTTCGAGGTCGTGGAGGTGCAGGTTTCCCCATGGGAATGAAATGGAGTTTTCTAGCAAAGCCCGAAGGTGTGCCTAGATACTTGGTTTGCAATGCCGATGAATCGGAGCCCGGGACTTTCAAGGATCATTATTTAATGAAAATGAATCCCCATTTGCTCATCGAAGGTATGATCGTATCGAGCTTTGCATTGGGTGCCAATCAGTCATTTATATACGTACGAGGAGAACTCATGTACGTAATTCATATTTTAGAAAAAGCCATCGAAGAAGCGAAAGCAGCGGGCTATTTAGGGAAGAACATTCTAGGATCGGGATACGATCTGGAGCTTGTTGTCCAGCCGGGTGGTGGAGCCTATATATGTGGAGAAGAAACTGCTCTTTTAGAATCTTTAGAAGGAAAAAGAGGAAATCCGCGTAATAAACCCCCTTTCCCTGCCGTAAAAGGTTTGTATCAATGCCCAACTGTAGTTAACAATGTTGAGTCTATTGCGACTACTCCTTGGATTATTAACAATGGAGGAGATGCATATGCCGCTGTAGGTATTGGTAGAAGTACGGGTACAAAATTAATATCCGCATCGGGACACGTAAAAAATCCGGGTGTTTATGAAATCACATTAGGTCTTCCCGTTGAAGAATTTATTTATTCTGATGAATATTTAGGAGGAATAAGAGCAGGTCACGAGCTCAAAGCAGTCGTAGCAGGTGGCTCATCTGTACCGATTCTTCCCGCTCATTTGATTTTAAAAACTGCCAATGGCGAGCCGAGATTGATGTCCTATGAATCCCTATCAGACGGTGGCTTTGCAACCGGAACAATGTTGGGCTCAGGTGGATTTATCGCTATGGACGAAACGACATGTATAGTACGTAATACTTGGAATTTCTCCCGTTTTTACCATCATGAATCCTGCGGCCAATGCTCTCCTTGTAGAGAAGGCACGGGTTGGATGGAAAAAGTTTTGCACAGAATTGAGCATGGACATGGATCCATGCACGATATAGATCTTTTGGTTGATGTTTCGAAAAAAATCGAAGGAAATACCATTTGTCCCCTAGGAGATGCCGCTGCTTGGCCAGTTGCCAGTGCGATTCGTCATTTCAGAGAGGAATTTGAATGGCATATCACGCATTCAAAAGAAGCAACAGCAAAAGGAGCTGTATTTATGAAACAGCCAGTAATGGCCTAATAATGTAAGAAAGAATGGATGCACCAGCATTAATAAAAGTAACAATTGACGGAAAAGAGGTACATGTACCCATGGGTACCAGTATTTTAGAAGCAGCAAGGCAAATTGGCCCTGATGTGGCTCCTCCAGCTATGTGTTATTATAAACCATTGAAAGCATCGGGCGGCAAATGTAGAGCCTGCTTGGTAAAAGTTTCACAAGGATCTGAAAAAGACCCTAGACCTATGCCTAAACTTGTGGCATCGTGTATTACACCTGCACAAGACGGTATGGTTGTTGAAAACTATTCCAATCCCGATGTATTAGAAGCAAGAAAAGGCGTAGTAGAGTTTTTGCTCATCAACCATCCTCTAGATTGCCCTGTATGTGACCAAGCGGGGGAATGTCATCTCCAAGATTTTTCCTTCCAACACGGATCAGGCGGTACACGTTTCGAAGAAGAAAGACGTACCTACGAACCTGAGAATATAGGCGATAAGATACAACTGCACATGAACAGATGTATTCTTTGCTATAGATGTGTGTATACGGCTGACCAAATTACGGATAAACGTGTACACGGTGTTATGTATAGAGGGGATCACTCAGAAATCAGCACGTATATCAATAATGTCATTGAAAATGATTTCTCTGGTAATGTCATAGACGTTTGTCCAGTAGGAGCTTTGACGGACAAGACATATAGATTCAAAAGCCGTGTATGGTTCTCTAAACCTGTAGATGCACATTGCGAATGTGACAAATGCAGCGGAAAAGTACATTTGTGGTACAAAGGCGATGAGGTTATTCGCGTGACTGCTCGTAAAAATCAGTGGGGTGAAGTGGAAGAGTTCATTTGCAATACCTGTAGATTTGAAAGAAAAAATACCAACGAATGGGTGATTGAAGGCAATACTACGCTTCCGAGACATTCCGTAATGGGTGCCAATAAATATGCAACAGGAACACAAAACCCAGCATTTACGCTATCACATGCTGCTGAAAATTTCAAGCAAATTGAAGATGCGAGACCGCATCACAAAAATCTTGATGACGTAAAGCAATCAGACGACTACAAGGCTTTGATGACTAAAAATAAACAGTTTAACCTAAAATAGACGCATACATTATGGATATAGTTATTCTCACCAAAGCCATAATCATACT
>JBOFGX010000019.1:0-10632 GCA_051649345.1 Leadbetterella sp. | reverse complement strand
AAAGGATGTGATATCTTGTTTTTCAGAGAATTGACAGGTGACGTATATTTTGGAGAAAGGGGTCGTAAAGACGAAGGCAAAACAGCATATGATACCATGATCTATAGCAAGTTTGAGGTAGAGCGTATTGCTCGCAAGGCCTTTGACGCAGCCATGACACGTGGCAAAAAATTGATGTCTGTTGATAAAGCAAACGTACTCGAATCGAGCCGCTTGTGGAGAGAGACCGTATTGGAAGTAGCTAAAGACTACCCTGAAGTAGAAGTTACGCACCAATTTATTGACTCGGCTGCCATGCTTTTGATCAAAGATCCCAAGCAGTTTGACGTAGTCGTAACGGGCAATATCTTTGGTGATATCTTGACAGACGAAGCTTCACAGATAGCTGGCTCTATGGGTATGCTTGCCTCCGCTTCTGTAGGAGAAGGTACAGGTGTATATGAGCCTATTCACGGTTCAGGACATGATATCGCTGGTAAAGGTGTAGCCAACCCCATGGCCTCTGTATTATCAGCAGCACTTTTATTAGACATTTCGTTTGGCCTAAAAGCCGAATCCGAAAACGTAATCAATGCGATTGATCAAGTCCTAAAAGCAGGATTCCGTACACGTGATATAGCCGATGCTAGTACACCTGCCAATATGATCTTAGGTACAGATGCAATTGGTAAAGAGATACTTGCGAGAATATAGTTTTTTGTAGATATTGATTTTTGAGAACGGCAGGACTAAGGTTCTGTCGTTTTTTTTGTAATTTGGTAGAATAACCTTACTTTTATCCTTAATTGATGCAAAATTCTTGTGAAAACTCAAGGTTTTAAAGTAAACCATAGTGTAAATTAACCTACAATGTTCCCTGAAAAGAGACTAAGAAGGTACAACGTAAAATTTCTGAATAGATAAGAATGAGTTAGTTGCTCCCATTAGATAAATATAAAATGGCACTAGAATACAGGCTACAAATTAAAACAAAAATATCGATACTTAACTTTCTGGAATCTTATCTCACAGAAAAAAGTTTTTCATATTCAAAAAAAAATTTAAATAAAGCAGTGACTCTTTATTTATGGGATTTATTGGGATTTTCCATTACAATTTCTCATTCAGATAAAGTATTTTTTGATTACTTAGTAAACGAAAATAAAACCATTGAAGAAAAATGGGATTACTCAAATAACATTACTTTTAGATTTGATAAGTTTTACGATAATTTACACGCAAGAACTAATATGTTAGAGATATGTAACTATCATATAATTAATACCAAGGAAGACATTCGATTATTGTTCAATGGAGATGTTTTAGTACTAGAAAGAACAGATAGTGTAGTTAATATAAACAAGAACTTTGGGTTTTGGAATTCCGATGATTTGCTAAATATAATTTTTTGTTCAAGCTGAGTCTTTGGAGAGACCCAAAGTGGCAAAGAAAATAGAATATTTCAGCTTTCGAAGTAACTTAAAGGGATACTATGATGAGAAAAAATTTTCATTATTTGTATTTTTTATTACAACAAAAGAGCCCGTTGTCTTTAGTAGTTTTGACGCTTCCAACCTTTAGAAAATTTAAGGCTTTAGAGAAATCATTAAAATATTATTACTTTTTGCATTATATTTGTGCAAATAGTATTACTTAATGCATTTCAGAACAATATTTTCGGAATTAAAAAAGCATTTATACAAACCTCAAATAACTGTTATCACAGGTTTGAGAAGAGTTGGTAAATCTACGGCTTTGAGGTTTTTATTGGAAGAGGTAAATCATACCAATAAAACGTATATTGATCTCGAAAAGATCGAAAATAGAATTTTATTCTCTGAAAAGTCCTATACAACCATTGAAAGCGGATTGAAAAGTTTGGGTCTTGACTTCTCATCAAACTGCGTGATTGCGATTGATGAGATTCAATTGGTACCCGAGTCAGTTAGCGTGGTTAAATACTTGTATGATACATATGGCATCAAATTTTTACTGTCGGGTTCAAGTTCATATTATCTCAAAAACCATTTTAGCGAAAGCTTGGCGGGTAGAAAACGGATATTTGAAATGTATCCACTTTCGTTTCAAGAATTTTTGATTTTTAAAGGAATACCTTTGGTAGAAGTTGAAGCAATCAAACAAAATACATTTAATGAATTTATATACGCTAGATATAAGCCTCATTACGAAGAATTTATACAATACGGCGGATTCCCAGAGGTTGTATTGTCTGATTCAAAAGAAGATAAAATTGCATATTTAAAAGACGTAATCAATGCTTACATCGAATTAGATATCAAATTACTATCCGATTTCAAAATGAGTAATGAACTTTATAAGTTGATACAACTTTTAGCCGCAAGGGTGTGTAGTAGACTTGATGTAAGTAAATTAAGTAGCATTTCAGGTATCAACAGAAATAAAGTCAATGACTACCTGGAGCTTTTGGAATACACATATTTTATCCATAGAATACCACCGTTTACTAAAAACAAAGACAAAGAAATATCTGGACAATCAAAATTGTATTTTGCTGATACAGGCGTACTTCAAATCTTGGCTCAAGTTGGCAGCGGACAAGTCTTTGAAAACGTGGTAGCTTTACAATTGAAATCGAAAGGGAATATTGCTTATTACCAACGTAAAACCGGTCAAGAGATCGATTTTATTTTAAATGAAGGTATTGGGATTGAAGTAAAAGAAACTCCATCAGATAGAGATTTGAAAGTCCTCACACAACGCTGTATCGAATTGGAAATTAAGGAAACGATGCTCATTGCTAGACATGCACCAGGGTCCGATTTTAAAGAATGGTATTGGGGCGGAAATGTCGTTTAAATCTTATTTATGAATATTTTATTTGAAACCACAAAATATAAATACATGGATTTTAAAGTGTAGTAGTATTATTTTCAAATCTCTATCTATGTTTAAACCCCATTTTCTCTACCTTATCCAACCAAGCCTTTCTGTAGGATTCTTTTGATAATCGTATAGGCCCTATCGTCGTAACTTTTACGGGCTTGATGCCAACAAATTCCAAGGTTAGTTTTTTCATAGCATTGTTGCTGGGCTGCCTGTATACAAGCCAATAATACCAAGCCGGTTGATCCAGCGTAGAAATGATTCTGGCTGTTTTACCGCTTAGCAATTTATCCCACCAAACCGAATTTTCTCTTTTTTGAAAGGCAAAACCAGGTAGAAATACCCTATCGATAAAACCTTTCAATATCGCGGGTAAGGAACCCCACCAAACAGGATACACCCAAACCAAATGATCTGCCCATCGTATGTATTCTTGAGCTTTCAAAAGATCAGGCTCAAGTTCCGTACGCTTTCTATATCCAAACTGGAGATTGGGATTAAAATTTAGATCTCGGATGTTAAGTTCTTTAATGTCTGCCCCCGAGGATACCGCTCCATTTTTATAGGCATTCGATAATGCCAAACAGAAACTTTCAGGGTCTGGATGCCCATTGATGATTAGAATTTTCTTTTTTGACATAAACAATAACACTTTTCAAACATAATGCTCGAATAAAGATAATATACCTGCATTAATGCTCTTGACATAAATAGATATAAAAAACTAAAGGTCTCAATCAGAAAGACTGAGACCTTTAAACAAGAACTGTAAAATTTAAATTCTACCTTATCATTATATTCTAATTAGACTGTTGACGCTGCACCACCAACTGCCAATAAAACAATTAAAGTCCAAATCAGTGCCCAAATTCCAATAAGAAGACCTATTATTGAAAATATTAAACCCAGTTTGTTATCGCTTCTTCTCGATCTTTTCAAACCTACAAGACCAAAGATTAGACCTCCAAGACCAACTACAGGGATCCAGAATAAAAACACCCATGCTGTTGAAACAATACCTGCAACTGTTCCATCTCCACTTTCCATGCTGCTAAGAACCATTGCTCTTCTCAGTTTTCTAGTTTGCTTTTTTGTTAACTTTTGATCTTTAGAAACATCCCCAGAAAGCTCACTAGAAGCAGATTTTTGAATACTTGTAAGAGCTACTGCTTGTGTATTAGTAGCTAATAAAATAGTTGAATTTGCTGAAGTTTTAACGATCGTAGTAAAAACTAAAGCTGAACACAAAAATAGTGTTTGTAAAATGTTTTTCATAAACAAATGATTTACAGTTAAAAAATTGATTTAACGCAAAACTATAAATTATATTTTATATTAAAAATTATTTCGAAAAAATTATTCATTTATAAATAATGATGTCAAATGACCCGATTTCATTTTCAGAATTGATTTCAAAACAAAATTTTTACTTACAAATTTCGAATTTACTCATAACTATTATTGGGGCTATAAACTAAATCAGAAATAACATTTCAAAAATATTAAATCGATATTAACTACGATTGGGCTAAAAAAGCCCAAGTATTCGTATTTTTGATGAAAGCCCGATATTTATGAGCATTTTATTTAAGAAGAAAGACATTTCAAAAATATTAAAAGAAGCAGAAGAAGGAAACAAAAATGGAGAAGGGCTACATAAAGTACTTGGTGTAAAAGACCTTACATTTTTTGGCATAGCAGCTATCATCGGTGCAGGGATATTCTCAACTATTGGTAAAGCAAGCTTCAATGGGGGGCCCGCAGTAACTATACTTTTTATTTTTATTGCTATCGCCTGCATATTTACAGCATTGAGCTATGCTCAATTTGCTTCTACGGTACCTGTAAGTGGGAGTGCCTATACGTACACATATGTGACTTTCGGGGAAATATTCGCTTGGATTATAGGCTGGGCCTTGATTTTAGAATATGCTGTATCTAATATGGTGGTGGCTATTTCTTGGTCGGGATATTTTGTGAGTATGCTTGAAAACGTATTTCATGTTCATTTTCCAAGATGGTTGGCCATAGATCATTCCACCGCTTTTGAAGCATATACAGCCGTTTCACAGAATATTCTTCCTAGTGGAATGACCGCATTTGATGAAACATATACTTTGTTACATAAAGCTTATATTGAAGCACCCACTTTTGGAGGTTTAAAAGTGATCTTCAACTTACCGGCTGGAATTATTACAGCAATGGTTACAGGATTAATTTATGTAGGAATCAAGGAATCTCGTGCCGTTTCCAATTTTTTGGTGTATCTAAAACTAGGGGTTATACTTTTTGTAATTGTAGGAGGTGCTTTTTATGTAAAAGGAGAAAACTGGTCACCGTTTTTACCCAATGGAGTTTCGGGAGTCATGGTAAGTGTCGCGGCTGTATTTTTTGCTTTTATTGGGTTTGATTCTATTTCTACGACCGCAGAAGAATGCAAAAATCCACAAAGAGATTTACCCAGAGCCATGCTATACTGCCTAGGTATTTGTACGGTATTATATATTATTATTACCCTTGTTTTGACGGGTATGGTAGATTATAAAGACCTGAATGTAGCAGATCCTTTGGCATTTGTATTTGAAAAAGTGGGTCTCAACTGGGTGGCAGGAGTTATTTCCGTAAGTGCTGTAGTGGCTATTACCAGTGCCTTACTTGCTTATCAGCTCGGACAACCCAGAATCTGGATGACCATGAGTCGCGATGGCCTTCTCCCCTCTTTGTTCTCAGATATCCATAAAAAATACCGTACTCCTTGGTTTTCGACGTTGGTAACAGGTCTTTTTGTAGGTATTCCTTCCTTGTTTTTCAATATGAATTTTTTTGTGGATCTAACAAGCGTAGGGACATTTTTTGCATTCATTGTGGTATGTGCTGGTATTATCTATATGGATAACACGGGGCTTAGCGAAAAGGCAAAATTTAAGGTTTTTTATATTGATGCCAAGTACATACTTATTCCTTTGCTTATTTTGGGGATATATTTAGCTTTTGACAATGACCTAGATTTAATCGCATTGGTAAAAGAAAAACCATTGCTAGTCCTTTTTGGAGTCGTTTGGCTAGGATTAATTGGCTTTTCATTTATCTCTAAAATTTCTTCAATCCCTTCCCTGGGAATATTGTTTAATTTGTACCTAATGACAGAGCTAGGTATCTCTAACTGGGTCATTTTCTTGATTTGGCTAGTTATTGGCCTCTTTTTATATTTTGGATATATGTATTACAGACTAAAAATCAAGCTACAAAATGTCTGAATTTAAAAGAGAGATACGTCTTTTTGATGCGATCATGTTGGTTTCTGGATCCATGATTGGATCTGGGATTTTCGTAGTTAGTGCGGACGTAGCACGATTAACTGGATCTACTGGATATCTTCTTCTTGCTTGGATCATTGCAGGGTTATTGACTATGGCAGGAGCTTTGAGTTATGGTGAACTTACGGGGCTGTTTCCACAAGCAGGTGGTCAATACTTGTATCTCCAAAAAGCCTACGGTAGACTTACGGGATTTCTATATGGTTGGTCTTATTTCCTTGTGATACAAACGGGAACAATTGCTGCAGTGGCTGTGGCTTTTGCCAAATATTCAGGTGTACTTTTTCCAGAATACATCAGTGATAAAATTATTTTTTGGCGACTGGGTGAAAGCTCATTTTACCTAAGTTCTCAGAGGTTACTAGCCATACTAAGCATTGCCTTACTTACTTGGAACAATACGAAAGGGGTAAAACAAGGAAAGGTATTACAAAATATTTTCAGTTCTACAAAACTGATTGCCTTGGCATTATTAATTGTAATAGGTTTTGGATGGGGTTATAATTCTGATGTTGTTTCTCAAAACTTCTCTAACCTTTGGGCAGCCGAGAAAATCCAAAAGTCAGAAACCGGTGAGTGGACAATAGAAGTTTTAGGGTTTATGGGAATCTTAATTGCTTTGGGCTTATCTCAAGTAGGAACCTTGTTTTCGAGTGATGCGTGGAATGGGCTCGCAGCTGCAGGAGATGAGGTAGTAAAACCCGAAAAAACGATTCCCAGAGGATTGGCATTGGGAACCTTGGTCGTTACCGTATTGTATTTATTGATCAACATCGTGTACTTATGTGTTTTACCACTAAAAGGGAATCCAGAAGGAAATAGTATCACAGAACTAGGAATGCAATTTTGTGCTGAGGATAGGGTCGCTGCTGCTGTTGCTAGTGCGATAGGCGGAAATACTTTTGCCCTTTTGGTAGCTATTCTTATTATGATTTCAACATTTGGATGCAATAATGGCCTTATTCTATCTGGATCAAGGGTCTATTATGCGATGGCGAAAGACGGTTTGTTTTTTAAAAATTTTGGAACACTAAATGCAAATAATGTCCCTGGTAAAGCTCTTTGGTGGCAATGTTTTTGGGCAGGAATACTCTGTCTAAGTGGAAGATATGGAGACCTATTAGATTTTATTATGGGCGTAGTCATCTTGTTTTACATATTGACTGTATTGAGTATTTTCATCCTGCGTAAAAATATGCCCGACGCTCCAAGACCTGTAAAAGCTCCTTTGTATCCTTTTTTACCTGCTATATATATCATTACAGCAAGTTTACTGATCGGAATCTTACTTGTATACAAGCCTGAATATACCTATCCTGGACTAGGAATTGTAGCTTTGGGTATACCTGTATATTTCATTTTTAATAGCAAAAAACAAGCCTAGGCCAATTTATTTGCTAAAGGAATACTCCTTATACGCTTACCGTTAGCTACAAATATAGCGTTTGCAATTGCTGCTCCGATAGGTCCAATAGGAGGCTCTCCTATGCCTTTAGGTGCTCCACCAGAATTGATAATTTCCACGACAATTTCTGGAGCATCTCTTAATGTAGCTATAGAGTACATTCCTATCATATCAGGAGTAGCTTTCCCGTCTTTTATGATAATTTCCTCATATAAAGTAGCACTAAGACCCATAATGATGGCCCCCTCAACTTGTGCTTTGATACCATCGGGATTGATCGACATACCCGGATCTATCGCACAATATACTTTGTCAACCTTTATGAGACCATCCGATACCGTAACCTCTGCTACTTGAGCGACAGGAACCAAAACATCCGTGGAACAAGCAAAACCTATGCCTTTGCCCGTTTCCATTTTTTTCCCCCAACCCGAAAGCTGTTTCACGGTCTCTATAACCTTTTTCATTTTTTGGTCTGCTTCCGTATCGTTGAGATGGTTCAAACGAAACTGAATAGGATCCTTACCATTTTTGTAGGCTAACTCATCCATAAATGACTCAATAGCAAAGGTATTTGCCAATAAGCCAAGCCCCCTCCACCATGAAGTTGGGAATGGTAATGACTCATGATAAGCCACGGTTTTATAATTTGGAATACCGTGATAATGGATAAATCCACCTCTCCACGCTCCAAAATCCGCTCCCAAGACTTTTTCGGCAACATTACCCGTCATAGGTTTTACAAAATAGGGTAATAAAGGAGAATTGAAAGCTACATCACTGCTAGAGGTATGGTGCTCCAAAGAAGTTATTTTTCCCGTATTATCTACTACAGCTTTTAAAATATTATGGGTAGGAGGCCGAAGAATACCATTTTGGAACTCCTCAGAACGCTCAAAAAATACGTGAACTGGTTTCCCAACGGCTTTGGCCATCAAAGCAGATTCTACTGCATGAGCAGTACCCAATCTTCTTCCAAACCCACCTCCTAAATACTGAGATTGTACATCAATGTTTTTTTCGGATATTCCTAGCCTATCTGATAACTGAGAACGCGTGAGTTTTGCAACCTGGGTACTCATCTTTACAACAAGCTTCCCTCCTTCCCAACTAGCAGATGCTCCATTGGGCTCAATGTGGGCATGTGCTCCCAAAGGTGAGGTATACGATTGCACATAAAAATCTGTCCCTATATCTGTTTTACCTTCTTTTTGTACTGTAACCCCATTTCTGGATCCAATAGCTATCGCAGAGTCAATGTCTGATTGTTGGAGCAACTTAGTCGGAAGCTTCCATTCGACTTTCAATGATCGCTTTGCATCTTCGGCTTGAACTCGCGTGCGTGCTACTACGCCCGCGAAGTCCTTTTCGATAACTACTTTTATTACCCCAGGCATCTGAGAAGCTCCATTCTCATGTGCACTTACAAATTCGGCTCCGAACACAGGTGGTCGTGCTACCGATCCAAACAACATGCCTTCAAAACCAGCATCTATTCCAAAAATAGGTTCTCCTTTTACCTTGGGGACTAGATCTATTCTGGGTATTGATTTCCCAATATAATTATATGAACTAGACGGCTTAGGCTCAACTTTACCTACTTTCAGCGACCAATCTATATTTTTTGACACCAGCTCTCCCATGGTCATGGTTTTTGACCCCGATATAAGAACACCTTTTGAAAGAGTAACCTCACTACTATTTACCGCCCAAATCTTAGCTGCATTCAGTTTGAAAATCTCACGGGTATTCGCTGCAAGTTCTGTTAAGGGTTTAAACAATCCTGAAATGGAAAGACTTCCTCCTGTAGAAATGGGATCAATAGGGCCATGAAACGAACTTGCGTGAACAACCGATATTTTTGACCAATCCAAATCTAACTCCTCAGCCACAATTTGAGCAAATGCAGTAAATACACCTTGCCCCATTTCAACTTTTGGAGAATATAAAACAAACGTATTGTCTGGCTTGACTTCAAACCAGATGTTTTCATCAAATTTATTTGAATATTCTAAAGTAGTATCATTAGCTTGCTTTGCTAACATACGCCTTACAGGTCCACATCCTATTGCTGTGATACCAGCTAAAAACCCTAAGCCCACACCTGTTTTTACAATAAAACTTCTGCGATTGATTGAATTCTTCTTCATTGTTGCTGTCGTTTATAGGTTTAGGCTTTACTTTTTAATTCTGCTGCTTTGTGAATGGCTTTTCGCATACGATAATATGTACCACAACGACAAATGTTAGTGATATTATCATCTATATCTTGATCTGTTGGATTGGGGATTTTATCCAAAAGATTGGCTGTAGCCATCATAAAACCTGGTTGACAATATCCGCATTGAGGCACAATCTCTTCTATCCAAGCTTGTTGTACAGGATGCAAACTACCGTCTTTACCCTGAAGACCTTCAATTGTGGTAATGTTTGCATTTTGTGCATTTTGTGCTGGAAATGAACAAGAACGCACAGCATCACCGTTGACATGAATTGTGCATGCTCCACACATAGCTTTGCCACATCCAAATTTCGTACCTTGAAGACCTAAGGTCTCTCTCAATACCCAAAGCAACGGCATCTCTTCTGGTACTTCTGCTGATTCGGGTTTCCCGTTTAATGTAAATGTTATATTCATGTTGATATTGATTCTAAATTATTAAAAAAATCAAGGGACAATGGCTCCATTATCTATCCATTCTCGTAAAGCTGAAGCGAACTGTTGTTGGGTAAGAGGTGGAGTGGTACGATTTTCTCCTGGTTGCCAAGCCCACTGAACAAGCGGATCTTCTGTCATGTGCTTATATAAATCTTCTAGCGAACGACTTCCATTTTTTGCTTGGTCTTTGAGGAATGTACCAATTTGGGAATCCGATAAACCCTGCCATGCCATGGAAGCGGGTGCTAATTGCCAATGTGGAGCTCCTGGTACACCTGAATATTTATTGTTTGTTTCCTGATGACACATCTTACAGGTCATCACTGGCATCCCTTTATCTGCAGCCCCCCGCTTGACACCAAGTAAATGAGGATGTATGTAATCTCCTTGATGAGGTCTATTATCTG
>JBOFGX010000018.1:0-2082 GCA_051649345.1 Leadbetterella sp. | reverse complement strand
AGTTTTTGATGGTTTCCATTATCACATAAATTTTTCCACAATATAGTCTGAGCTAAGAGCTCGCTTCGTGGATGGGCTTGATTTTTATGCGTTTGTGGGCAATTCAATAATTTTATGTAAGTTTGAGTTTGAAAATTATGAAAACCTAATTCTGTTTTTGAATATTCAATATTGCGAGAATTTATTGACACATTTTTGTTTTCAATATTTCAATCCTCAGCTGTATTCTCATTAAGAATGGTTCTAAAAGAAATATCTATTTGTTCTTTAATTCCAAACTTTTGTATCAAGTTATCCTTTCCCATTTCGTGTTTCATGATATTGCCACCAACTTGAGGGCGACTTGACAGCCTGTCTCGATATATTGGGGAAGTTCCAAAGGAATTTACAGATTTCAAACAAAACTTCAAAAAATATTGACTATCTGCCCCCTCAATAATTCAATACCGATCCCATCCAACGTTCCGCTTCTTCGGTCGTTTTACCCGATTTTTGGGCATAGTCTTGTATTTGGTCTTGGGAGATCTTGCCCAATCCAAAATACTTGGAGTCGGGGTGAGAATAGTAAAAGCCACTTACAGCAGAAGCAGGAAACATAGCCAAGCTTTCGGTCAAGGTAAGACCAATTTCGGTTTCGGCTTTCAACAAATCAAAGAGTACCGTTTTTTGGGTATGGTCGGGACAAGCCGGATAGCCCGGGGCAGGACGGATGCCTACATACTTTTCTTTGATGATCTCAGTTTTATCCAAAGATTCGTTTTTTGCGTAATTCCAGTATTTTTTACGAATTTTTTCATGCAATAGTTCCGTGAAGGCTTCGGCGTAGCGATCGGCCAAAACTTTGACCATGATGGCATTATAGTCATCGTTTTCTTTTTCAAATTTGGCAGCAACCTCATCGGCTCCAAAGATACCTACCGCAAATCCGCCCATGTAATCCATGGCTTCGGTTTCTACTGGTGATATGAAATCCGCCAAAGAAAGATTGGGTATACCTTTGCCTTTTTTACCTTGCTGACGCAGATGTTGTATACGTCCTAACTCGGTAGTACTGGGCTTATAATGCGTAGCACTGCAATTGGGATGCTTGCAATCGCCCTCGTGTTTTTTCTCTTCAAACCCATAAAATATCTGGGTATCATCGTTGGTAATTTTGCTTGGCCAGAACCCGATGGTTGCTCGAGCGTCAAACCATTTTTCTTTGATAAGCTGTTCCAACATACGATTGGCATCTTCAAACAGTTTTTGGGCTTCCAGTCCCACCACTTCGTCGTTTAATATACGCGGATAAGCACCGTGCAAGTCCCAAGCCTGAAAAAACGGAGTCCAGTCGATGTATTCGGCTATTTCTTTCAGGTCGTAGTTCTTACATGTTTTTGTGCCCAAAAACGTCGGTTTGGGTGGGGTATAGGTCGTCCAATCGATCGGAAACTTGTTTTTACGGGCCTCATCGATCGGGATATAGCTTTTTTCGGTTTGTCGGCTTTCGTATTCCACTCTAAACTTCGCATATTCATCCTTGTAGCCGATCGTAAAATCTTTCTTTTGTTCTTGCGATAGGAGAGAGCTTACCACGGGCACGGCTTTGGACGCATCCAAAACGTGCACCACAGCCCCAGAATAATGCGGATCTATCTTCACAGCCGTATGAACACGAGAAGTCGTAGCACCTCCAATCAAAAGCGGAATATGCAGGCTTCTTTTTTCCATTTCTTTAGCCACATACACCATTTCATCCAGCGAAGGCGTAATAAGTCCACTCAGTCCAATGACATCCACATTTTGCTTCACGGCTTCATCCAAAATTCTCTCGGTAGAAACCATTACACCCAAGTCTATGATTTCAAAGTTATTGCATCCCAAGACTACACCTACGATATTTTTACCAATATCATGCACATCGCCTTTAACGGTTGCCAACAGGATTTTACCATTGGATGTCTGTGTATTGCCTGTTTTGAGCTTTTCTTCTTCGATGAAAGGCAGTAAATAGGCAACGGCCTTTTTCATTACACGAGCCGATTTTACCACTTGGGGCAAAAACATTTTTCCTGCTCCAAAAAGATCACCCACTACATTCAT
>JBOFGX010000017.1:0-22191 GCA_051649345.1 Leadbetterella sp. | reverse complement strand
GATTACCCCATCGATCATAGATTTTCATGTTAAACTCCTTTACATTTTGAAATCTTCCAAATATCTGTAAGACATCATTTAACCCATCATTATTTGGCGAAAAAGCCTCTGGAACGGTTATTTTAGCATTTAAAATGACCTCTAGTGTATTGGAATAGCTTACTTCTCCTTTTTCATTTGTTGCTTTTATTTTGAAAATTGCTTCAGAATCTTTACCTGTGTAATCGGGCCGAGTATCAAAAACATTCTTATCCAATGACTTTACAACTGTTTCAGATTTTGTCACTGGATCAATCGAAACGACCTCATACATTTTAATTGGGCTAGCTAAAAAAGGAGACGCTCGACTCCATTGAATATTTTGATTGACTGTTTCTTTCAAATACATACTGCAAAAAGCGTTTGAAAGTAATGACTCTGTTCCACACTTATCTTTATAGCTTACTTTATAGCAAACGGGACCTTCTTGGGGTTTAGCCACCAAATCTAAAAAACTACTCTTAGGAGAAGAAATACTATCAATTTTAGAATAATTGCCTTTATTATCCCGAAACAAAATGACTTTTAATACATTTGGATTATTTTGATAATTTGCTTCTATATTGATACTATTGTTATCAACCGTAACATACGGAATTTGTAAGGCCGGTGGTTTATTTTGTTTCCTATCTACACAAAGAGGTTTTGAAATACTTTTACCCGCATATTTATAATAAAATAGTTGTCCATTTGTCTCTGTTTCTACTTGATAGCAAACTCTTTTAAAGCAATCAATTTCGGTATCAACAAAAAAATTGGTCGGTGCTGCTGCTAAAACGGCGTAAGGCGAATTATTTTCTGATCGTAAAATTTGAGTTTTTGAATACAAGGATCTTCCAAATTGAGGATTAATATCTACATTGGGATCACTAAAACTCGTTGGATAAGGGCTCCAAGATAACTTAGCTGTTGTTTCATCAATAAAAGAATTATCAATTACTACTGTACATAATTCATTGGAAAACTCATCCCCACAGCTTATTTTCCTATTTATCTGAAAACAATATGATTTTGTAGAATCTGGAATGTTAATAAATACATCACCAACTTTGGCTGCCTTTAAAATAGGTACTTCTGGATAATTAACTCCTTTTTCAGTCATATATATGTCATTCCCATCAGCATCATCGAAGCCCGTAAAACTTAAAACGGCTTTGTTACCAGTAATTAGCTCCAGTTCTTTAATATTAGCGTGATTGGGAAAACTATAACCCGAGAATCCTGGTAAAGATGAATTTTGAAATGGTATCAAAATCGACTTAGGTACAGGGCATGTCTCATTAGGATTAACCCCATCCACATAGATACTTCTTGGAAAACTCACCTTTTTTGTTTCTAGATATGGTAGTTGCGTTTTCGCAATAGTTTGAATAACCCCATCGCCCCAATCGATCTTATAGCTTTGAAAATTATTTGCCGAATCTTTTGGGATCGAAATTGTCAAATCCGAATTGTTACAAGGCTTATATCCAAACTTCGGTTGGGAGTTTGGTCTAACTGTAATAGTTTTGCAAGCGTACATATCTTTGCCCCCTTTTTTACCATACTGTAAAATAGTATAGGAATTTTCTTCTGTAGTAGTGAAATATGGATTTTCAACTCGTATATCACCATTTTTAGGCAAAGTTGCTGGCGGCTGACCTTTATAATAAAAGTCGTATCTAATATCCGTACCTCCAGATTTATCTGCTAATTTTACTTTAAAAGGTGTGCAGCCCGCTGTAATACCACCAACAATGTCAAATGCACCCGCAACAGCATTGGACGGAAGACTTTTACAGACATTCTGCGAAAGACCGCTTTTTCCATAAAATATCAACAAACAAAAAACTATTATTTTGCTTAACTTCATCACATACAAATTTAAAGCTTAATGCCTGAAATTTGAAACCTTCTTCGACTTTCTTATTTAACGTCTGTACTACTAACGCCAAATACGCACATATCTGATAGATAGCCCTGTAGAAGTAGTTACAATCCCTTGATTTTGATACGAAATTTCAACCCCTAACGTTTGGTTCAAAAAAATATCTTTTTGAATTCCTTGAACAATGAAGAATTGAGAAATATCATTATTATTTGGCCAATATGGCCCTCCCGTTTGTCGATAGTTTCCAAAAAAGACTTTTGTCTTAAAAGAGTAATTGAATTTCATAACATCACTAGCTAAATAGATACCCTTTACTTGATTAAAGTATGCAAAATTTTCTTGTTTTTCGGGTAAATATTGAGAGTTGACAAATTGCTTATCCAAGATAAAAGGAGTTCCAATTCCTTGCCCCTGATAACTCCATCCATCTGCATACTGTCCATGATTGAGATATCCATGAAGTTCTTTATTATGCCTATCGGCTAAATTAAGTGTTCTGGCAATTCCAGAACGATAGTATCCTTGGTTGTAAGTATGGATCCCCTCTATTTTTAATTGCTTTAAAAAGTAGTTTTTACCTCTAAGATCAAAATTTAAACCATATATACCATCGTCCGCATTAACTAAACTAGAAAACAAACTACCGAGATCATATGGGATTTGTCTATAAAACAAAATATTCAACCCTTTGATCTTCCACTTTATTCCAAAATCAACACTACCCAAGACATTACCCCCATAATTAGCTACATCATAAAACAGTGTATTATTATCTGGGAAAATCTTACTAACAAATCCAAATGGGAAAGCTGTATTCACAAAATAATTGAAACCCGATGGTAAATAGCCTTCTATACTACTTAATGTGTCATTTTTTAGTCTTTCTGAATATCCTCCCCATTGGATTTGATTATTAAAACCCGCTACAAATTGTATTTTAGAGGAATTTCGACCAATTTTCCCATATAGTGATTTTTGATGTAAAAAATAATCTTTGGTAAACTCCTGTTTTCCAAACCATCCATGTGCAAAATTACCTTTCACGCTTATCATTCCCTTGCCCAAAATAGATGTATAATTGGGTATTGAAATTTCAAATTTAGGTATGGGAATCGCATTTTGAGATTGAATAAAATTCTCTGAATTTTCTTGCGTATCAAAAATATCTAATGTCCTTGAAACTCTCCCTAGCATAATTTCAAAGGATTTAAAACGTACCTTTCCAAAAACTTGATTTATTTGAATTCGATTTACCTTACCCACTGAAAAACTGGGCTGAAATCCAAAAGAGTAATCAAATTTTCGAAGTCTAGATTTTACAATATTATAGGTAGAATCATAATCCTTGAAAAAAAATGGTCTTATAACCAATACATTAGATTCTGAGCCTACAACTCCATCTTTTTTCCATCGCTGAAAAAGATCCGTTTTTCCCGATGTTGAGCTCAAAACGAATACTTCGGAACTAATATCTAGCTTTTGGGAATATCCCAAGGAAGTTAAAATAGGTAAGATTAAAAGTAAACGTATTATTTTAAGCACGTAGAAGCCTTAGCTTTTAGTAAGACTAAGTTAATCAAAGAAAGTAAATTATCAAAGGGATTAAAAACTTTTTGTTCCTCGTAAATGAAGTCCTAAATTGGGGTTTAGATATTCCCCTCGATCGGCTGACACATCAAACTGAAAATCAAATTTCTTAAATGGACGGGAAAATGACTGCAGTATTGAATATTGATTTTTAAAGTATTGAGTTCGGACAATATTGCCTTGATGATTGGCCAAAATAAGGTTAGTTTTTAAATGTAAGTAGCCCACCTTATAAATAGCCCCAAAAAATAATGCTTCTATCATATTGTTGTACACTCCAACATATGGAGTACTTAATGCATCCGAACTAAGTAAAGGATTACCCATTGTGTTCGCCTTATACCTCCAGCCATCAATGTAAACAGCATTATTGAAATAGTTATCTAGGCCTCTTAACTCGTTTCTAAAATCATTAAAGTATTTGCCCCCTTGATTCTGAGTATGCATATATTCAAAGACAATTCGCTTAAAAATAGCATTCGTAGGAGAGTAGGATAATCCATACAAACCATCTTTAATATTATTCATATGGTAAAGAGACCCATCCTCATATATGCTTTGTCGATACAAAAAGAATCTTCCCAAAGTTGAGCTAAGCTCAAAAGCTATATCAACTGTACCCAAATGGTTACCTTGCCTATTGGTGGCTTCATTTCCTGATGCTACATTTTCGTTGTCTTTGCCACCTAAGCTTACACCTGTAAATACCTTCATAAATGCACCAAAGTTATTTCCAAAATCAGTTACTTGCTTTTTAGTTTTAGGGTCAAAATAGGGTCTTTCTGGATAACCTCCCCACTGTACTTGATGGTTGAAACCAAAATGCATTTTCATTTTCCAATTTGGACGACCCAAACGAGCATAAAATGATTTTTGATGTAAAAAATATGATCGTACAGAATCCGTTGTACCAAACCATCCATGAGCAAAGTTTCCTTTTATAGAAACTAGGCCTTTGCCTATAATTGGCGTGTAGTTAGGAATAGCTATTTGAAGTTTGGGAATAGGCAATGCATTTCCTGACCAAATAAAACTTCCCATTGTGCAAGATGTATCAACTAACCCCATTACTTCCCTCCTTCTACCACCATAGAATTCAAATGCTCCATATCTTACCTTTACATGAGCTTCTGGCAATAGTATCTGATTTTTCAAACCTGTATTTATATGTGGTTCTAAAACAAACCCATAGTCAAACCGATTGAGTTTGCCAGAATTTACTGAGTATAAGCTATCAAAATCCTTAGAAATACGAGGACTAAAATAAAATATGCCCGATTCTTTAGGGGTTACACCATATTGATTTGCCCTAAAGAAATAAGGCGACTGCTTCTCCATTGAAACAATGAACCCAGAAGAAACCGAAGAATTAAGTTTAAATTTTTGTGCTGATACATTCAAACATCCCAATATAAACAAGGTAAAAAGTGAGGATAAATACTTCATTTAGGCGGGCTAATTTGACAGTTTCATCCCAAAAATAAGAAAAAAGTTTGAATAAGAGTAATTTAGTCTATTGATTCAGACGTCTTCTGTTATACTTTATTCATACTAAATCACTAAAAAAACCTCCCTATTTTCTTATCTCTTCCATGATTTTTTCGAATTCAAGCACAAATTCTTCAAAATACTTGCCCGTTGCGGGACCACTAAATCCTGTATGAATACTTTTTACTTCTCCTTTTCGATTGATAAATATTGTTGTAGGAAAACTCATCACTCGATTCAAACTGGATAGCTTTGCAGATGCGTCATCACTATTATTTAGACCGGTCAAAATAATGGGATAGGGAATATTAAATCTATTCACAACTGTTTGTATTCTCGGAAAGGCATATGATGTATCTAACGACTTTTCGAATGACAAGCCTATAAATTCCACATCCTTGTACTTTTTACTTGCCGCTGATAAAAACTTAGATTCATCCATACAGTTGGGACACCATGTACCTGAAATTTGAACGACTAAGGGCTTATTTTCAAATCTTTTATCTTCTGAATTTATAGTATCCCCTTTAGTAGTAATCCCTGAAAACTGAAATTTAGAATATCCAGATTTCAAGTATGTCTTCGTATATGGATCGGGAAGTTCGGCATTAGGATTAGCAATGCCTTCCCAGTTTTTGAACTCCACGAAATTAGTTACTAGTTTGCCCCCTACAAGCTTCCCTGGTAGGATTTTTGCTTTAAATAAATATACATGAGTACCATCAAAACAACTTAGAAACAAACTGTCTTTGATAATATTTCCTGCCAAGTATCTATAATCTCCCGTTTTTGTTAGAAAAGTCCCATTAACCACATTTCTATCTTGGCTAAGTAAGCAAACAGCTTGTGTTACTTTTTCGCCTGTGATAAATTTAACATCATACTTTTTTTCAAGGCTTATTGTGGTTTCCTCCTTTTTTACAAATCTAAAATTCTCTCCTTTCTTACCCATGAGTTTAAACCTCTTTTGATTCGGCCTATTTACGTTTCTCACAAACTCGCCTGCGACATTCTCATTCTGAATTTTGAGTATTAATAAAGACTCGAAAATATCCATATATAAGAATGCGGAATCCCCCTTAATTATAGCTCTATCAAATGGTAAACTTTCATCTGCGTTTACAGCGAATGCTCTCCATCCTTGATGATCTTTCGTAAGTTCTACCTGAAATGGAAGGTTCCCCTGCGTGGTAGGAATCTGCAATCTGTAAATTCCACTAAAGTCATTCTTTTGACCTGACGCTGAATGAATAGTCCAAAAAAGTAAACAGAAAACGGATACTAAGACTTTAATTCTTTGACTCAGGCTTGGCAGTATAATCGTAGATAAGTTTTCCTTTTTCATCATATTCTCTCAAAATCTTTGGTTCCGATGTATCTAACATATCTTTGGGATATTGTGTTTCTTTTTTTCGACGGTTGCCTCCTTGATAATATTCTATCCACTTCCCAACCTTGATACCTGTATCATATTTCCCCTCTTCTTCTAGTGTACCATCTTCATAGAACTTAAAATAAGGGCCTGATTTACGTCCAAATTGGAATGGAACAACCTCTTTTAATTTTGAGCTATCACCATTGTGATAATAAATACTATCCTCGGCATAATATCCTTTTTCATAAATTTCTTTGTTTAGGAGATTGAAGTTTTTATCATATTCTACCCATCTACCATGTTTCGCACCCATGTAATAACTTCCTTCTCGCACAAGATTTTCACCTTTATATTCCTTGAAAGGGCCATGAAGCAAGGTGCTTTCATCAATATCACGTGATAAAGCTGAAACTATTCTTCCAGTTTTTGACGAATACCAATACACCTCTCGGGTGTATCGGCTTGGTTCTATAGATTCCTTCAAAATATAAAATTCTTGGTATACCATTCGTAGTCCTGATCCCCTTTTGGCAATAACTTTTTTTACAGGAAATTGATTATACACTTTTCCATTAAAGTCATCTTTTTTGAATTTCTTTTTTACTCCCTTTAGCTTTTTCTTGGCGTTGTTCTTGGCAGAGGGCATGGTTTCATTAAAAAACTTTTTTGCATCGTCCAAGGTAGATTCTTTTTTACTGGATACTGTACTATCTAATTTACCAAAGTTGGTGTTCAGAATTGGTGATGACGATCCACTTAAGTCAACGGGTAATGTACCCTCAATTCTTTCTTTAAGGGTTTGATTCTTTCTTTCGGCTTTTTTCTGAGCTTTTGTTTTTGCCTTGGGTACAACGTCAGGAGTGGTTTGCCCCCAGATATTGCCACTCAACAATAAAAATAGAGAAGCAGAACAGAATAGTATAAATTTTATCTTCAAAATAGATTCAGGTAAATACCGAACAGATGGTTTAATATTTAAAAACTACGAACAATTTTAGTCTAAAATAGCGTAATTTTGTCTTTCAAATAACGCAAATTTCTTTAAAAAAATTGGAATTATCAGATAAAATATTCGTAGCTGGGCACAAAGGTATGGTGGGTTCTGCCATAGTTCGTCATCTTACAGCTTTGGGTTACTCAAACTTAGTCCTAAAAACTTCTAAGGATCTTGATCTCAAAGACCTTGTTAAAGTAGATGCCTTTTTTGCCGAAGAAAAACCGGATTTTGTTTTTTTAGCTGCTGCAAAAGTGGGTGGTATTGTTGCAAATAACACGTATCGAGCCCAATTTTTGTATGAGAATCTACAAATCCAAAACAATGTCATTCACTCTTCCTATGTTCATGGCGTGAGAAAGTTGATGTTTTTGGGCTCTTCTTGTATTTATCCAAAATTGGCTCCTCAACCGCTTAAAGAAGACTATTTGCTTACTGGATTACTTGAGCCTACAAATGAACCATACGCCATTGCAAAAATTGCAGGTATAAAGATGTGTGAAGCGTATCGGGATCAATACGGCTGTAACTTCATATCTGTTATGCCGACCAATTTATACGGCCCTAACGACAACTACGATCTTCAAAACTCTCACGTACTTCCTGCTATGATTCGTAAGTTTCATGAAGCAAAAAAAGAAGATAAAGATCAAGTAGAATTGTGGGGTACTGGTTCTCCTATGCGTGAATTTCTACATGCAGATGATCTAGCTGAGGCTTGCGTATATCTTATGAAAACTTACAACGAAAAGTCCTTGGTCAATATTGGTACTGGGGTAGATGTTACTATAAAAGAATTGGCAGAGACTATCCAGGAAATTGTTGGATACGCTGGTGATATATACTGGAATATTGAAAAACCCGATGGTACCCCCCGAAAACTCATGGATGTGTCTAAGCTACATTCTCTAGGCTGGAGGCATAAGATTTCCTTGAAAGAAGGCTTAAATAGCGTGTATTCTGATTACAAAAAAAATAATTAGTAATATGGGAGAATGGTTTGAATCTTGGTTTGACTCTCCCTATTATCATATTTTATATAAATCAAGGAGTGACTCGGAGGCAAAAGATTTTATAGAAAAATTATGTGCTTTTTTAGAGCTAGATCCTACAGGAATTTATTGCGATTTGGCATGCGGTAAAGGTCGCCATGCCAAACATCTTAACTCTAAAGGATTTCATGTAATTGGATTAGACTTATCTCCTAACTCTATTGCCTACGCGAAACAATTTGAGAATGAAACTCTCCAATTTTATGAGCATGACATCCGTAATGTTTATAAAAATGAATACTTCGATGGGGTTTTTAATCTCTTTACGAGTTTTGGGTATTTTGAGACACACGATGAAAATGCTGAAGCCTTAAAAGCCATCGCTGCATCTATTAAGTCTGGAGGTATAATGGTATTGGATTACATGAACAGTAAAGTTGCCATCGAAAATTTTCAAGAATTCTACAAGAAAACGGTGAATCATATTGATTTTAGAATTGATAAAAAAATTTCACAAGGATTTATTTTTAAAAATATCCAGTTTGAAGATAAAGGCCAAGTCTATACTTTCTCTGAACGAGTAAAGATACTATACAAGGAAGATTTCGAGGCTTATTTTGAAGGTGCTGGATTAGAAATAATCAATGTATTTGGTAGCTATGAGCTTGACAACTATGAGCTCAACTCGTCTTCAAGACTAATTATGATATGCAAAAAAACAAGCTGAAAAATGTATCCTGGCTTGTAGGTGCAAACCTAGCTTTGCTTAGCATTTTACCCATGATAGGTTCTGTTTTTTTGGGTTATTGGGTTGTAAGAGAATTTATATGGTTCCAAAACCCCTCAATACCTACAATCATATTGCTTTTACTAGGTCTATCTTTGGGATGTGCTTTGGCCCTATGCAATCCTACATTTATAGCGGCACTAGGAGGATATTTATATGGTATTTGGGCTTTGCCAGGTATGATCACTATAAACATCATCGCAATACTATTAATAACACTTATCACCAAAGTGCCTTATTTCAAGCAATTTGAAAACATAATTCTTGAAAATAAACGAGTTCAAAACGTTTTGGCTTCTGTTCATAAAAGTGAATTCTGGTTTGTGTTTTATGCCAAACTTTCTCCTTTATTACCATTTTCGGTAGCAAATCTTTCGTTTATTCTTTCCAAGATTAAAGCTACGAATATAATACTTGGAGGGTCTTTTGGCATGATACCAAGAACAGTTTTAGCTATTTATACAGGTGCTCAAGCCAAAAACATAGTTGAGGCTATCAATGGGACAAACCAATCAAAAGAAACGTATATTTACTTATTTATATTTCTAATTGTTTCAATAATAGGTTTATATTTTACTTTAAAAACAAAAAAAGCATAGAGGAAAACCTCTTAACTTACTGAAAGTGTATGTATTGGGAAAACTTATTTACAAATCATCGTCTCGGTTCTCGAAATCTCAATCTTAAAAACGATTCTCGAGGAGCCTACATCCGTGATTATGACAAGGTAATTTTCAGTAGTCAGTTTAGGAAATTGCAAAACAAAACCCAAGTATTCCCATTTCCTGGATCTATCTTCGTCCATAATAGGCTTACGCATAGCCTAGAAGTTGCGTGTGTCGGTCGCTCTATGGCAAGAATGATAGGTGAGAAACTAGCTGAAATCCACCAAAGCGACTGGGGCAAAGAAACAAGTAATTTTTATAAATTCGAGCTCTCCGATGTAATTCAAACAGCTTGCCTTTCCCACGATATTGGAAATCCCCCTTTTGGACATTTTGGAGAAGAAGCCATACGATCTTTTTTTTCAGACTTTTTTAAAGATCATACTTGGGATTTATCCCAATCACAAATACGGGATCTTCAAAAATTTGAGGGTAATGCCAATGCGTTTCGCATTCTCACGAGTCTGTTTTTAAATAACGGATTAAAACTCACTTACCCTACTATTGCCTCTATTATCAAATATCCCGTAAGCTCGATTGCTGGCTTTCAAAAGACATTGATAAAAAAGAAATCGGGATTCTTCCAAAACGAAAAAGATCACTTTACTTCAGTAATGGAAACGTTAGGCGTTCCCAAGATTTCTGAAGATTCATTTGCTAGACATCCTTATGTTTATATTGTTGAAGCTGCAGATGATATTTGCTATAGGATTATTGATCTCGAAGACGCACTTAGGCTACATATTGTTCCCTATAACGAGTTAGAAGCATTGCTATTACCCTTTTTTGCGAAGGAAGCCAACTATGATTTTATTCTTGATCAACTTTCACAAATTCTTGATGCTGGACAAAAAATCTCCTTCTTAAGAGCAATGCTTATCAATATCCTAGTCGAAGGATGCACCGAGGTTTATCTCGCTCATGAAAAAGAACTATTAGAAGGTACTCTTGACAAATCATTGATAGATCTTCTACCTATTGAATGGGTGGATTTACTAAAGAAAATAGATAATTACTCAGTTAAGTATATATATAATTCACAACGAGTGATTGAAAAAGAACTCACGGGTCATAAGGTGATTTATGGACTGCTAGAACAATTTGTCAATTCTCGAATCTATCCAAAAAATGCAACTTCTAAAAAGATAAAATGCCTGTTGCCCTTTACTTTTTCAGAAGAATTGTATACTGATTTACTCCAGATTTTGGACTACATCACCGACATGACGGACGAGCAAGCCCTAGATATGTATAATCGGATTTGCTGAATTTTTACTCTTTGATTCGTTTGGCTTCTGAGGCAGAACCCGTTGAACGTTTTCTAGTTTCTTTGAGTTTTTCATTTCCAAACGAATAGCTAAGCCCTAAACGTACTACGCGAGAGTTTTCACGACTAAAATAATCAATGTCGATTTCTTGAAACTTGATAACGCCCGTCTGCTGCTGAAAATAGAATGGGTCTTGGAAGCTGGCATTTAATTTAAGCTTATTGTCCAAAAACTTGCGGTTGACTCCAAAACTCAAGTACCCAAACTTATCCAATACTAAAAATTCCTGCTGCGATCGAGACATAAAAAATCCATTGACTTCAAGACCCACCTTTTTAGGCAAGTTGACATTAAAGTTGACATAAGCAATATAATTAAATCGCTTTACATCAAATTGTTCACCCAAATAATTGGCACTATACTGATTCATAACCAATTGATTACCCCCAAAACCATCAATTATCTTTTTGTATTTTATGGGGAAATTCATTTCTACAAAGAAGTTATTATAGGTAGCTAAATTTTGTGCCGTCGTAAAGGTTTTCTTGGTTATTGCATCTTGTTCTGGAGCATTTCCAACGATAACATCATCGGTTTGGTTATAACCAACCGCTGCAAATGGTTGATTATCAAAACTAAGTTGAATCTTATACTCTCTTGAAATCTGGGGTCTTAAGAATGGATTACCCCTCGTAAAAGTAAATTGGTCTAGCTGCCTTTCAAAAGGATTTTGTTGTTGATACGAAGGTCTATCTATTCTTTTAGTATAAGAAGGCGTAAGTGCAAGATGCTTATTGAACTTATAGCTAACAAATATATTCGGGAAAAGCTGTGCATAATTCCTATCCACCACGAGCTTATTTTGAATGGAATCTCTGCCCTTAGAAATCGTTTGCTCCATCCGTAATCCTACTTGATATTCCCATTTTTTCGTGGGTGTGCCTAAAACAGACACATAGGCTGCATTGATGTTTTCTTTGTATCCAAATCGATTGCTTCTGGCTAAATCCTTTTTGCCATTTTCCACAAATTGAAGCTGATTGTCAATATCTGCATACGACAATTTAAAACCCGTTTCAAACTTAAATTTTTGAGACATTGGGTGTGTATAATCTACCTTGACCGTGTAAAATTGTACTGGATTATCAAGCCTTTGAAATACTCTATTATCCTTATTATTCTCCGTATTCTGGATACTACTTTGGTTAAAAAGCTTATAATTTACATAATCTAAGTCTAAATTGATTTCCTTTCCAGTAGTATCAAAGCTATGCTTAAGATTGACGTTGAAATTATGATTTTGTCGATCAAGTGAGTCTGCATTCTGGTTTTGAATTTCGCGTGCTAGCCTATCAGATTGAACTCCATAAATTTGTGTGTTCCCTCGGATTTGAGAATCTCCTTTTCGTCCATATCCTGTATACAGAACACCTAAGGTAGTTTTCTTCGAAATAAAGTAATCAAAGCCCAACTTGGGATTAATCGAATTTGCAAACAGAGGACTGTAATTGGTATTTCTAAAAATAGTATCGCCTATTACCCTCGACAATCGAACGTACTGAAAAGACGTTCTTTGTCCTACACTCATTGTACCATATACATTTATTTTACCTTTTCGGTGGTTAAGGGATAGTGTTCCATAGATCCCATAAAAGGGATCACGAGTAGGTGTATTGGTAATAGAATTGTTAAAACTTCCATACCTGCCATTTATATTGATAGAGCCATTGGTTCCCAAATTTGCATCTTTACTAAGTACAATATTTAAGACAGATGAGCCGGCTGCATCATATTTGGCAGATGGATTTTTTATGACCTCAATTTTCTCAATGGAGTTGGCAGGTAGGTCTGACAATACTTGGTTGATATCTGTATATTGCGTGGATCTCCCGTTAATGAGAATCATAACGGAATTTTTACCCGCTATACTTATGCGATCATTGACTACTACCAATCCTGGTATTTTTTTAAGAATATCCAAACCCGATGAACCCGCCGAAGAAGGACTGCTGGCTACGTTTACGACCAACATATCCAGTCTTTGTTCCAAAAATGGCTTTTTGGCAGTAATTACAACCTCATCCATTTGTTTTTCTAAGTTTTGTAAAACTACATTTGGAAGGATGATCTCTTTGTCCTCTACGATAAAAGATGCTGATTTATATTTTTGATACCCTATTAACTGGGCTAAAACATAATATTCACCAGATTTGATATTAATCTTAAACTTACCGTTGGCATCTGTAAAGTCAGATAGGATAAAAACCGAATCTTGCTTGGTATAGACAAATAGGTTTACAAATTCCAAAGGTCTTTCTTTACTATCAACTACCGTCCCAGATATCGTTGTTTGGGCGTGAATTATGTGTGAAAACGTAAATGCGATAAGTGATAGTAAAACTCTCCTCATAAATTTAATATCGTAGTATAAGAACAAATTTAAGTTTAGATTTAGTGTACTCCTTGTATAATTATTTAAAAGGTGTAAATTCGGGATAAATGGAAATAAAAAAGAGCCAATATTACTATCGGCTCCCTTTTCACAATTAATTTATTTTAAAAGGGTAAATCATCTTCACCTTCTAACTCAACAGGAACGGGTGCAGGAGCAGATGATCCCGATGATACTGGAGCTGAAGCAGAGGCGTTCATTCCTTGGTCTATTCTCCATGCTCTCAAATCTGTATACCATCTACCATTATATTCTCTTGATTCCACATCGAAATGAACGGTTACGGGTTTGCCTTCGGCAATAAGACCATCAAATTTTTCTCCCCAAGCCGAAATACATACTTTTTTTGGATACTGCCCTTCTGTTTCAATTACGAAATCTTGCTTTTTCCATGGTCCGTTTTTACCTTCACCTGTAGCCAAAGGCAATAAGCTAATAATTTTTCCTGAAATGTCCATTGTTATCTATTTTTACGTTTAATCTTTACAAAGATAATAATTGAATAAAAGAATTTCGACTGTAGAAAAAATAATTTCAGAAATGCTGCTCCTCTTGGATTCGACAGCACCCCATTTCTCCATTCGTGAAAATAGATTCTGGGCCTACAAAAGACAGGATAATTCTATTTTTGGCTTAGTTTGTGGGTTATTTATTTTACAAGAAAATGCTAAAAAATTTAGCCCTTCAGAAATAAATCTATTTGAACAATTCGAAAAAAAAGTACGCTCTCTTTACCCCAGTTTTAAAAACAAAGACAACAAAGCCTGCTATAATTTTTTTCCAACTCGCCCGAGCAAGCACTTTGCCAATGGCCTGTTAATGAATCGATTTGACCACTTTCGACTGCCCGATGATATAGACGACAGTGCCCTTATTTACCTGTCTTCGCCCGATCTTTTTTCCCAAAACAGAACGGAGTTTTTAGCATTACTAAAGAAGCATCAGCATTCTTCAAGCGTTTTCAATACCTGGTTTGGGAAAAATATGCCAGAGGAAACCGACGTTTGTGCCATTTCGAATGTCTTGGTTCTGTATAAAAAATATGCTATCGAGCTAGATGAATTAGCTACCAAATCCTTGGAGTTCGTCCTAGATTCTTTGGAGAATGTAAATCAAAATCCATTTTCAGTTTCGAGGCATTATGCACAACCTATCTTGATTTTATATCATTACGTACGCTTGATTACTTATTACAAAGATCACCCTATGATTTCAAAGGAATTTGTCCTGAAAGTTTTAGAAATGGTCAAATTGTGTACAAGAAAATATCCTGCTTTATCTGCTGAAAAGATGCTCGGAGATATATGCCTAAAAAAGTTGGGAGAAAGTACTTCCTATGTAGATTATCCTTTGGAATTTTCTCATTTTTATACGTTTATTGGTGCTCCTTTTGCACCCATTTTAGGAGAAAAATCTATTTTTTCAAAATCCCGTTTTTTCTGGATCAATTGGTACTCCCCTATTCAGAATCTAGCTTTACGACTGGAGTATGAATTGAATTAATTCTCCATCCAATTCCTCACAATCTGCACACCGTGCTCCGTCAAATAAGCCTCGGGATGAAACTGAACTCCACGAATCGCAAATTTCTCATGGGCATGAGCCATCACCATTCCGTTGGCATCGACCGCTGTTACCTTCAATTCTGTAGGCATGGTTTCTGGTTTTACTGTCCACGAATGGTAACGACAGACCTCGAATTTTTCTGGTAAACCATTAAATAGCACTTCCGCAGGATCTTTTACTAGGCATGGAGTCGTAACCCCGTGTAAAACCTGTCCCATATTCTGCAATTCTGACCCAAACGCCTCTCCTATGGCTTGATGCCCCAAGCAAACACCAAAAATATCTCGATTGGTCTTATAGGCTTTTAGTAAATCCATCATGATCCCCGCTTCCTCAGGAATCCCAGGGCCTGGAGAAAGCAAAATTTTATCGTATTTCCCTGCATCCTCCACAGAAATTTTATCGTTGCGGAATACCTCTACTTCAGCTCCTAAATTCTTTAAAATGTATACAAGATTGTAAACAAAACTATCGTAATTATCTAATACTAAGATTTTCATATACTCGTGTTTTTAAAACGTCTTTTATTATTTTGTGGATTAGTTTAAATTTTCAGCCATTTCAATGGCTTTGCGAAGAGCCCCTAATTTCAGATGGATTTCATTGAGCTCAGTCTCTACATCACTTTTGGCAACAACCCCCATACCGGCTTGGTAAAACAAGGCATTGTTTTTACTTAAAAACGTACGTATGGCAATACAGTGATTGAAATCTCCGTTGAAGTTCATAAATCCAATAGCTCCTCCATAAATCCCTCTGTAAGTAGGCTCCATACTGTCTATCAAAGTCATGGCCATGTGCTTGGGCGAGCCAGAAAGCGTGCCGGCAGGGAAAGTATCTGCTACCAATTGTACTGGATTAGTGCCAGGATATATTTTTCCACTTACCTTAGACACCAAGTGAATAACATGACTGTAGTACTGTACCTCCTTGAAAATCTCGACTTTTACTTCGCTCGAGTTTCTAGAAAGATCGTTTCTCGCCAAATCCACCAACATCACATGTTCGGCTGATTCCTTAGGATCGCTGTGCAATTGACGAGCGATTTCGGCATCTTTTTCGTCATCTCCTGTTCTTCTGAACGTTCCCGCAATGGGATGAATTTCTGCTCGATCTCCTTGTATAAAAATTTGTTTTTCAGGACTAGAACCAAAAATGTGATAATCGCCTTCATCAAAATAAAACATATACGGTGAAGGATTTACGCTACGCAAAGCACGATATACCTGAAAATCGTCTCCTTTAAATTCTCTTTTGAATCTCCTAGAAGGTACAATCTGAAACACATCGCCTCGCAAGCAGTGTCCAATACATTTTTTGATCACATCTCGCATGGCATCGTCCTCAAAATTGGATGTTTCTGCTCCTTGTGTCTGAAATCCTACAGTCGATTTTTTTGGATTTTGAACCAAAATTTCGAGCATGTCCAAACCTCCGTCTACAGGTCCTTTACCCGTATAATCATGCTCATAAATCCGCATTTCGTTTTTGAAATGATTGATAGCGATAACGTATCTATACAATCTATATTGAATCTGAGGAATAGCATTTTCAGGCGTTTTGGCTTGTGTCTGAATATCCTCAAAGTAATTGATAGAATCATACGCAATATGCCCGTACAGGCCGTTGGAAGCAGGCTCGGAAGCAAATTCAGGATCTGCGACAAAACTAGCCGCAAACTCTTGAAGTGTCTTTACGGCATCTTTTCTATTTTCAAGCGGATAATCCTCTTTTTGTCCATTCGGAAAAATCTTCGTTACCTCATCATTGTCTATTTTGAAATAGCCCACAGGGTCACAAACAATATAGCTAAAACTATTGCTCATGGCATGGTAGTCTGCACTTTCCAACAAAGCCGAAAACGGGAAATGCTCTCGAATACGAAGAAATATCCCCACAGGGGTAATCGTATCGGCTAACAAGGTCTTCGCCTTGGTTTTTATTTTAAACTCCATAATTCTCAAAAATAAATGTCATAAAAAAAGCCTACTGCTTGAACAGTAGGCCTTGGAATATTTTTTAAAATACAACAAACGCAACGGTACCGTTCGGATTATTTATCCAAACCCCACCAATTGATTGAACGTGTATTTTTTGATTTCATATTGCAAAAGTATTTATGAATTTGAATTTTTGAAACAATTCTAGAATTATTTTTCAATTCAAACCCAATACATGTCCAGAATCATTATTTCGCAGCCGCAAAACGCTTCGAAACTTCACCCCAGTTTACTATATTCCAAAATGTATCCACGTAGTCTGGACGCTTGTTCTGGAACTTCAAGTAGTACGCATGCTCCCATACATCTAGACCTAAAATAGGTGTCCCTTTTACATCAGCTACGTCCATTAAAGGATTATCCTGATTAGGTGTAGAGCTTACAGCCAAAGATCCATCTTCTTTCACGATCAACCAAGCCCAACCCGATCCAAAACGAGTGGTAGAAGCTGTTTTGAAAGCTGCCTTGAACTCATCCATTGAGCCAAAAGCAGTATTGATTGCCGAAGATAATTCAGAAGAAATTTCGCCTGATCCTGCTGGTCCTAGAATACTCCAAAACAAATCGTGATTGAAATGCCCGCCACCGTTGTTGCGTACTGCTGGTGAGGCTTTTGAAATGTTAGCTAAAATTTGTTCCAAAGACTGACTTTCTAATTCTGTACCTGCAATGGCTGCGTTTAAGTTTGTAACGTATGCATTGTGGTGACGATCATGGTGAATCTCCATCGTAAGAGCATCAAAATGAGGCTCTAAAGCATTGTTTGCGTAAGGGAGGGGAGCTAATGTGAATGCCATTATTACTGTGTTTTTAATTGATAACTTAGTAGCTAAACATATTTAAAGATAAATCTGTTCAGCATAGGTTGAAATTTCAATCCAAAATCGGATCATGACCTAAATTGTTTATACAATTATTTTGCTAGCACATCGAATATTCTTCAATGCCTTTCAGGCGGAGTTCCTTTCATTTAAAAGAAAGGAACCAAAGAAACATCCAAGTTTTAAATGACCCTCTTGAAAAAATGAAACTTTTATTACTTAAAAAAATGCCATTAGTTCATTTTTTCAAACGGGCTAAACCTTGGTTTATAGGAATTTACTTTTGTTTTTTCTTTTTTGAATTAATAACATTTTTTTGTTTATCGCCTTGATTATTAGATATTTAAAAGTAGCTACAAAACAAGTAATGATTGAAAGATTTTCTCAAAATGAGGTGCGGCTGAGGTCGAGCAGTAGCGTGGTGTCCTGATTTTTTTTGAGCGGAAGGATTTGTGTAAAGGTAAAAAATCGGACACTTTACTGCTCGTGGGCTTTTTGCTTACTTTTTGGCCAATCAAAAAGTAAGTTCCGCCTGAATAAGGCAGCCAACAAACTAAACAAAATTCCAGTTCTTAACATTTATGAAAAAGCGTTTGTTGAAATATATAGGAAATATTATTCTATAAATGAAATTTTAAAAAGTACTTTACCGTAAAATTTTTAGTTATCACTCTAATGATTATTAATAGTTCAACCTATATTTGAAACTTAGACATTTTAATTATTTAGAATCTTGCTGCAATTCATTGACGCTTCCTTTTTCAAAAACGAAATTCCCGTTTTGCACACTCTATCGTGCGAGTTTCACCCAGAAGACTGTGTTGCAATTTATGGAGCCGTTGGCAGTGGCAAAAGCATGTTTTTGGATGCTATTCTTAAGAAAATATTTCCCTCACAAGGAAGTATAAAATTTGACGCAACACAAAAAATTATAGGTGTTCACAAAGATTATAGTTTCCACAGAATTGTGGGAGGAGCGTATCAGTATTATCAGCAACGATTTCAGCAGGATTCGAGCGAAGTAGGCCCTAGTCTTCGAGAAGTTTTGATGCACCAAGTACTTCCACTTTACACGCTAGATTTAAAATCCGTAGATATTCTCAAACCCAAATACGAAGAAAAATGGCTTCAAGAAGTCTGTTATTTGTTTGATATCGGGCATTTACTCGATAGAAAAATCACGGGACTTTCGCATGGCGAAACCCGAAGATCCTTATTGGCATATAGTTATTTAGAAAAACCCGATGTCTGGGTATTGGATAATCCATCGGCGGGATTGGATATCCAACATAGAAAACAAGTACAAGAGATTTTATCTAAACTATCGATTCCTATCTTTTGGACAGGCCGAAAAGAAGATGCCCCCGACCAAATAAACAAGGTCATTCATCTTGAAAATGGCACTTTGGCATTTTGTGGCGTACCTACTGACTATGAAGTTTTGCTAGAAAAAAATTCAAAAAATACGATTTCACCATCAAAAACTAGGTTTGATCTTAGCCCCGTTTTAGCGGACTTCACAACCTGCATAGAATTGAAAAATACCTCGGTACGGTTTGGTGAAAAAACCATCCTGTCGGATATTGACTGGAAAATCCAAAAAGGTGAAAAATGGGCATTGATGGGTATCAATGGCTCAGGAAAAAGCTCGCTTTTGAGCTTGATTACAGGGGATAATCTCCAATGCTATAGCAACGATATTTGGCTGTTTGACAAAAAACGAGGCACGGGAGAAAGTATTTGGGATATCAAGAAAAAACTTGGCTTTGTCTCTCCCGAAATGCATACCTACTTCAACCGCAACATCCGGATCTGGAAAGTCGTAGCGTCTGGATTGTTGGATACCATTGGATTGCACAAGGAGATTTCTTCAACAGAAAGGGACAAAGTCGATTCTTTCTTAGACGCCTTTGGATTGCTTGCACTAGCCGAACGATCGCTTTCCCAAGTTTCGTTTGGACAGCAAAGAGCCGCTCTTATTGCCCGAGCCCTGATCAAAAACCCTCCCCTTCTTATCTTGGACGAGCCCTGCCAAGGCTTGGATTATGAACAAATGCTGCACATTCGGGGTATTATAGAACAATTGATTCAGTCCGATAAAATTACCCTTCTCTATGTAAGCCATACCCAAGAAGAAATACCTTCGATGGTGGATAAATTTTATGTTTTGGAGGACGGGAGAGGGAGGGTGATGGGGTGAAATTAGAATATTTTCTGTAATTTTATGAAATAAGTTTGTACTAATTATAGAGGTTTTACAAGACCATAATGCCCAATACTGCTGTAAGGATCAGCTTAAAAAGAAGGCTCTGATGAGACAAAAAAATACACCGTAAAATATTTACTGGATTAAATTCTAAATGAAAAAGATAGTATTCATTTCTATGTTGATTGGGTTTACTGATTCTTTTGGTCAAAATCGAATAACTAGTTCAATTATATCTGACACCTTATGTATAGAAAGAATAGTAAAGTATAAATCATCACAATTAATATACGCAAAAAATAATTTAAACAATAATTATAAAATTATTTGTAAACATTTAAACAATGATCAAAAGCCAAAAGTAAAGAAAAACACGGAGTACTATTTTGAGATAAGTACCCTTTCTTTTGAAATAAATGGTGAAATTGTAGAATTTACACCTAATAGAAAGATGTGCAGGAAATATGGTAAAAGGCTGAAAATTTGTACTGAACCTGAAAATGGCATTAATCAATTATATGATTTGATTAAAATTCAAGTAATCACAAAATAGAAAATATTTACATAGCGGCTTGAAAAGTGCAATACTTTTTTATTATCACAAACTAAGTTTCTCGATTACTCTAATTGGGTTGTATCTATAGAAATTTTATGAAACCTTGAACCAGATAAAACCCAAAATTCCCTACTTTTACAAATCCTTTCAAAAAGAGAATTCTTAAAACACATGAGCAAATTCAAATCCATTTTGGTTTACTGTGGAGCCAATGCAGGTACTAAACCTATTTATAAGCAAGTAGCCGAAGAGTTGGGGCATTATTTTGTAAAACAAGGCATTCGTTTGATTTATGGTGGTGGTTCTTTGGGGCTTATGGGTGCAATATCCAAAACCATCATGGACCATGGAGGTGAAGTGACGGGCATTATCCCCCATTTTTTGGATAGGTTGGAAGTGGGAAACCCTGATCTTACAGAAGTAATCAAAGTTGAGACGATGCATGAACGCAAGGCTCTTATGGAAAAACGCTGCGATGCCATCGTTACACTTCCTGGGGGGTATGGTAGTATGGATGAGATTTTTGAGATGCTTTCGTGGTCACAATTGGGTCTTCATAACAAACCCGTGGCTATTCTGAATGTGAACGGTTTTTATGACATTCTGCTCCAGCAACTGGATCACATGGTAGCCGAAGGCTTTCTAAAACAACAAAATAGAGATCTCCTGATCGTAGCCAATACGATTGAGGATTTATTCGAAAAGTTAGACTCTTTCGAATATAATTTTACCGTAAAATGGTAAAGCACTATGCTCCTTCCATTTTTTAATCAAAACTATATTGAAGCAGGCGTAGACGAAGCAGGAAGAGGTTGCCTAGCAGGTCCCGTTGTGGCTGCTGCCGTGATTTTACCCAAAGAATATACTCATCCTTGGCTCAACGATAGTAAACAGTTGACAGAAGAGCAACGCAATACCCTCCGCCTAGAAATTGAAAGAGATGCCCTCGTATGGGCAGTAGCAGAAGCGAGTCATGAAGAAATCGACAAAATCAATATACTCAAAGCCAGCTTTTTAGCTATGCATAGAGCTGTGGAGAAAATTTTACCCACTTTAGCTCCCGAGCATTTATTAATCGACGGCAATCGTTTTACACCCTTTCCTCAAATTCCGCATACTTGTGTCGTGAAGGGGGATAGGAAATACTTATCTATTGCGGCAGCATCCATTCTCGCAAAAACCCATAGAGATGATAGAATGCAGGCATTACACCAAGAATTTCCCCACTATAAATGGAATGAAAATAAAGGATACCCAACGATTTATCATCGAAAAGTTTGTTTAGAACAAGGGCTTAGCCCTTATCACAGGAAGACGTTTCGGGTTCGAGAACCTGTCAGTTCGAGCGGAGTCGAGAACATGTTTTCTTGATCTGAATCGAGAACTTTTGTCAGTTCGAGGGATAATTTTTTTCAAAAAATATAATATTATTGACGTTAAATTTGTGATGTAACCGAGATCAATAAAAAGCAGTTTAACAGTTTTATTAATAGTGCCTATGCCTGTGTTCGAGCTTTGTTCCAAA
>JBOFGX010000016.1:0-1668 GCA_051649345.1 Leadbetterella sp. | reverse complement strand
GATTCTGAGCTTGTAAATCTAGAAAATTCAAGAATACAAACAATACAAAAATATTTTTCATAAGTGATACAGGCTTTTACTTAGGTCTGAGTAAATGTTGTTGTTAAAAAATGAATCGGGGCATCTAGATCCTGGTGTTTCAAAAATACGTTCACGTGAGTATAACTCTCTTTCGAAAGTGGCATTTGCAAGACCCAACAAGGATAAATTCACACCTACACTGCCTTTCAAGCTGAGCTTTGTTTGATTGCAAGGGCCAGGAACAAACGGCAGACCACTCTCAAAATAAGCGATCACCGAGGTGTTATTTACCATATAGGGGACGATCAAATCACCAAAAATACCGATTGAAACCCTAGGAAATTCCAGCCCAACTCCTACGCCAACGATTCCAGCAGATGCTGAGCCATTTTCACCTGTAAGAGCGACATCAAATCCTCCTATACTCCCATTGGGAGTAAAAGCGGATCCATTATAATCAAAACCCTGCGAACCATTATAGGCCAGTTTCATATTGGCTTGGCAAGTACTATTTGTGGCAACCTCTGGAAATATTTTTAGAGCACATTTTAGTTTAAAAGTAACAGGAACAACCCCATTCACTAGTATGGTACGTTCAAACTCCATGGGTATTTCAAATGTAGCTACTTGGTCTAATGTCAAAAATGTGTACTTCATTTCCAACTCACCGTTCATATCATTATGATTTACAGCGTACCTATCTATACGACTATTTTGCACATCCAGATTACTTCCTGAAGAGAAATTGGAAATAAATCCTTGGACCTCAATCTTGGCCAATCGGTCTTTTTTTGCTTCTAACTCCAATTCCAATCTTTGACCAGCATCTCCTCCACTGGGTGTGAATTTTAAACTTACTTCCCAACCCTGTATAGTACCTTCAAAACTGACATCTTGCGTTCCTTCAATTTCTGTGGGAGAAGCAATACGTCCTCCCATATTTATTTTGGCGTTCCTTACCGTGTTTTTGTTGAAAACAATTTTATCCTCGTATCTCAAACTCGCACTCTTGAAGTAATCGCCAAATTTGGCTGGAGTAGTCTGAACCTGTATCTCGCCTTTGTTTTCTTTGACAGATACTATTTTTTTAAGATCATACCCCTCAAACAGCACAACCGAACCTGTTTTCAAATTTTTTAGGTCTTCGTTTGTTGAACTGAAAGTCATCAGACCATTGGACTCCGACTTCAAGCTTGACATTGTTTCCAAGGCAATGTTTTGTGTATTGGGTCTGAGTTCTACATTATCAAAAGTACCTTCATCCACAGGGACAAGGTATTTATCTGCTATTCTAATAGCATTGGGATCCGGCTTTATATCTTTATCCTTGCAGGATGAAAAAAGCAGTACAAAAATCGAAATTCGTAGTATCTTGATCATGGCGATATATTTTAAGCAAAATTCGCCTCAATATTCCATACCAATCAATACCTGTTTTGTGTAAATTTTAAGTATTCAAAAAAGCGATCCATAGGTATACTTGTACACTTTTGCACAAGAAAATTTAGTGTAAATATAGATTTAATTGACAATCTGGCATCCTTGATTTATAATTAAAATACTTTTTATCAAGTAATTACATACTAAATTAATACCAAAACGTTAAAATATTCCTTAACATAAACAAAATTTGAACTATATCTGCAG
>JBOFGX010000015.1:0-12674 GCA_051649345.1 Leadbetterella sp. | reverse complement strand
TGTTGAATTTAATTATAGAGGAGTTTTGCCTATTGAGATCTGCATAGCCACCATTTACAGGAAATGAGGTTATTTTATTAAGCTGAAAATCACCAGTTACGGTTAATTGTGCGTCAGGGACGAGATTATTTCCAATACCTACTTTTGAGCCATTTATGGAGATTCTATCTGGACTGTAAAATTGCATCCCAGTACCACTCAAATTATAAAATAAGGTTTGGCCAGTAGAAGAATGATAAAAGTTAGTGCTACTTCCTGCATGTATACTTTTCATGGATATCCTAGCCGAAGTACTAGCTGCTGATTCAACAATAGAAAGATGATCTGATGGAGCTGTATCACCCAGACCTAGATAACCATTGGCTCCTAGTGTCATTTTAATATTATCTGTGGTTCTAAAAATCATGTCTCGGGAAGGAGTATATATGATACCTCCATCGTTTGACCCACCACTAGTATGGCTAAAAAAAAGACCTTTTTCGAACGCATCAGGGGCTGCAATACCTAAATAATTAGCTCCAGTAGATTCTAAAAATAGATTAACACTTGAAGCAGGAGTTATTCCTGAAGATCCATCTGCTATATGTAACTTAGAAATTGGGTTAGATAAGCCTATGCCCAAATTACCTAAATTGGAAATTATCATTCGATCCGCTGCAGAAGTATTCCCATTTGCTGCGGTACTGAATCTAATTGCACCTCCTGCGGCGGTGGAACTGAAATTTTCAGTAGCTAAAAAATCAATTCTGGATGATGAATTAGTATTAAAAGATGTACCATTATGACCAAGTCCTCTGATTTGAAGTAAAGTGGTTCCGTTTGTTGTTGCTGATGGAGCTGCTGCTGAACCGCTAGAACTAAATCCATCAAGTCTTGGGAAATTGCTATATTTTTTTATTTGAATCTCACCACTAGCAGTAGGGTCCAAAGTTATACTTTGACCAAATAGATTACTTTGTAAAAAACAAATAGCAATTAAAATAGATACTTTTTTCATGATTTTATTGATTAATGATTATTAATTGATTGAAAGAGACCTGATTTTTTACGTTTAGAGACCAAGACAATTGCACCGTTGATCATCGTGAGAAATTTTTCACTTTCAGCAATAGAATCGATGCTATCGAGGTTGATTAAATACGACCGATGTGTCCGGAAAAACCCGTGAGACTCCAGACGGGATTCTATTTTTTTGAGATTGGTAGAAACGAGTTTCTTCTTCCCATTTTTAAAAAACACCTCTGAGTAGTTAATGTCTGCCTTTAGTAGCATGACTTCCTCTGGTCTGATGTGCAACTTGCTACCAATGTGTACTGTTTTCATGGTTATACTTTTAAAGTTTATTTGAATTTCCTAAATATTTATTGCCTTTATCTTTTTATATTACATTGATAATTAGCTTAAAATGATTGAGTGGTTTGTTTGACAAAGATATTATCCAAGTTATTTATCAATCAATCGCCATAAAGGACGAAATTTAGATATCCTACTTTAGGAGGATATTATTGTTACATTTTTTTTGAGAATTTTGAACCTGTAATTATGAAAGAACCGAAGAGTATCTCAAAGTCAAATACTATGTGGATTTATTTTTTATCTACCGTTTTTTCTATTCTTACTTTAAATCTATTGGGCCAAAATCCCTTAGAAAAAGAGAAAAAACAGTATTACATGAAATTGAAAGGGATGAAAGAAGATACTAATAAAGTTTTAATGTTGATAGAATTTGGTCAGTGGTTTGAGCAAATCAATATGGATAGTGCCTCCAAAAAGTATATCCAAGCTGGGAAACTAAGTGATAAATTGAAGTACCAGCTAGGGCGAATAAAATTTAGAACAAACTACACTTACTATCTGAACGTTTCTGGTAGATACGAAGAGGCCTTGAAGCTGAATTTAGAATGTCTCGAAATTGCAAAACTAGCTGACAATCAAAGATATATTGGTGCATCTTTGACCAATATTGGTACATCATATTCTTATTTGGGAAGGTATAAAAAGGCAATAGAATTTTACCAAACTGCAATCCGTTACTTTGATAAGAACAATGATAAAGAGAACATCGCTAGGCATAACAATATATTAGGCGATTGTTACACCAGTATGACACAAAACTTAGCCGCAGATTCGATCATCTTAGAAAAAGCACTTATGCATCTTCTCAAAGCGGCAGAAGGTGCAAAAACAATAGGCGATACTAGTCTACTCGCTGAGTCTTTGGTTTCCGTGTCCATAGTTTATAACAATTTGGCAGAACCCGAAAAAGCTATTGAATTTGCAAAAAGTTCACTTGTATTCTCTAAAATTTCTAAAAATACAAATTTTGAAGCAGACGCTTATTTTTCATTAGGAATCAGCTATCGCCTCAAAAAAGAATATAAAACGGCTTTGAGTTATTTTGAAAAAGCCATTGAGATCTTTCAATCTATTACGTTTGTTTTCGGTGAAATACAGTCCTTAAAAGAAAAAGCTTTGGTCTACTCTAATATGAAAGCCTATGAAAAAGCTATTCATATTCTTGAAAAATCAATTACGATAGCTGAGTCTAAAGAAATGGATGATGAATTAGCCATTCTGTATGAAAGTTACGGTACCAATTTGATACATGTTGGAAATATTAAAAAAGGCTTGTTTTATCAAAATAAAGGTAAGCAGATGCTAGATTCTCTCAAAGGCACAAGTATAAAAAAAGAAATACTAGCCCTTGAATCAGAATTTGAAAATGAAAAAAAAGAGCGTAAAATTTTAGAATTACAAAGTATAGAGCAAAAGCAAAATACCCTATTCTATGGATTACTTGCAGGTGTTTTTGTGCTTTGCTCTGTAGGCTTTATTGGATATAGAAATCTACACTATCGAAATAAAATCTCTAAACAAGAAATTATACAACTAAAACAAAAACAGTATATTAACGCTACGGAATTTATTTTAAAAGGTCAAGAAGAAGAACGCAGCCGTTTGGCCAAAGATCTTCATGATGGACTAGGAGGTATTTTATCTGGAATCAAATATTCATTAAATACTATGACTGAAAATATGATTATTGGTGGAAAACAAGCCCATGTTTTCATAAAAGCTCTCAATCAGATTGATTTGGCTATTAACGAAATGCGACGCGTCGCACACAGTATGATGCCAGAAGCACTACTTAAATTTGGCTTGGTTGAAGCCCTTCAAGATTTTTGTAGTGGAATCTCAAATTCTAGTACACTTAACGTAAATTTTCAATCGTTTGGATTAGAAAAAAGACTAGAACAAAGTATCGAAATTACCATATACAGAATTATTCAAGAACTGATCAATAATTCTGTAAAGCACTCACAAGCTTCTGAAATTTTTGTAATGATCAATCTTCATAGTAATTTATTAAATATCAATGTAGAAGATAATGGCGTGGGTTTTGACATAAAAGATTTAGAGCAGAATAAAGGAATGGGAATAAGTAATGTAGAAAGTAGAGTGGCTTTCTTCAATGGTAAACTGGATATTCAATCTTCGATTGGAAAAGGCACATTAACTGTAATTGAGATAGAGATATGATCAAAATATTAATCATAGATGACCATCCGCTTGTAATAGAAGGAATAAAAACACTTTTAAACGATGATCTCGATCTACAAATTGCTGGGACCGCCATGAATGCCTTTGAAGCAATGGATTTCTTAAAAAAAGAAAGTGTTGATATTGCATTAATTGATATAAACCTGCCCGATGTTAGTGGTATAGATTTATGTAAAAAAATCGTAACTGAATTTCCAAAAGTACGCTGCATAGCACTCACTACATTTTGGGAACGAAGTTACGTGACCAAAATGATAAAAAATGGAGCCATGGGCTACTTGCATAAAGGATCTTCTAAAGATGAAATAATTAAAGCCGCCAAGCAAGTTTTTGAAGGGGGCTACTATATGAATGTAAACACAAATGAACCCCTTGCCTCTGAAATAAATCATGACTCTCCAAACCTTACACCTCGAGAAAAAGAAGTGCTAAAACTAATTGCGAAAGGTCTAACGAATCAAGAAATAGCTGAAAAATTATTTGTAAGCTCACTCACTATTAAAAGTCACAGAACTAGTCTTTTATTGAAATTTAATGTTAGCAATACGGCCTCTCTAATTAATATTGCCACCCAAAATGATTTGATTTGACCTAGAATTCAATTTTCAATGTTTTACTACTCAAATTTATTTGAAAATTTTTCTAAAAATGGTTCAAAGAACACATTCATTAGAGCCAAGTTCTCCACTCATGCGTATTTTTAGGCAATGATTACCGATATCCTTCCCTTTTTTAGATTTCGATTTTTGCTGGCTTGCTGTATTCTCAGCACCTTGGTAGGGACAAGCTCCGCTTTATTTTTGTATTCTTTGGACTGGATCACGAAACTTCATCATGAGAACTCATTTCTTATTTTTGGTTTGCCTCTGGGAGGCTTGTTGATCGTTTGGTTGTATGCCAATTGGGGAAAAGATACTGAGAAAGGAAACAACCACGTCATAGATGTTTGTGTAGATTCCCATGCTCCAATTGTACCATTGCGGATAAGCCCTTTGATTTATATAACGACATTGATCACCCATGTTTTGGGTGGTTCGGCGGGTAGAGAAGGGACAGCTGTACAAATAGCAAGTGGATTTGTGGAGACCATTTGTAAGTATCTGAACCTAGAGAAAGAACAACGATCCGTCCTGATGATGGGTGCCATAGCCGCTGGCTTTGGGTCTGTTTTTGGTACACCGTGGGCAGGGGCTATTTTTGCAGTGGAAGTATGCGTACGAGGTAAAATCCAATGGAAAGGCATTTTTACCTGTATTTTATGTGCTTTGCTTGCCAATTTTATCACGGATTGTTGGCAGATACATCATTCCCATTTTGAAATTTCGTTTTACGATTATTCGGCTGATATCCTATGGAAATTGGCATTCGCCAGTATTGCATTTGGTCTTTGTGCTCGGCTATATAAATGTCTATATCACAAATCCTCATGTGTTTTGGTACTATTTATTCCGAATGCATATGTACGTGTTTTTGTAGGAGGAATAGTCCTTATTGTTCTTATGTATTTGGCAAACGATAAAAAATATTCAGGACTTAGCCTCGATTTTTTGAACGAGGCATTTTTGGGAATTGGACTGGAGGTTTTTGCTTGGAAAATGATCTTGACCATTCTGACCTTGACTGTAGGTTTTAAGGGCGGAGAGGTTACACCCTTATTTGTGATTGGAGCCACTTTGGGTGGAGGTATTGCCGAATATCTGGGATTATCGACAACTGAGCTTTTTGCAGGAATGGGCTTAGTAGCAGTCTTTGCAGGAGCTGTCAATACTCCTTGGGCATGCGTGATTTTAGCGATTGAGTTGTTTGGTTGGGCTATTCTTCCTTTTGCTATACCCGCAGTATGGATATCGTATTTGATTTCTGGAAAAAGTAGTATTTATGAAAGTCAGAGAAATTGAGATAGTAAGTCGGTATTATTTCCTCCTGTATGAATATAAATAGTTTTTTACTATTGGATACTAAATTCGCTACCAGTTTTTTTTCATATAAATTTTTCTTCTTTCTTGAGGCAAAGGGGGCAAATAGTTGAAATTGTTACAGGTATTATTTGTGATTTTGTAGTGTTTTCGATCATCAATTTCCGTCTTATCCCATTCAGCGATAACGGTCAACTCTTCTACATGATCGGTTTTCGTGTAGTCGAATAAAAATGTATGGAGTTTGGTTTTATCTTTATCGAATTCGATACTACCAAAGTTTAGTTTGCTTCCATAGACCCTTAAAAAATTGTCGATACTATATTTTTTATCGTTGAGCTTAATGTTTTCAACCATTGAATTACTCACTCTCAAATCTTTTATGGCTTTTTTTCCTTCACTTTTAAATCCTTCCCAAAAGCTACCTTGATTGAGGGTTTCGTGGTTTAATCCACTAGAAATGATCTCATAGGCTAGGATTTTCCGGTCTTTTTTTCTTTCAGAAAAACATAAATTAGTACTGCCGTCATCATCATACCATATTTCTGTAATTCCTCCAGAATGGATATCGCCACTTACTATGTAAGGCTTTATGTTTTTTTCAATCCTTGATTTTAATAAATAAAAGATAATGCTATCACGTTGAGCAACATTGTAATTACTATCCCAACCGTCAGCAATATCGTCTTTTGCCTCCGCTTTTAATGTTCCCGAATACTTTATAATTTTCCTGTAGGTTATAAAAAGAGGTATGGATGATAACAATATTATTTCTTCATTTTTATCCAGCGAAACTAGCCAATTTTTAAAATCGTCTAGCTGTTTTTGGCTAATTACTTGCCTTCGATTAATGTCTCTTTCGCTGCGTAAATCAAATGCAAATCCTTTCTTCCCTCCAATGCTAAACGTTTGATGCAAAGAGACATTATCATTAATCAAATCTTCAATGTTTGAAATTGAAACAGGGCCTTTTATCCATTGATGTTCTATAAAAGCACGACGACTTTGTAGATAATACCTTCTCAAGGGGTCTGTTAGTTTTCCTTGGGTATATTCGTCTCCTTGAGATCCCCATCCATCTCGAATTTCATGGTCATCCCACATACTAAAAGAGGGTTTATTTGCAAATACTTCTTGTAGTTTGTCAAATGAAGAAAAGTGTAGATACATGGAGTTTAAGTGCGATTTGTAGCAAGTGGTATCAACTAAGGGCATCGGTTTTTCTTTGATTTGCCATGTGGAGATATCCGTTTTTTTGTCTTGATTCTTATATCCTGCGTCTACATAAACTTGATCTCCTGTACCTAATATGGCTTTTACATTTTTTATTACGGGTTGATAGCGTTTATCTTTTAGATTTTTAAATTCATATTTACTCGAGTCATTGTTTCTTTCTTGTTGATAGTGATATAGGGGTTTTCCTAGGGCTACCTTGTTAAAAAGAGTACGCATAAAGTAGTTTGAGTTGTTTTTCCCTTTGTTTAATTGAGCTTCTCCTGTTTTCTCGTTTACTTCAAAAGGTTCAAAACATCCGTAGAGCAGAATACTAAATGGGCTTTCGGCATCGTCCATTATCCTTTGTCCTACTATTTCTGATGGTATTGTATCGCTAGGTTGATACACTTTCCCATCCTTCGAAAAGTGTACATATACATTACCTATGGGTATTTGCACAAGGGATGTAAAATTTGGGCTACTTAAGCGAGTATCGGGCAGGATGATTTCGTTTTTGTGGTTAGTTATTTTGTACCAACTGTATTCTTGACTGCCTTTCACAAGCATTCGACCCATGGTATCGTTCAACGGAAATGCAGCGTGTACATAAAAACCTCTCAAAACATAGTCAGTCTCTAAATTCGAGGAGGGGAATTTTGTGCAATCTTCTTGTGCAATGCTTTGAATAGTTGTTAAAATAGTGGCTAAGTAAAATAGTAAATTTTTCATGTTTTTTATGGACGTGTATTCGTATGGTTGTAATCTCTTCACTATACGAAAGTTATGTTTAGGTCAAATTGTTTTTATAAGTGTCAGATATAGTTAAATATATGCACTTTAGAGCACTTTGTTCTAGCTTCTAAAAATGATATCATTGAGTAATAAATTTTAAAGAAATTGGGAAATTTACTTTTTTAAAATGTATTTCCCAATTCGTTATTAGAATATATCTTATTTAGTTTTAGTTAACGTAACCGAAAAGTCAGACATTTCGAGAAGCCTAAAAGTTTCAGACTTCTTTTCAAACTTTATATTCAAAGTGTCTTTATATACAGCCCATTTTCCGATTACTTTCTTTACCAAAACAGAACAGTTTTCATCCAAAGAATACAACTTTATTTCTAAAATAGAGTCCTCTTTAAATCTATAGTGGGTACTCAAATCCTTTTGAAAGGTGTCTTTTGTAAGCAATAATGTATCGTTTGATTTGTATGAATACCAATTGCCTTTTATGAATTTCAGAAAATTGATGTTTTGCAGAAGATTTGGTTTTTTAAAGTGATAGGAATGTGAGCATCCACCGTCTAAACCGATACGTACTTCATTTTCCTCTATATCGATTTCTGTTTGTTGATTCATGAAAAGAATCGTTTTTGAACTTGAAATTATACCACAATCGGTACTCTTTTTCGTATCGTTATACAGAACTTGGTTTTTTACTATGAATAAATACGGTTTAAGAGAATCCTCGTAGCATGATATTCTCCCATTAGCACCTTCTTTATTATTTCTTGTATAATCAAATATCCAATATTGTTGACTGTAAACCTCTAAATTTAAAAACATAAATAGGAGAGTGCAAATGGTCAACTTTGTTTTACTATTCCACTTAACTAACATATATTTTGTTTTTTATTCTTCCAATATTTCATGTTTGGCTGATTTCTACTTTACAATATGAATCTAAAAATAATCTAAACCTTCATCATTCCTCAAATCGAAAATACGCCATTGGATCTTTATTTTCCAAGGGTTTTAGATCCAATAGTTGATGTAAGAAATGTAGGTGAACATACGCCTTCATGAATTGAGGAGGAGAGCAATGGCAATTATCTCTCACGCTTTTTATGATTTTATTATTTTTGATAAATAGTATTGAAAATGGATCAGGTCCATGCGATGATCTTGGACCCTCTGTATATTCAAAATTTAAGTTAGAAATATTGGATTTAATGAAACTAGCTTCTAAGTCTTTATATTCTTCCTTAGAGATTTTAGACTTGAATAACCCTCTTTTATTTGCAAAGGTTTCCCCATTATATACTACTTCTCCATTTTTGTCAAGGCGAATTTGATTCTTTGATGAAAGCAAAATAATCTTATCATACGATTCTTTATGATCTTGGTTATATCGAGCTTTAGCATATTTTTCAAAGACCCCTTCTTTGATCTCCAAAACTAATGTATCTTTTCCTACAGAAATTATTTTACTGTATTTCCATGTATTTGTTAACGGATTAAACATTCCCAAAAAATCATCTTCGATTTTATATTTTGTTTTATTTCCGTAGTATTTAATTTTAGGTATACCACTTTCATCCATAAAATTTCTATTTATGAATCCTAAATTTAAAATACATTGCTCTTCTTTCTTGAATGTAACATCTTTATTAAACTCAAAATATAAGGCTTTCTGTGGATTTGATTTTTTATGCTCTAAAGCTTCATACTCCATTTTTACAAAATCCCACTCCCCCAAAATATCCTTTTCAAATTGAGGATTCCGTTTTGGTTTGCAGGAATAGAACACTATACAAAGGAAAAAGAGGAGATATTTGTTCATAGAAAATGCTTTGAACAAAGATGTCAAATATTTGTGATACTAGCACAATTGGGATTGTTAAAGAATCTTAAAAAAAATAAGATTCCGCTAAAAGGCAAGAGTTCTTATGTGATTTATTTTAAATAAATTATCTCACAAAATACACTTTCTTGATTTTGTTACCTTCAATATGATAGATAGCTACTGCTTCTATTTTTTTATCTGAAAACTGAACACGCTCTTTGTCGATAACTATATTTCCTTGTACGATTCGTCCCAATAATTCACAATGTAAATTCGGGGTATTTGTAAACATTTTAGAATAGATTTTTCGCATCTCTTCTTTTCCCTTACTTTTTAGGGTGTTGGGGAATGTATAAATTTCTACATCGTTATCATAGGGTTCCAAAAACGCATCAATGTTTCTACTATTATAGGCATTCAATTGTTTTTGAGCCAAACTAGAGGGCGTTTCTTTAATCAATGTATCTGGATTTATAACAATACCTTTATTGATTACCCGATGTATTTTTGTAACGTTTTGTAATGTATCAACGGGATTAGCATTTAACAAAATCAAATTGGCCTTTTTACCAACTGCAATTGTGCCAAACTCCCTTTCTTTGCTGAGGACTTTAGCACCGTTGATAGTGGAGGCTTGTATAATTTGCCAATTGGACATACCACTTTTCTGCATTTCCAGCATTTCTGACAAATAAGAAGAGGCATGTAAGGTTCCAATATTTCCTGCATCTGTACCCGTTGCAATCAAAACACCTGCATCAGAAAGTTTTTTAAGGTTTTTCAAGCAAATGGATTCGCTTTTTACTGTGCGTTCTACAGATTCTTTGGAACTGACCCTGTTTTTATATTTATTCACCAATAATGTATCTGAAATATGCTTCAAATCCATCAATGAGCCAAGTTGTACTGGATCAGCTGTCCTTAACTCATGGTTACTAAAATTGTCCTTTTGCCGAAACGTATTTCCATAACCACTTGATACTACCAAGGTAGGGCATACAATAGTTTTATTTTTCTTCATTAATTGCACAAATTCATCAGTTAGTGCTTCATCTGAAATACTATGTACTAAAAAATCTGCCCCATTTTCAACTGCTAATTGTGCCGTAATTCTTTGCGTGGCGTGGACCGCTATTTTTAAATTATTTTTATGAGCTTCATTTATAATCGATTTTATACTAGTTAAGCTATTTTTGGCACTAGTTTCTACATCCATGTTATTTCTACCTACTATAAACCAAATTTTGATAAAATCAGGGTGATAAGGCAATTGCTTTTGAACCATCTTACTACCATCCTCTGGGGTACTTACCAAACTAAATGGCTCATCATCCTCCAAGCCTTCATAAACCTTGGGTTCATATGTGGTTAATAACGGCCCTGTCATAAAAATAGATGGGGCAAAACTACTCGCTTTGAAAGAATCTTTTTGTTTCAAAAAATTATACGTTGCTCCCACGTCGATCACATTAGTAATACCATTCTGAATGTATCTACGTAACTTATCTTCCATTAACGCGTGGGTCGATTCTATTTCTTTCTTGTATGGCATTTCGTTTCTCAAATCAATCACATCGGGGCGACTATATAAGCCACCATTTTGAAAAAAATGAATATGAGAATCTGTTAAGCCTGGAAACAAAAATTTATCTTTTCCATCAATTATAATTCCATTCGAGGGGATTTTAAAAGTTTCGCTAGATTGTATGTTCGTAATTAGGTCTTGAGTAATTACTACTGTTTGATTAGGAACTAATTTTTGATTCTCCACATCAGCAATTGTCACATGAGTGATGTAGGTTTGAGCAACAAGGAAGTAGTTTGAAACACAAAAAAATAGGGTATACAAAAATTTGTTTATCATCTTTAGTTTTGATTAAAAAGCTAAAAAAATAATTGAAAATCCATTTCACTCCTCCAAAAAATCCATATCCCGATTGTGGGTTTCGGAAATACTAAGAGTAGAATATAACCCCAATATATACACAAGTATGGCCACGATTGTCGTAGCAGGAATAAGAGAGATTTTTTGACCCGCCAAAAAAGCAAGGAGATAGTTCATAAGTACAACAGACCCACGGACCATGTTGGGAATACTGGTGGCGGCAGTAGCTCTCAGATTTGTACCAAACTGTTCGGCTCCTACCGTAACAAACATGGCCCAATAACCCGTCCAGAATCCCAACCATACGCATACTGCGTAAAACGTTGTGATGGATGTAATGCCTCCAAAAAGATAATAAACAACGCCCAAAAGTGACATGCCCATCATGATGGCAATCGCTTTTTTGCGAGATGCAATCCAATGACTAAAAAAACCACTGCCAAAATCTCCCGCAGAAATTCCTACATATGCCCACATGATGGCCAGGCCTGGCTCCACATTACCCTTGATCCCAAGCTCGGATCCATATTTATTCGATAAATAAATCAAAATACCTATACAAAACCAGGTAGGAAGACCAATTCCGATACATTTTAGATATTTAAAAAACGTACTCGGCTTCGAGAAAAAAGCAAAGAAATTACCCCTTGAAATGTGTTTATCTTCCTTAATATTTTTAAAAATACCCGACTCCAAAACACCTACACGTAACAATAAAAGCATAAACCCCATGCCTCCACCAATAAAGTAGGCAAGTGACCAGCTGGCGGTCATTTTTACTGTAAACGTGGCCAGTACAGCTCCTAATAAACCTATACCTGCAACCAAAGACGTGCCTTTGGCCCTTAAGTGAGTAGGAAGTACTTCAGAAACCAAGGTAATACCTGCCCCAAGTTCACCAGCTAAACCAACTCCTGCTAAAAATCGGAGGATTTTGTAGGCTTGAATAGGATCTGTGAAGGTAATCTGCGGTAAAAAACCACATAAAACATTGGCGGTAGAATACATTATAATAGATCCAAACAATACACTTAGTCTACCTTTTTTGTCTCCTAGTGTCCCCCACAATATACCGCCAACGAGTAGTCCTACCATTTGGAAATTAATGATGCTGGTCCCAATTGTATTGACAGACTCATCATCCAAACCGAAGCTTTTGAGGCTGGGTACACGCACGATACCAAATAGTTGTAGATCATAAATATCCACAAAATACCCTAGAGCTGCTATGATGACGGGTAGACTAAAGAGATGTTGAAGGTCGGTTTTTTCTTTCATTTTTTAGGGTAAAAAGGCTTTAGAGAAATTGATTTATCGAATTTGACCTACACCACGTACAATCCATTTTTCGGTTACGAGTTTTTCGTGTGCAAACGGCCCGCGAGCATGTAGTTTTTGAGTAGAAATACCTATTTCAGCTCCCAGTCCAAATTCTTCCCCATCGCTAAATCGAGTAGATGCATTGTGGAATACACTGGCTGCGTCTACTTCTTCCATAAACTGTTCGGCAAGCTCGATATTTTCTGTAATA
>JBOFGX010000014.1:0-20676 GCA_051649345.1 Leadbetterella sp. | reverse complement strand
AAACAAAAAAACGTACCTTTCTAAATATCAACATAATGAACCCATTAAATTCTGCTAAGAATTAGATAAATCTAAAAATCCGATTTATGAATAACAAACATTTTGTAGTATATATTGCCTGTTTTCTTGTCAGTTCAATCACCTATGGACAAATCCAAATTCCTTGGCCAACCACAACATCAAAATCGGAAACAATTGTTGGCTTAACAACTATTTCCTTAGACTATTCGAGACCCAGTAAAAGTGGCAGAAAGATATTTGGGGATCTTGTTCCGTATGATAGTATTTGGAGAACGGCAGCGAATAAAAATTCAATGATAACCTTTAGTGAAGACGTAATCATTGAAAAAAAAGAATTAAAAAAAGGGACATACGCAATTTATACAAAACCTGGAAAAGAAGTTTGGGAGGTATATTTTTATACGGACATACATAATCTTGGATTACCTAAAACTTGGGATACATCAAAAATTGCCGTACATTTTAAAGTAAAATCGAAAATTGTATCACCGACTGAAACATTTTCAATTAGTATTGATGACATTGCCTATGAATCCTGCATTTTGGAGATTAAATGGGACGATATTTGCGTACCTATGAAAATTGAAGTTCCTACAGATAAAACTGTAACTGCAAATATTGAAAGAGTATTAAAAGGGCCTTCTGCTTGGGATTTTTATCAAGCAGCAGAACACAATAGAAGAGCAAAAAAAGATTTGAAACAAGCCTTAGAATGGATGAACACTGCTATTCAAAAAGGTTCTGATGAGGATTTTGTGTATTTTTATAGAAAAAGATCCTTAATAGAAGCTGATTTGTATGACTATAAGGCAGCCATTAAATCAGCAAATGAGTCATTAAAATATGCTAGAAAAATAAATAATTTAGATTACATAAAAATGAATACAGCATCCATTTCTGAGTGGAATGCAAAATGAAAGTTTATATCTAGAACAAAAGAAGAACAACAAAAGCTTGAAAGCATAAATTAGGATTGAAAACAGCATTTACAAAATTCGTATAATAAATAAAATTTAAATTTTTTATGAATAAAACAAGCGTTTTAACATCCCTCACTTTTATTTTTTGTTTTACAACCCTACTTGGTCAAACCAAGCATGATAGCCTAGCCATCAAGCAAGCCGCTTTGGATTATATCGAATCGCAACATAGTGTAAATCCTTCCCAAATGGAACGTGCCTTGCATCCCAGAATGGTCAAAAGAACCTTTTGGAAAGACAAGGCTACAGGCAAAGATTTCCTACGAGAAACCTCTACCGAATCCATGGTTTTACTCGCAGAGAGCTACAACAAAAAAGGAGATAAGTTTCCATCAAACCCTAAAAAAGAAGTCTTATTTCTGGATGTTTCTGAACGAACCGCTTCTGTAAAATTGATAGCAGACGAATGGATTGATTACATGCATATCGCAAAACTAAATGGTGTATGGAAAATCGTGAATGTTCTATGGGAGTTTAATGATATCAATCAACATTAAAATTTAAGACTTACAACAAAAAAAATACCTCTATGTTAAATCGTATTCATACCAATCCTAGATTACTATTTTTACTAGATAGTATCGGAGCTTTAATTTCAGCAGCTCTCATATTCATACTTTTGCAAACGTATAATTCCTATTTTGGAGTCACTCAATTCGTTGTATACGTTCTATCGATTTTGGCCGTTTTCATTAGCTGCTATTCTTTACTAAGTTACATTTTCACAAAAGAGAACTGGTTTTCTTACCTCTACATATTGATTTGTATAAATATCTTTTACCTTATTTTCACAGTAATATTATTGTACGTTCACAATAAAGAAATTAAGACTTTAGGTATTATCTATTTTGTTATAGAGTTATCAATCATTGCTTTTCTTATTTTTATTGAAATCAAAGTTCTTATCGAATCGATAAAGCGAATAAGAGAAATAGAATGAACCCTTCGCCCAAGTCTCAAATTCACGCCAAAAACATTGAATCTCTTGACGAATTTTCTAAAATAGATGCTTTGTACCAGTCGTGCTTTGAAGAGTCAAGTATACCAACAGAGACCTTAAGAAGCTGGTGGCAGACCTACACCAAAGGGCTAATAGGCTTGTTTGAAGGAGATCAACTCATTGGAGGATTAAGCATTTGGCCAATAGACAATACCACTTTTGAAGCTATTTTTGAGGGCAATTTAAGAGAAAAAGATATTCTAGATAAAAATATAGATTCAAAGAATAAAAACAAATGGTATATTTCAGAGATTGCCATTCAACCTCAAAAAAGAAATTTCAAGTATCTACCCGTGTTACTCAATAGAACGTTTGAACAACTAGAAGAAGAAATAAGTGATTTTACGAAAAGTCAAATTTTAGCTATGTCCTATTCCAATCAAGGGGCCTCACTCATGCGAAAATTAGGATTTGTTCAAGAATTATATCCATCGCAAACAATGGATAAAATGGCATTGTACGTTTTGAACTTACAATTACATAAAAAAAATAAATTGCCTTAATATTTTTTCAATAAGTTATCTCACCATTTATTTTTATTGAACGCCTATATTTTTTGGTAATTAGACTATTCCTCTTCAAATATTTGTTTTTCAAACCACAGGATTCAATTCTGTATCTATAACTTCTCCAACTTTAGCTCCTGGACACCAAGTATTCCAATCATGTATCTGATTATCGTTTTCTGGGTTTTTGAGAATCATGTTTTTGTCCATATATATAACAGTCATCACGCTTCTTGTCTGTGTGCTATTGTTGGCTCCTGCTCTATGAAACACCCAGCCCGAATGGAAACTCACCTCTCCCAGATCAAAGGCTTCAATGACGTGCTCAAAATCAGTAACACGAAGCTTCTGTTGTAGGATCTGCTCACTGTCATCCCCAATAGCCAATTCACGTCCTTCAACTATAGCATGACTTCCTGCACTAAACTCTAAAGGCCCCATGTTCAAAGGAACCGCAGAAAGCGGAATCCACGCCGTAATGGTTTTGTCTGTTTCTAAAGGCCAATAATATTGATCGGCATGCCAAGGAGTAATCCCACCCCCTGCTTCTTTGAAAAGAGCTTGATCGTGGTAAATACGCACGCCCTCCGTTTTCATAAGACCAGCAGCAATACCCGCTAATCTTTTACTAAAAACAAACTCTCGAACTGTATCGTCTTCTCTCCAAAGGTTAAATATCTGTAAAAAAGCCTTACCATAGGTATCTCTCTTGTCCAAAGGTTGAGCATCTTTACTCATTTCAGCAACTTTTTCTACGATTTTATTTCCATAGTAATCTAAAGTTTCCTTATCAAAAACTTGCTTTAATTTTATAAATTTATTCTTTTGGTAAAAAGCTATTTGCTCTTCTGATAGTTTATAGGACTGCGAAATGAGGTCTCTCAATTGAAATATTTGTTAATAATAGTCAAATTTAAATGATTTTTAGGCTATTTTTTATTATCTAAACTAAATTTGTTTATAAATCTCCTTAATTTATAAAAATGATATACGCTTGTAAGGATATGAAAATACACATGCTTTATTTTTTAGCCCTGTTTAATACTCATCTTTGTGCTCAAGATAATAACTTGTTTAAATACAAAAAAAACATTGATACTGACCTTAAGACTTGGACATTAAGTATAAACAATTTCAGAATAACAGATTTTAAGCCTACTGACACTCTGCTATTTGCGAATGATTTCCCTCAAGATTCTAGTAGATATAAGCAATTCTTATCTGTTCATAAACCTATAGTGAGCTATTCGCCCGATAAAACCAAATTTATAGATTTGTATAGTATCCAGCTCGGTTTAGAAAAAAAAGGAAACTATTTTCTAGCTAATATTGAGGCCGACCAATCGGTAACATTATTTGATGAAAAAGCGAATTATTGGAACCGTATATTTTTTGGTTCTACGAGCTATTGGATAGATGACGTCTCGTGGGTATCAAGTGTAGAGTTTATACTTGCTGGCATTGAGGTAAATGAAGATGAAACCAAGAAGCCATTTTTTCTTTTAGGTAATACGAAGAACCAAACCCTTATTCGCTATATCCCACGTAACAAGAGCTGTCTACAAAACGATAAAAAATTCATATCCCCCAAGCTTAAAAAAATACCTATAAAGGGTCTATAGTTTTTGAAAGAATAAAATTAAAATATTAAAAATGATCGGCATTTTTTTATTCGGGTTTCAATCGTACAACTATACCTGGTTTTTCCAGTCCAAGATAGATATATCCATCTGAACCTTGTTTTACGCAACGGATCCGGCCTATATTCAGCAGTTCTTTTTTACACTCTCCTATCGTATTGTTTATCATATGACAACGCTCGAGGTAATTGTATCGTAAAGAACCAATGAGGATGTTGTTTTTCCATGTGAGGTATCTATCAGATGTAATATACTCCATACTGGAAGGTGCAATGGATGGTACGTAGTATTTATCAGGTTCTTGAAATACGCTTTTGCTAGTTCCTTGTAAGGCAATGGGTTTTCCATCATAATTGATACCATAGCTAACTTCCGGCCACCCATAATTGATTTTAGGAAGAATCCTATTGATTTCATCTCCTCCTCTTGGTCCATGCTCATTTTCCCATACTTGATGGGTATTGGGATCAATAATAAGTCCTTGAGGATTTCTATGCCCATAAGAATAAATTGATTGTGAAACAGAATCAACACCAACAAAAGGATTGTCGAGCGGAACTTTTCCATCCTCCATCAATCGATGGACTTTACCAGCATCAACGCTCAATCTCTGTGGAAGCTGATAATGCATACCTCTATCTCCCACAGTAAAATACATATGCCCCTCTCCATCAAACCGTATTCTGGAGCCAAAATGATAACTCGTTGATGTGTAAGGTTTCGCCGAAAACAATTCGCTTATTTCGCTAAATATATTATTTTCTATTTTTCCACGAATTATTGCAGTTGTGTTCTCTCCTTTCTTATCTGGGTTCTCTTTCGAATAACTTAGATACACCCATGGTTCTTTCGAATAGCTCTTAGAAATCTCTACGTCCAATAAGCCTCCTTGTCCTTTAGCAAAAACTTGAGGTATATTCTGGATTTTGATCTTAGATTTGTCCGATCCTATCCTATATAAATCTCCTTTTCTATCGGTTACTAACAGTTCACCAGAAGGTAGCTGTGTAATGCCCCACGGTATTTCAATATTCATAGCCATAGTATCAAGCCTTAATGTCATTCCCTCCGAAAAGAAAACTGATTTTTTTTCTATTTTTCGAAAATCATAATTTTCTACTTTCTTGATACTTTTTGAAATGTAAGCACTTATCTTTTTAATTTCTTTTGTAGACAGGGTGGTTTCCCAAGGAGGCATTCCAAGCTCAGGATATCCTTTCTTAATACTATTCATTATATCCGTTGGGGTTTTCCCATGCTTCCACTCACGATCTACAAATGCCTCAATCGTTTGTCCATGACAAGAAGAACATTGTGCTGAAAATAGTTGATTTGGGGATACTTTCTGTGAGAAGGTCATTTTTACAGAAAAAAACGTACTCAAAAAAAACAATACAATTCTATTCATATCAATCAATTGATTTAAAAAACTTAATAAAATTTGCAAGCATTTGACCGGTAGCTCCCCAAACCCAGTTTTCTTCCAAATCAAATCCATAGGTAGAAATTTCTTTTCCTAAAACTACAATTCTTCTTTTTACAAAAAAACTAGGCGATAGCATTTTTGAGACGTCCAATTCCAAAATTTTTTGTACCTCTTTTGGATCAGGAAAATACTCTGGTGTAAAAGGTAAAATACCTAAAAATGGATAAACTTCGTAATCACTAATGGGAATGTAAATAGATCGTAATTGACCCAAAATCTCAACATCTGAGAATTTTATACCAATTTCCTCCTGTGCTTCACGCAAAGCGGTTGCCTGTAAACTTCTATCTGTACTTTCTTGTCCGCCTCCAGGAAACGAAACTTGTCCACCATGATTACCTTCGTATTCGGGACGAAGGATAAAACAAGTATGAGCCTTTTGATCTTTAGGAAATATCAAAATAAGAACAGCAGCTTTCCTTGTTTTAGAATCAGGATTTCGTTTCATAAACTGTGCATGATGACGAATAAACTCCTCATCAAAAAATGAGTCCAAGATCACCATTTTAGAGGCATTTCTTAGTTTTGAAGTAAATAACTCAAATTCCATGTAAGGCGTATAATTTTGCAAATGCCTCTACACAACGCTCACCATCCATAGCTGCTGAAACAATCCCACCAGCATATCCTGCACCCTCCCCACAAGGAAATAATCGTCTTATTTGGGTGTGCTCTAATGTATCAGGAGATCTTGGAATTCGTACTGGTGATGAAGTACGACTCTCAATACCAATCATTTGACCGTGTATATACCCTCTCATTTTTTTGTTAAAATCCACAAATCCATCTGTGAGAGATTGTGAAATAAAAGAAGGCAAGATTTCTCTCATATCGTAGCTAAGTAAACCCGGCTGATAAGATGTATCCCGTAAGCTTTTGCTATTTTTCTTGTTTAAAAAATCCTCTACACCTTGAGCTGGCATTACCTGTGTAATCTCAGAATTTAATTGCTTAGAAATTATTGTAAATGCTTTTTTTTCAATATCCTGCTGAAATCGCAATGCCGCTAGTGCACCTTCGTTCTCAAAATTCTTCCAATCCGGTTTTTCTATGGCAACCACTATCCCTGAATTCGAAAAACGCGAATCTCTGCGGGAGGGAGACATACCATTTACGACTAGCTCTCGTTGCTCTGTAGAAGATGGTACAATAAAGCCCCCGGGACACATACAAAAACTAAAAACACCCCGCTTCATACCCCCACTTTGCGACTGAGCTACTAAGCTATAAGAAGCAGCTGGCAATAAACCCCTTTCTGGAGTGCTATATTGGCAAGCGTCTACAAAGGATTGCTCATGCTCAACCCGTACACCTATGGCAAAGGGTTTAGCCGCAATTTCAACATCCTTTTTATGTAATAACTCAAAAACATCACGTGCCGAATGACCCGTTGCTAAAACAAGCCCATCTGCCATAAAACTTCTGCCATCTGAAGAAACACACCCTTTTATCTCTTTATTTTCAAGAATTAGATCTGTGATTATACAGTTGAAAATCACCTCTCCTCCCCCTTTTAAAATAGCTTCACGAAGGTTTTTAACCACCAAGGGCAATTTGTTGGTACCAATATGTGGATGAGCATCCACTAAAATTTGAGGCGTGGCTCCATAGGTTACTAGAATATCCAAAACCCTTCTGATATCCCCTCTTTTTTTAGAACGTGTATACAACTTACCGTCAGAATATGTTCCAGCTCCCCCTTCACCAAAGCAGTAGTTGGAGTTAGGATTTACGATATGCTCTTTATTAATTGCTGCAATATCCCTTCTTCTTGCTTGTACATCTGTGCCCCGCTCAATCACAATCGGTTTAATACCTAATTCTATGGCTCTAAGGGCAGCAAACAATCCTGCCGGGCCGGCTCCCACGATAATTATAGATTTTTGAAATTTTTTGGGTTCATGATCAAATGTAGAAATACCCTCATAATAAACTTGGTTTTTCCCACCAAGTTGAACATTAAGATTGATATAGACTTGCCTTTGGCGGGCATCTATGGATTTGCGAGAGATGTAATAAGAAAAATCATCTGCTTGGTAGTCAGGATACATATTAAGCAGATAGTCTTCCAATTTTTGAGAGTCCAAAGCAATATCAGGAGGAAGTCTCAGTTGAATATCTTGTACCAAACCTAAGTATACGTTTTATATAAAACAAATTTACAATGTGTTTTTCAGGTTTCGGTTGAATTGCCTATTTTCGTATATAAAATATACAATTTTGAAAAAAATCGTCACCATACTTTGGATTCTAATTGTTAGTATAACGTCCTATTCCCAAGCTGTAAAATTTGATAAAGCCACATGGAAATCTATATTGGAAAAGGCTTCAAGCAATAAAAAACCGATATTCTTAGATATTTACGCTTCTTGGTGCGGCCCCTGTAAATTGTTGGAGAAACAAACGTATCCTAACGGAAAGGTAGGTAAATATATGAATGCCAACTTTATTAATGTAAAACTTGATGGGGAGATTGGGGAGGGAGTAACTCTTGCGGAGCAGTTTAAGGTAGACTCTTATCCTACCCTTATCTATTTAAATTCCTCGGGTGAGGAAGTGTACAGGGTATCTGGTTTCCAAGAACCTGAAGAATTCATAAAAGTAAGTAAACTTGCACTAGAAGAAACCAAAAAACAGCCACTATCAGAAATTGAAAAGCAAATTGCTGGAGGAGATAAGTCGTTTGCGACCCTAAAAAACTATATTAATAGAAGAAAAACCTCAAAACCGATCTTGTCTACAGAAACGGCTCTTTTCAACGACTTCGCAACAGCCTTATCGTCGAAAAACGATCTTTCTAATGAGGATTATCTGCTTTTTTGGGATAATAGCAAATGTATGACTTTTGATTCACCAGGATATGAGTTTTTAAAGAAGAACACAACGAAAATAGCTGAGGTTGGAGAACAAGCTCATACGGTATCAAACGCAGTAGTTATAGATAGGATGAATACCTTTATTGCTTTCAACGATATGGAGAGGGCTTTTCAAGAAAAAAACGAACAAAAGCTTCAGTCTGCTATTCAAGTATTTAGAAAGTATACAGGTAAAAACAAAGATTGGTTTCCTTTTGGAGAAAATACCATCTACAAAACAGAGAGCGATTTTTATAAAGTTGAGCATAATGACTCCAAATTTATAGACGTTACGAAGGCTTATGTAAACAAGACGTATTCTGAAAAACAAAAACCCGATGATCTATTGAAATCCTTCGGATCAATGTACGAATCCTTCAAGAAGAGTTCGCTACAAGACAAAGAGGATAACAAAGAGAATAATGAATATGTAAAAAAAGAATTCTTTTCGTTTTTGTCTCAAGATCTTAATGCAGCAGCGTGGGGAGTATACGAGATAACCGATGAAAAAAAGCATCTTAAAGAAGCCTTATGGTGGTCCAAGAAAAGCCTAGAGCTCGAAGAGAATTCGGCTTATTTTGATACCTATGCACAAATCAATTATGCTTTGGGGAATAAGGCTGAAGCTATTAAATTTCAGAAAAAAGCTATTGAAGCTGCTACTTTAGAAGGGAATGATACGGAAGAATTTATGGATGTTCTTACTAAAATGGAAGATGGAAAAAGTTTGAAGGACTAGAACCTCTGTCTATATTTGGATACCAGCATGGAAAAGCCTCATTTGTCAACCAAATGAGGCTTTCTAGATATTCCTAAGTATTTTTATCAAAACTAAAACTCCCTATGATTGGCTTCTTCGTAGAGCCTTTCTTTCGGTAATGATTTGAAGTATTCGTAGGTCAACTTCAAGCCTTCTTCCCTACTCACTTGCGGTTCCCAGTTTAAAATCTCTCTTGCCTTTGTGATATCTGGTTGTCTTTGCTTGGGATCGTCTTTTGGAAGATCCTTGTGAATGACCTTTTGGTTTGTTCCCGTTAGTTTTATGATCTCTTCTGCAAACTGCTTAATCGTAATTTCGGCAGGGTTTCCAACGTTTACAGGATGAGGATGATCTGACATCAACAGCCTATAAATACCCTCAACTAAATCACTTACGTAACAAAACGAACGTGTCTGTGATCCATCTCCAAAGATTGTTAAATCTTCCCCACGTAGAGCTTGTCCAATAAATGCGGGAAGCACACGACCGTCATTCAATCGCATACGTGGACCATAGGTATTGAAAATCCTCACTATTCTCGTTTCTAGACCGTGATAGGTATGATAAGCCATGGTCATGGCCTCCTGAAAACGCTTGGCTTCATCATATACCCCTCGAGGACCTACGGGGTTTACATGTCCCCAATAATCTTCTGTTTGAGGGTGTACTTGTGGATCTCCATATACTTCAGAAGTAGACGCAATCAAAACACGAGCATTTTTGACACGAGCCAATCCTAAGCAATTGTGAATACCCAATGAACCCACTTTCAAGGTCTGTATAGGTATTTTGAGGTAATCAATAGGGCTAGCTGGAGAAGCGAAATGTAGAATATAGTGAAGTTCACCAGGTACATGGATAAACTTACTTACATCATGGTGATAAAACTCAAAATTGGGCAGCTTAAACAAGTGCTCAATGTTTCTTAGGTCTCCTGTAATTAGGTTATCCATAGCTATCACATGAAAGCCTTCCTTTACAAATCTATCGCATAGGTGAGAGCCTAAAAATCCCGCTCCTCCTGTTATTAATATTCTTTTCGTACTCATTATTTCTTTATTTCTTTTCTACCAATTGATATGTAATCAAAACCCATTTCTTGCATGTCTTTAAGCTCATACAAGTTCCTGCCATCAAAAACTACCTTGTTTTTAAGTGCTTTAGCCATTCTTTCGAAATCGGGAGTTCTAAACTCGGGCCACTCAGTCATAATCATTAATGCATCTGCATCTTGAAGAGCATCGTATGGATTTGTAGAATATTTTACCTTTTTACCTACTTCTTTTTTTACATTTGAAATAGCTTCAGGATCAAATACAACAACCTTCGCTCCTGCCCTACGCAAAGATTTTATATTGTAAAGGGCTGGAGCCTCTCTGATATCATCTGTATGGGGTTTAAATGCCAATCCCCAAAGTGCTATAGTTTTGCCTTTTAAATCTCCTCCAAAATACTCTTTTACACGCGGAATAAGCTTGGTTTTTTGTTTTTCATTTACGCTCATGACCGATTTCAGTATCTTGAAATCATAGCCATGTTCTTGGGCTGTTTTACCAAGTGCCTGTACATCTTTAGGAAAACAACTCCCTCCATATCCAATACCTGGAAAAAGAAAACGCTTACCTATCCTACTATCCGTACCAATACCTTTTCTTACATTATCCACATCAGCCCCTGCCAACTCGCAAAGATTGGCTATTTCGTTCATAAACGTTATTTTCATAGCTAGAAACGAGTTTGCTGCGTATTTTGTCATCTCAGCAGAACGCTCGTCCATGAAAATAATCGGATTGCCTTGGCGAACTAAAGGAGCATACAAACGCTCCATTACAAGTTTAGCTTTATCCGAATTGGTTCCGATTACAACACGATCTGGCTTCATAAAATCTTCAACGGCCACCCCTTCTCGTAAAAACTCAGGATTAGACACAACATCAAAATCAACTTTCGCATTTTTCTTCATTGCAGCATGAACTCTTTCCGCAGTACCAACCGGCACTGTACTTTTATCAACAATGACAGCGTATTTTTCCATAACCTTACCCAATTGGTCAGCCACACCCAAAATGTATTTAAGATCAGCAGATCCATCTTCTCCTGGAGGTGTGGGCAAAGCTAAAAATATGACTTCAGCATCTTGAATACCTGTTTTCAGATCGGTTGTAAATGAAAGCCTGCCTTCTTTGAGATTACGTTCGAAAATGACTTCGAGGCCTGGCTCATAAATAGTAATTTTCCCTTTAGAAAGACTTTCAACTTTTTTGGCATCAATGTCTACGCAGCATACTTGGTTGCCTGTTTCGGCAAAACAAGTGCCTGACACCAAGCCAACATATCCAGTTCCAACAACAGCTATTTTCATGAAATATATTTTATGCTACAAAGTAAACACACATTATGCGGCGAAAGAAGAATTTTAAGGGAAAGTTTACATAAGAAGTGCATAAATATAGACTTTATCGTAAAAAAGTAGCATTAAGTACTATTTTTCTTACTAGTTATGTTGAGTTTGTAAAAAAGAAATTTAAGATTTGGATTAATTAAATCCCAAATTCTGATTGCCTTACTTACCAGATAACTGTAATGAATCCATTACCCGAAAACTTTGTATCTTGAGCGGAGTAGAAATAGAAATATGTACCTGTAGGCAACGTCTTTCCTTGTGTCTTTAGATCCCAGCGAATTCTATTTTCTTTCACATCAGATTGCTCAAACCTTTTGATTGTCATTCCTTTTTCATCTACAATAGTGAAATTATAGATATCCAAACCCTCAGGTATTTCAGCATATAGCTCGTCATTAAGACCATCTCCATTAGGACTGATACCCCCATTTACTAGAACTCGCAATCGTTCGGTTTCATCTATTTGGTCAGTCTGTATCCATGTTGGCTCATCTGTATCAGGTAATACTAACAGTCCATCATTAGAATCATCAAAAACTTCTAGGTTGCCTACCCTACCTTTTCCTTGCAATTGTATATAGTAATTACCTGATAGAGCTTTGTGATTCACTTTTAAAGTATAAAAAACGCTATCTGTCTGATTCCCTTTCAACGAATAATTGGGCATCAGCAAATCAATATTATTGTTTCCATTGAATTTTTTATTGAGCAATGTAGGCTTACTTCCAGTCATCGAAACTAAACTATATGACGCATTTGCACCCTGAAAAGTTTGATTTAGCTTGTTTTCTAAGGATACATTGGCAATAGAATCTTGAGTAAAATTCTTAATCTGAACTAAAAACGTGAATATAGTTTCGGTTTTCGAAGATACGAATTTGCTTACTACAGCCTGACTTATCCCCAAGGGTTTACTTACGGGTGTAGGACTCAATTTAAATTCAAAAGCGGTTGCCTCCGAGTTATTAAAAGGATCACCATCTCCATCTGGATCTGCATCGTATCCAGAAGTAGATTTCTCAAGGTTTTCTCCCTGCAATAAAGAAGCGTGATGAGGTAAATTTGTATTTTGAAACTTAGAAGCATGTAAATAATATACAAACTCTATATTGGCTTTTTCATATGCCGATAGCGTCGAAAGACTATCAAAGTTTAACTTCCCGGTCTTCAAAAACTCCGGATTTAAGGCAATGCCTTTGCTTCCTGTAATTGAATACTTTTTTGAATAATCAATCGCTTCGCCTCCCAAAATATCTACCAAAGGCAACTCTATTGAGAAAACTTTGGCTGATTCTTTTGAAAAATTTTCAAGTGTAATCTTAGACTTGACCTCCAAGCTTTGCTCGGAAATCTTTTTTACCTCTTCTATTTTGTAGCTAAGTCCCAAATTGTTTCTTCCTTTGTTCAGATAACAAGTATGAGAATTATCTACGACATCCTCTTCAGGCTGCGTATCGGAATACACGTTAAATCGAACAGAATCAAATTTTGAAGATCGTTTTATAGTTATCAATTCCAATACTTTTGCTTCATTGGCTTTCAAAGGATCAAGTTTTAATTTATATTTCTTTCCAAATCGAACTCCTATTTTTTGAGATTCAAGTATTTCCAAGTTATTCGGAAGATCTATTTCTAACATTATATCTTGGGCTTGTACCGTACTTATATTCTGAATATTGATTTTATAAGCAAACTCCTTACCTGATTGAACATCTGCAGGAAACACAATTTCCTTAATCGCAAGGTTTATAGGATTCCTATCTTTGCTTACATCCGAACTTGTGCATAACTTGTTTCTCACATAAACGGGACGAGCCTTGGATAGACAGCCGTATGGATTTTCAGCAAACACATAATACTTACCTGCTTCTACAAATGTATTTGTCAATTTTTTATCGCCAGAATTAGAACTTGTTCCGAAAATATAGGAATTACCAAGAGTATCTTTTATAGCTTTTTTAAGATCTACCAATTTTTCGCCGCATTCTACGAGCAAAACATCTTTAACTTCGGGGTAGGTTGGGGTGTCTTGAATTAGTATTTTTAAACTATCTGATTTGTCTGATTCACAAAATCTATTTTTACAGATCGCAGTAAGATTTATCTGTTGCACTTTTTCAGTAGAAATACGAATAGACTGACCTTTAGCACCATTGGACCAATGGACTTCTTCTAGACAGCCTTCAGCATAAGCATACAGAACTTGATCTTTACAAACTGGAATTTTTTCTATGTATATTCTCGGCTTTTGAGGTTTTCCTACTGTCAGGTCGTATGCCTTACTGGGATTGCTCGAACAAGTACCTACTTTACATTCTGCCGTATACTTAGTGTTTTGACTAGGCGTAACCATTATTTGAGTTGATGTTTGACCTGTATTCCATAGAATACTTCCAGGGCAATTTTCAGCTGTCAAATGAATACTTTCCCCTAAGCAAATACTGTTTTTCAATCCTGCAATTTCCGGAGATTTAGCTTTATCATCTAACTTTATCACTTTGGCAGCAGAAGTTTGAGATAGACCACAGGCGGATTCGCACGTAGCCTTAAAACTTCCTTCCCCTACTGTAATAGATACCCCTGATTTCCCATTAGACCACATGATAACTCCAGTATAGCAACCTTGAGCTACAATTTTCACTTCTTGCTTTGCACAAACTGTATTCGAAACAGACCACAAGGAAGGCTCTCTAGGTGGGCCATCGTTTAATTCTTGAAGCTTGAGATTCTCTGTGCTTAGCTGAATTCCCTCAGCTTCTTTTGTGAGGTGCGTCTGAGGACTTCTTTTTACCGTAAACACGATATCATCGAGGCCTAACTCATCTCTAGACCCAGAGCTTCCCTGTCCTGTATAAAAGTATTGCCAAAACAATTGCACATTGGCTTTACCTAGAACTTCTTCTGGCAATTTAATCCTACTAAATGATTTGGATTGACCTGCCATATCGCTTGTTAAATATGTATTGGATGGATTGGTCTCCAAGAAGACTCCTTTATCACCAATTCTATACTTTAAACTAACTCCGTACTTACGCGTACCTACAGAATGTGTAATGGCTTTCCAACTCACATAGGCTTCATCTAAATTTTGTGTATTGATTGCCATAACTAAGCCTCCAATTTTTGTAGCAGGATATCCTTCATTTAGATCAGAGGTGTTAATAAAACTAACGCCCAAAGTATCTTTACCTGTTACTCTCGTTTTTGAGTCCAAATTATATTTACCAGAGGTAACACCAGCTATCAAAGCTGAAGTCTTAGGATCTGACTCGTTCATAAATACAAATCGAGCAAATTTAGGTTGGCTAGCATCTGGCATAAAATTGCTCCAAGACGTTAATTTATATCCACAATCTGCTAACTCAACTGCAGGAATGGGTAAAACATCCAAACGTGTATCCTTTTCAAAAACAGCTTCATAAGTCTTATCATTTTGTAGGCTAACTATGATAACTGAGTCTTTGATGACTTCGTTGTTGTATTTCCAATGCACAAACAAAAATCCAGATTTGGCTACAGGTCTCAATTTTACAGGGATTTCTCTAAAGTAAACACCTTTCCATTCACCAGAGCCGCTCCATTTAATGCCTTTAGTTTCTTTCGCTACAACAATACTATTGATTGCGATAGATCCTTGCGACTGATTAGCTCTCAAGGTAATATTGGCACGATTCATCGTACCCAAATTATCATTTAGCATACGATACATATTCTGTGGGCGTTCTTGCAAGAACCTTTTCACGGATCCGCAAGCAGTGGTCCAAGCTTGGGTGTTATTATGTGTCTTCCAGCGTTGGATCTGAGATGGCATTTCTTTCTCGTACCGCTTGGTCATAGCCGTAAAAAGACTATCAGCATATTCCGCACGAAACACTGTATTCAACTTATCTGCAAAAGCATTTATAAACAATTCCTTGAAGTCTTTATTCTTGAGCAGAGAACTAAATATTTTATTATCAGCGGATTGAATTGCAGGCTTGAAATTATCGAATGCTGCATTCACAAACATCCCTAGGTTCTTTTCAACATCAAACAAATTATACCTCCATCTCCCATCATGTCCATACGGTGCGTTGGGATTATAGGTATCCGTACGATTTCGCCAAAGCTTCATGTTGTTTTGTGGCCAATCCACATTTCCAGAATATATCTCCGCAATCTGATAATCCGCTAAATTTTCAGGATCTACCCATGTGGTCGCTCGTGTATAATTTTGAGAATTTTTCATGTCTTGTTTAGTGATAAAGTCATACATCATATCATAATGCTTGCTATCACCATATTCAAACTCCAAAGGCCCTTTCCAATCGTTTTTTACCATATCTATATTACTAGGAGGCACTCCAAAAATACGATTGATATAATTATTGTCCACTCGCTCACGAATGGCATGAATCCCCCAATATTCTCCATTTATGTATACAACAGAGGGTTTTGTTTTTTGTGTAGAAATTTTAAACTGACTTACCCATTCATGTGTAAAAACATCACGAATAAAAGCTAGTTTTTGATCTTGTCCACCATTACGAAGTATAATATTCTTATGAAATAAGTCAGGATAATCATCAAAAAAAGCAAGGTTATCAAAATTTCTACGACTATAAATACGGATAGATTTTTGAGCTTCTGATCGAGAACAAGAACCATGCAATTTTATATCCACTTCCGAATTGTAGCGAAGGACTCCTTTTTCGAAATATGAAAAAGTAGCTTTTTTCTCCGCTTCATCTCCTTTCATATTATAATTACCAGGCGTACAGATATCAGGCACTGCATACGGATTGGCTTTTTTCCAGTCATCAAACATCTTGCCTGCGGTATAAATACCTTTCGTGTAGTCAAATAGATCACCTTGATTTAGTGTAAGAGATATTAAGCTAAACGACTCGTCTGTTTGTGATTTACTATTTACAAAATAAGTATGCGTAACAATATCACTTGGCAAATACCCCTCTTTCACAGCAATTGCTTTAATAACGTGGGCTTTAGGCACTCGATATGCTGGTAGGTAATACGGAGTTTCATCAAACGTACTCGAAAACATACTGGCTGAATTAGGCTTATTTGCCAAATCGTTAATAGTTATATTATTCGTATAAGCTTCTGTTTTGTAGCTAGATGTTTCTTGAGCTGTATTGGTAACTCCTTTGTTTTGAGGATAAAAGTTTTTATATGAGAAATATACAGGATTGAGATTATTTACATCTGGTAAAGAGCCATCTTTTGTAAAATAAATCTTTACACTTTTATCGGGATGCGTGATACTCAAGGCAAACTCACTACTAGCAAAACCTGAGGTTCTAGAAAATAAAGGTACTGGAGTTACTCCTAAGAATGTTGGTACTCCTACATTGGTCTTCAAAGGAGTGGTATTTTTAAAGTAGCTCAAAGTGCCTCCCCCATCAGGACTTCTTCCTAATGAGACATCTTGTGGCAAGTAATTGAAATCTATTCTATCAACGGTGGTTTTTCCATCTGGTGCAGTAACAATAAAGCTCTCTCCAGTGGAAGACAATCCAAAGCTAAGGTGGCTTGGCCCATTGGTAGGAATATCACTACACCATAGAATTAGAAACCCCTTAGCGGGCACCTGCAAATTAGGGTCTGTTATTCTGTGTCTTTTTACATCTTGAGGATCATCTGAAAAGTAATAATTCAATAGCTTAATAGGCTCATTACCTGAATTATACAACTCTACCCAATCATAACTCTTGCCTAATTCTGTTGCGTAGGATTTGTTGTTGGAAGGAACTACTTCGTTTATTTTTAGTTGTGAAAATGAAACATTAAATTTCAAAATAGCAAAAAACAAAAGGTATTTCGATGCCTGAAACATTGAAACAGCAACTTTATAGTTTATGCGTATGTTTAATCCTATTAACATTTTTAACTGACACGGTGTAAGGTGTATTGATTTTGGTTCAATAAATGTACCAAAAAAATGAAATCAAAAAATATTTCGCTTTTCGAAGTATAAATCAATAAAATTAGAAGACGAAAATTATGAATTTTTAACCCTTAAATACCCAACAAAAAAGACAGTATATTTGTGTTATCAACGAATAGATTTGGAAGATTTTTTACAAACCTTAAACCCACCCCAATACGAAGCCGTCACTCACAGTAATGGTCCCTTGATGATTATTGCAGGTGCAGGATCTGGAAAGACCCGTGTACTTACCTACAGAATTGCTCAGCTCATGGGTGATGGAGTAGATGCGTTTAATATCCTGGCTCTCACCTTTACCAATAAAGCGGCTGAAGAGATGCGACACAGAATCGAGAAGATAATTGGTTCTGAAGCGAAAAACCTTTGGATGGGTACATTCCACTCTGTTTTTGCTAAGATTTTACGATTTGAAGGGGGTAAATTGGGCTATACTTCCAATTTTACTATTTACGATACCGATGATAGTAAGTCTTTGTTGAGAACGATAATCAAAGAGCTAAGTTTAGATGACAAAACATATAAGGTAAATTTTATTTTAAATAGAATCTCTGGAGCTAAAAACAATCTCATTTCGTATGAATCCTACGCTGAAAATCCTATTTTTTATGAAGAGGACGTTTCTTCTCGTATGCCAGAAATAGGAAGGATTTATTCGATATATTCACAGAGGTGTTTTACGGCTAATGCTATGGATTTTGATGATCTTTTATTCAATACAAACATCCTTTTTAGAGATCATTTGGATATACTCAACAAATACCAGCATAAGTTTAAGCACGTAATGGTAGATGAGTTTCAGGATACTAACATTAGTCAATACTTAATTACCAGAAAACTATCTGCTGTACATCAAAACATTTGTGTGGTTGGTGACGATGCTCAAAGTATTTATGCTTTTCGAGGAGCTAATATCCAAAACATCCTAAACTTCAAAAAAGATTATCCCGATCTGAAAGTCGTAAAACTTGAGCAAAACTACCGTTCTACTCAGAATATTGTAAACGCAGCAAACTCCATCATAGCCAAAAATAAATCTCAACTAGAAAAAAATATTTTTAGCCAAAACGAAGAGGGAGATAAAATACAAGTTATAAAAGCTCTATCAGACAATGATGAAGGATCTATAATCGCTCATACAATTTTTGAATCCAAGCTCAATCAAGGATTTACAAATGCTGACTTTGCTATTTTGTACAGGACAAATTCCCAATCGAGAGCGTTTGAAGAAGCTTTACGAAAAATAAATATTAAATACAGGATCATAGGAGGATTATCTTTTTACCAAAGAAAAGAAGTAAAAGATCTCCTAGCCTATTTACGTTTTGTGGTAAACCAACAAGACGAAGAAGCATTCAAGCGGATTATAAACTACCCCAAAAGAGGTATTGGGGACACGAGTGTTGCCAAAATTGTAGTAACAGCCAACGAACACGAAAAGAGTATTTGGGAGGTGGTTTCGAATATAAAAACCTATATGGATGGACGTGCTTCAAGCTCAATCGATGGTTTTGTAGACCTTATAAAAAGCTATAGAATCATGCTAGAGCAAGGCAAAGATGCCCATACTATTGCTCTTCATGTTGCTAAAACATCGGGAATCTTACATGAATTATTTGTTGATAAAACTGTTGAGGGACTAGCACGTCATGAAAACATGCAAGAATTACTCAACTCCATAAAGCAATATGTAGACAACCCTGAAACTGAAGACAAGTCACTTTCTGCTTTTTTGCAGATCGTTTCTTTGGTCACGAATGCAGATGATAACAAAAACGACAAAGACACAGTAACCATGATGACCATACACGGTTCCAAAGGATTGGAGTTTAAACATGTATTTGTGGTAGGCTTGGAAGAAAACCTGTTTCCATCCCAAATAATGCTTCGCAACAAGGAGGATTTGGAGGAAGAAAGAAGACTTTTCTATGTAGCCATCACACGGGCTGAAAAGCAGCTCACGCTTAGTTATGCCCAACAAAGATATACATGGGGAAAGCTTGCTTACTGTGAAAAAAGTCGATTTTTAGAAGAAATAGACATCAAATTTCTAAAACAAGAAAATACACCTTTGCGAGGCAAACAAGCAAGTCTTGGGTTTGCAGGCGATAAAACAGCCCAAATGACTACTGGAATTGGTTCAGCTAAATCCAAAACCTTGAGTAGTCTACGCCAAGTAAGCCAAATACGAACGGCATCCAACTATACCCCTAGCTCGGATTTTAGCCCTTCGGATACTAGTAAATTGAAGTCGGGTGATAAAGTAGAGCATCAAAAGTTTGGTTTTGGACAGGTTAAACAAATCGATTTTCTGGGCCCCACTGCCAAAGCTATTGTGCATTTTGATTCGGAAGGGGAGAAAACATTGCTATTGAGTTTTGCGAAGTTGAGGATTTTGGATTGAGGTACCCATTATTTATACTTAAAAATTAGTTAAATTTCAAATTAACAATATCTGTTCTAAAAGATGAATATAAAAACTTTTATTGTTGATGCATTTACAGATACTCCTTTCAAAGGAAACCCAGCAGGAGTCTGCCTTCTCAAAGAAGATTTGGATGAATCCACAATGCTATCTATTGCAAAGGAATTAGGACTCTCTGAAACGGCATTTATCAAAAAGAACGAAACTGAAAATTTTTATACTATTCGGTACTTTTCTCCTAAAATGGAAATTCCCTTGTGTGGGCATGCAACCATGGCTTCATCCAAAGTTTTGTTTTATGTCGAAGAAACACTTAAAAATATCATTTTCAAAAACATTCAAAATATTGACCTTTTTATTTCCAAAACTGATGATGATGAAATTGTAATGAAATTTCCCATCTACGGAACTATACCAGCAACATATACCAATGAACTTATTGAATCCCTTAGAATCACTAAAATAAAGAACTGTGAATACAATGCTGAGACGAATATTTTGATTTTGGAAATTGAGGATAGTACCCTTTTAAGAAATTTAAAACCAGACTTTGATAAATTGTATAGATCCCATAATTCTATAAATGGTGTTTTGGTTACGTCTCCTTCTCAAATTGAAAATTACGATTTTGAATCACGATACTTTTGGCCTT
>JBOFGX010000013.1:0-8319 GCA_051649345.1 Leadbetterella sp. | reverse complement strand
TCAGCATTTTGAGCCTGTCGGAAGGTATACATTTTACTAATTCAGTTATTTGATTTAAATTTAATATATATACACCTTAGTTGGATTGATATACTTAGTTTAAATAAAAGAGTTTAGTGCATTTTCTCCCAAGCATTCATGGGTTATTACAAAGTTTCTAATACAAAAATGGTGAAGTATTTGAGATGTCCTAATCAAACCTATTAGAAGTAAATTACCGAACCAAAAAGATTTTTACGATTCAAAGATTTGAGGTAATTAGAATGCTTTCATTTTTAACTTTTTTCTTCTATTATAATATAATCTTGGATTTGAATCTCCAATTAAGCGGTAGAACTCCTTACCAGTAGTTTTACTCAAAAGACAAATATACTTTTGTGTTTGATTATATGTATCTTAGGGAATGTCACGTGCAGATATACTAATGAGAATTGAAAGTCTGAAGGAATATTTAAAATCCTAACTTATCTAACTTGAAAACAGTCAAGATGTGGAAGAGATGACTTAGATACAATTAATTTTTAGCTAGAATATAAATAGAAGATAAGATTTTAGTTTATATATGATCAAAGAATATGAGAATACTAAAATCTTTTTTAAATTGCCACTTAACAATAAATACGCCTAGAACCTATAGATCGATATTTCCACTTTTTGTTATTTAGGGGTATCATTTTTTTTAAAACTATTTAATTCTATCAAATATGTTTTCAAATTTGAAAAACAACAAATTTTATTTAATAATTGTGGTTATAGCCATTTTAGTAGGCTGTAATAATGATAATTATACTGAACCAACAAAAAAGAAGATCTCTTAAAAACATCTTGTGAATTAGTTAAGATCGATCATCATTCCATAACAATCAACGAAGATAATTTTGAAGTATATAACTCTAAAAATTCTACACAATTCTATAAGAGAGATACAGCTGTAAGTGATCAATTTTCAGAATCAAAACATAGTTTCATTTACAATTCGGATGGAACATTACAAAAATATAAACATACTTACAAAAGTAAGTTTTCTACTACGCCTGTGACAACCATTTCTGAGTATAGTTACTTTTATGTAAACCAAAAAATTATAGAAATTCAAAATTTTATTAGTAATGATTATGATTCAAATATCTTGAAAAATTCTAAAAAATTTGAATATGATAATAATGGTAAGATAAAGCAATATATCGAGTTTAGAGCCGATGGATCTCAATTAATTAGGAAATTTGCGAATGGGATACAGATTGCATATATTGAAATTGATAAAACTGGGAAAGTCAATGATATTTCAAATTCCTTCAATAGCTTAGGTTATTTTCACACACAAGTAACTACAGCTGGGGAAGAGAAATTTATTTATGATTTAAATGGAAACTTAAAAAGAAAAGATATTTGGAAGGAAGGCCTTAAAAAGTCCTACACAGAATATGAATATGAAAACACAAGATACTTACAAAGTTTAGCGATAATAGGGTACAATAACTTTACAGTTTTACCTGGCACTAAAGGAAGTAATAATAATATGTTATCAACTTCTAAAACTTATGTATATAGCGAAAATTTAAAAAAAATTATCTAAGTTCAGAACTTAAAAAAACATATGTATTGAATAAAGAAGGCTTTATATTAGAAGAAAAAAGTATCGATGTGATATATTCAGAGAATTCAACTATTAAAGTGAAATCTACAGTTGAAAATAAATATAGTTATACAGGCTGTAAGTAATTAAAAAGTAAAAAATCTCAAAAAGCAAACCGTGACTGTTGTGGTCAAAGATCAATTTCCTGTGACAATAAACAAAGAAGTAGAAATATCCAATATGAAATCACCAGATGCAGACGTTGATCCTAACTCTGGTATAATCACATGGAAGGTAACTCTAAAACCAGGTGAAGACAAGGTTCTAATCTTTAGCTACAATGTCAAATACCCCAAAAGCGGTATGGTAAAAGTAGAGTGACAGAATTCAAAACAAAAAGTAGAGGAAATCGTAATATTACTTAGCAGCATTCCAAAATCTGTATTGTTTTATTCTGAAATACGATCTCATCACTGGTAGCCCTACCAATTAAGGATGCTCCCAAGGGTGATTCAGCACTTAATACCATCACAGGAACATCACGGATTATGACCTTTCCTAAGCTGAGACTTAGGTAAAAATATCCTAAACTTGTCTTGATAAATGATCCTGTGACTATGCGGTTGGATTGATTTTTTGATTTTAGTGTTTGGAGTTTTTGGTAGTCGCTATCAGCTAATATCAATTGGGATCTGAGCAAATCTATGGCGTTTTGTGCCATAGCCCTGCCTGTTTCGTATTTGTCACCAGCAGAGCTCTTGGTTTCTTGATTAGCAGATAACTGCGTTTCTTCGATTTCTTGTTTCAATAGGCTAATCTTTGAGCCTAAAACTTGCTCTAGATGAAGTAAACATTGTTGTTTGAGCTCAGATATATGCATAAAAAAAAGTCGTACCGTTGAGTACGACTTTACTTGTATTTTTATAAAATTAGTTCGCCTTCGGTTCTGTTTTTCCTGTTACAGCTCCTTTGATTCTAATCACTTGCGTACCGTTTTCAGCATTTGATACAACCGTTACAGTCTTATCGAAATTACCCGGACGACCATCCGTGTTGAATCCTACTTTGATTTTGCTTTTTGCACCTGGCAAAATTGGGTCTTTTGAATACTCAGGAGTTGTACATCCACAAGAAGCATTAGCAGCAGAAATCACAACAGGTACATTTCCTGTATTGGTAACAGTAAATTCAGTAGTAATAACACCCGCTTCTTTTACTTTACCAAAATCGTGTAGTTCTTTGTCAAATTTAAGAACACCTTGAGCACTAGCAGCAACAGCAAAAAGTATAACTGCGAAGATTGTAGAAAATAACTTTTTCATTTTTTAAATATTTTTATTTTTCAAATTTTAACGATACAAAGTAAATCAATGATTTTGAATGTTCCCAATTTTTAACAGAGCATTAACAAAAGCGAAAAATGTGATATAATTTATAACGTAATATTCCTGTTTTAAGTTTATAATCTTACTTAAAAGGATTTACTTTACAAAAAATCTGTTGTTTTGGCTCTTATTTCAAAAAAGAAAGTACCGTTTAAAATCAGTTCCAAGCTCCGTAAATATTTGCAAAAATACGGTCGTGAGAAAGAGCTGCCCTTGAAATACGATGACCTACTGCGATATGACAATAAAATAAACTTATACGACAAAAACGGAAATGATACGTTATGGGAGACGGTGTTTTATCCACAATCAGACATGGAAGAAATATACGAAAACCTCAAAGCCATATACGCCGATTTCAAAACGGATGGAGACGAGTCTGTCATAAAACATTTGGTAGTAGATAGAGTTGATATCTGCACCTTTGCAAACACGCTGCCGTTTCGGATTAGAATCAGCAATAGAGTCAATGATAACTATGACTATTTTTATATAAAAAGAGCCGATGCATCTAGGATTTATGGGCTGGAACTCGAGCATCTTTTGTCTCCCAATGTCATATCCTACGTCACATGGCAAGATACCTTACTTGAGGAGCATATTGCTGGGATTACGGGGGATTTGTTTATGAAAAACCATCTCTCAGATATCAATCTTAACCCTATTCGTCTTACAAAAGAATTTATCAAGTTCAACGAACGGTGCTTTGCAAGATTATTAGGCGATATGCACTCATCCAATTTTGTTGTTATTGTCACTCCTGATTTTGAAGACTTTCACTACCGTATTCGGGCCATAGATTTTGATCAGCAATCGTATGAGGGCTCTAAGTCAGTCTATATGCCGCAATACTATAAGCAAAATACGCCTTTAATAGAACTTGGCATGCGATACATGACTCCTGAGTCTGTAAAACAATATCAAATAGAAGAGCGATCCCTAATCACGAACCGAATGATAACGGAGAAAACCAAACTTCATGATCTTCTGGAATCTATGAAAAAGGATACGCTGTTTTTGGAGCATAATTTAGAAAAACTCAAATCTGATCTGTCAGGACACTATAAAAACAAATCTTTCCTACAGTGTACCAACATGGGTGAAATAGTAGAAATGAGCCTAAAAATGCTTACGATTCATTAGTAATAGTAGGTTTAGGGCTCTTTCTCCAAAAGCGAATCAACAAAATTTCTGCTAACAAGAATAGGAGGGCTCCTACAATAAAATACTTCCAAAGCGAGGTGCCTGATGAAGTCTTTTCATATGCATCCATAATATTGGGGTCAAAAACAGAATTGAATACTTGTACATTAGACTGGCCTTCGAATGTTTTTTTTAATTCTTGCTCTGTATAATAATCCAATTGGGATTCTTGAGAATTATGGTTGAAAGCCAATGATCGTATTTTTTTTCCTTCGAGTAGTAAATCGTAGACTCCTGATTTTATCTCGGAAGAATTATCAAGCTGAGAGGATTTAGGAAGGCTCAAAACAAGGGTATTGTCCACCACTCTTTGATTTGGGATAATCTCCGTTTTATCTAACTTAAGCTTGTAAACTATTTCTTTGGGTGCGTTGGGTAAAAACACGCGTATTTCCTCCTCATCAAATGCATATGCGATTCGCTCAGGTTTTGTACTTAAGGAGGCTATCTTGTAGAAGCTAGGCACAAAATAGGCATGCTCTCCGAAGTTTCCATAAGTGGAGCGTAAGGGAGCTGCCATAAGATAAATAGTTCCTCGTGATGCTTTTATACGACTCATAAACAATTTATTGTTTTTAAACCTAAACAATCCTTCTCCCACTCCTTGCCATGTAAAAAGTGGATAGGAACGGGGCAAATTGATGATAGAATTAAAAGATGATCGCTCAAAAACATCTTCAAAGAAGGAAGAGTTCTTGAATGGTTCTGCTAATTCAATGAAATTTTCAGGCTTGATAATACCTGAATTTTTTTGAAAATTGGATACACCAAAAGGTTTAAGAAATTCCGCCAAACTTCCGATTTGGGCATTTTCGGAGGGTATTACGCATACACTTCCTCCTTTCGACAAGAAGGTGTTTATCTGGTTTTTTAGATCTCCTTCAATACTTCTTACTTCCTCTAAAACCAGCAAATCGCAGGATTGGATTCTTTCTGGATCAAATGCTGAGGCTGATAAACTTGAATACGTAAACAAACTGTCTTTGGCGTACATGCGAGATATGTAATTCTCACTACTCTTATCACCATACAAATGCAAAACTTGAATGCTTGGAGATGCCTTGAGATTGAAATAATAGGTATTATCAAAAACAACAGGCTGATCTTCAATAACAATGTAACCCGAATGATCGCCTCTGGATTTGACAGTAAAGGGAAACAATACTTTGGTTTTACCACCGGCAGCAACTTCCACGCTTGAAGAAGACACCAAGACACCATCCAGATACAATTTCACAGAAACAGCCTCTGCAGGCTTATTACCCGAATTGGCGATCTCCGCATGTATAGAATTTACCTGCATTTCGCGTACTATGGGCACATTCAACCAAACAGAATCTACAAATAAATTTTTGGTGTTTTCCGTATGCGTCGGAACGAGGTAAAGGTGGTCTTTTGGATCTATTTTGATCGCATCAAGGTTTCCCAATGTGCTTTTTTGAAAATCCGAGAATAAGAAAAAATGGTTTTCTGCTGATGGATTATTTTTAGTTGCAATACTGTGCAATCTTTGATAAATTTTTGATAAACTTCGCGGAGTTTCGGAGTTTTTGAGAGAAGTAAGGCGATCTTTTATTTGCGTAGCGGTTTCTACAAATTGCTCTTTATTGTCAAAATCGTTGCTGACTAAGACCATATTATTGGCTCGTACAAATCGACCTAAAAGCTCTTCCACCTTTAATACAGCCATATCCAAAAGGGATTTAGCGGTAGTAGTGTTTTGCATACTAAGAGAATTGTCTATATAGATACCATTAACACCAACAGGGCTCTTTCTCGTGGAGTTTTTATTCCACATAGGCTGAGCAAACGCAAGTATTAGACAGGCAATTACGAGCATTCTACATGCCATTAGGAGATATTGGAGCAGTTTTCTGAAAGAAGAGGTCTGAATATCTACGGTTTTCAATAAGGATACATTTGTAAAAAATACCTTTTTGGTACGCCTAAAGTGAAACAAATGTATAATAACCGGGATACTCATAGCTAGTAATCCCCAAAGAACTCCCGGAGCTAAAAATTGCATATCAAAATGTATAGGGACTATTCCCTTGTAAAATATATAATATCAAAATTACGAAATTTGTATCAAAGACTGGAAACTAATATTTAGCAGCCCTACCTGCTGGCGGTAAAGAGAGCTTTATAAACTCTCTTAAGTCATCACAGGATTTTTTTAAGTCTTCCTTCCGTAAGTACATCATATGACCTGAGCGATATCCTTTCCAGGACATTCTGTTTTTGAATACCCCTTTTTCGTCCATTTGCCAATGATTATACTTGGCACTGAAATACTCACAGGCACCATCGTAATAGCCTGATTGAGTCATGAGATTCAAAAATGGATTTTGAGCCATTGCTTGGCGAAGTTGCTCAGCAATATTTACACGATCTCTTTCCCAAGGATGTACTGGGCCAAACATATTGTATTGTAAATCTGACTTATAGCCCAGATCATCCCTGAGGTAGGAATTGATAGCAGGCGTAAATGCATGTAGCCAAGCAATTAATTCCGAATTGTATTCGGGAGCTTCACCTCCATCTTTGGAATCTAAACCTTTGTAACGTGAATCTAGTCTTCCAATCGTAAAACCATCTTCTCGTAACAGCTCTTTCCAAAAAAGGGTAGGCATTATTTGCAAATTGTTTTGCAAAATCACTTTTTCAGGGATACCTATAAAGGCACTTATTTTTTTTGCCATGTTTGATTTTTCATTTTCAGATACCTGGTTCCCTCTGGCCAATAAAGGCAAATATTCTTCTAATGCAAATTTTTCTACTTCAGGCAAAAAGCCATCTAAATCTTTTGCTAAATACTCTTTTGAGAGTTTTTTATGATACCAAGCTGTAGCTGCAAAATAGGGGATTTCTATAGCAGATGTCGTATTTTGGTCTCTTTCTAGTCCCAAATCAGTAGGTGAAACTAGCACTACGCCATTGAAATACATCCAATGGTTGGATTGCAGTTCTAATGCCAGCCCAGATACACGGGTGGTTCCATAGCTTTCACCAATCAAATACTTTGGTGATGTCCACCTTGCTTGACGATTTACGAAAGTTACTATCCAATCGGCTAAGTATTTAATGTCTGATTTTACTCCAAAAAAGTTTCCTTTTGGCGTATCCGTTTGTATGATTCTACTAAAACCAGTATTCACGGGATCTACAAATACTATATCAGCTACGTCAAGAATAGAATGTGGATTATCTTTATAGCCATACGGCTGAGTGGGGTTCCCTTCATCATCCATATTGAGGAGTTTTGGACCCGTGTAGGCTATATGCATCCAAACAGATGCTGTACCTGGCCCGCCATTGAATGAAAAAACTAATGGGCGAGTGGATTTGTCTTTTATATCTGTACGTTCATAATACGTAAAGAAACAGTCCGCTATGGGCTTGGTTGTTTCATTAAAAACGGGAATCTTACCACATGTGACCTTGTAGGGTATTTTTTGATTATTAATAACAGCCTCTCTGTTTAAAGATTGGATTTTATCAGAAACAGCCAATTCATCGGCGTTTATTGATTCAACTTTCGATTTATCACCCATTTGGGAATAAATCGGGCTACTTAAAAACAAAAAGAATAAAGAGTAGATAGTACTTTTTAACATAAAGATAGATAATAAAATATGAATATAGAGAGTCCAAGTATTTGGGCTTTCTTCATGAATGAAAAACCCTACGAAATCAGAATATAAGTCTTAAAAATCAAGTTCAGTATACAATTTACATTCAAAAGTATACAAATACTATAATAATCTACATAGATAACTTTGGTTTTAATTTATATGAAAATATGTAATATAGATTTAATAGTCTATTAGATTTGACAAAAGTTAAGTTTATCACTAAAAATTCCTTTTTCTATGTATGAAATGAAAATTTTTCGTTTTAAAAATGTTGTCAAACATTTCATTTTATGGATTTTATATTTGTTATCTTCATCTGGTACTTTGAATGCAATTTCCGAGGGTGGAGATATCAATATTATTGATTTTTCGCTATTTTCGTTTGCAAAAATATTCTTATTCTATTCTTTGGCATATATGGTATGTAGTTCCCCCAATTGTTAGGACAGTATTGTTTTAAAATCTAAGTAACAAAAAATATTATTTTTATTGTTGTAAAGTCCGCTTTTTTTCTTTTTTG
>JBOFGX010000012.1:0-5490 GCA_051649345.1 Leadbetterella sp. | reverse complement strand
TTCTCCTAAAAGTTCTACTTTTGAAACATACCAGGGAGCTATAAGACCCAAGGCTATTTGAAATATTTGTTCGCTATTCATATAGCAAATATCTCAATATATTTCTACCTTATCCACTCTATTCGACATAGAGCCAAATTAATTTATAGAAAAAGGCAATTTCATTCAGTCGATGAAGATTTTTACTCTTATTCATCAAATAATCTACTTTTAGAAGAAACACAGAAAACCAATAGTATTGTCAAATACAGCGTAAAAAATGAATATAACAATAATAACAAAATCAAAAAAAAAGTTGTAGATCAAGGATATGATGGCAAGTATTCCATAGATTATTTTTATGATGAAAAAGGCAGTTTGATTAAAGAATCAAATAGCAACGGCAGTTCGATAATTCATACATACTCAACTATTAAAAAGGAGTTTATTGAGTATCCAAAGAATCCTTTGATTACATATCATCATTCTGTAACTGATGAAAAAGGAAATGTAATTGAGGAGTATAAATCGAGTAATGGGAAAGATTACTATTTATTGGTTGAAAGAAACTACTTTAAAAACAATGTAATAAATTCTGAGAAATTCTATAATTTAAAGAACAACTCTCAGACGGAGACATATTTATTATTACAATATTTGTATAATGATTCTGGTTCATTATTGAAAGTTAAATTAGGCAATTCGGAGGGAAAAATCATTAATGATTTTACTTGGAATTACAATTGCTCTTAATTATTGAAAATAAAAAATTAACTGCTGAGTCCACTTAATTTTTAATCCTCAATACGTGATGTAATGGGTCCTTGATAAAGTCAATATGACTTGAAAGAAAGTTTAGCCCAAAGCAGCCCGACCCATCTCTCTTCCAAAAATGAAATAAGAGCAGAGATATCCCCACGAAAATCGTATAAACTACATTCATATCAATATATTTCATGGAAAAATGTAACATTTTTATATAGATATTTCCAGACAATAATTTTACTTTTGGAAAAATGTATGCATATTTAATAGATATTTCCAAAAAATAATGTAAAATACTGGAAGGGAGGCAAATAGAAAAGCAATTTTTAGACGAAATTCTACAATCACCCAAAGCTGAATTTGTGGCTGTTTATTGTCGTAGACGCGTTGGAAAGACCTTCTTGATACGTCAATACCTAAAATCACATTTGGTATTTGATTTTACTGGCTCTAACCTAGAGTCTAATGCAACCCAATTGGCCAATTTCAATCGAGAGTTTAAAAGACATTGTTTTGATGATGAATCCACTATACAGAATTGGTCGGAAGCTTTTACGTTGCTGACCAAACACCTTGAAACCTTAGATAAAACACAAAAAGTGGTGGTATTCATCGATGAATTGCCTTGGTTGGACAGGCAAAAATCGGGCTTCTTGGGTGCTCTTCAGTTTTTCTGGAATCAACACGGCTCTCAAATGCCTCATTTGGTACTCATTGCCTGTGGATCGGCGGCATCGTAGATCATAAAAAACATAACAGAATCTACAGGAGGATTGTACAACCGAGTAACCCGAAAAATAGAGCTCAAACCCTTTACTTTGGCAGAAACAGCCGCCATGCTGCAATCTAGAAATGTACAATTCACGCCCTACCAAATCCTCCAGTTATACATGGTCTTGGGAGGGATTCCGTTTTATTTGGATTTTGTAAAACCGGGCAAGAGTGTACATCAGGTAATTGAGGAACTCTGCTTTACAGCCAATGGTATCCTACAGAAAGAATTTAAGTTACTGTATCATTCCCTTTTCAAAGAGGCAGATAAGCATATTTTGGTTATTGAAGCCTTGGCAAAGTCGCCCTACGGACTCAACCGCAAACAACTTTTGGAACAAACCAAGGTAGCCGCTGGAGGCTCGTTCCTTCGAACAGTAGAAAACTTACTAGACTGTGGATTTATAGCAGAATATCAGTCATTTGGTAAAAAAAATAAAGATACCCGATTTAGATTGCTTAATTTTTATAGCATATTTTACCTGAGATTCATGCGTGAAAATCTAGGAAACCAAAAAAATACCTGGCAAAGAATCCAAGAAGGACAAGTCTACCAAAGTTGGTGTGGATACGCTTTCGAAAACATTTGCTTGATCCATGTTGACCAGATTTGTAAACAACTGGGCATTAGTGGAATTCATAAAAAAATCAGCTCTTGGCATTTCGCTGGCAACGATGAAGTAGGCGGAGCCCAAATCGACTTAATCATCGAACGAAAAGATGGAATAATACACTTGTTTGAAGCAAAATTTACCCAAGACAGCTTCATTCTATCCAAAGAATATGCAACACGACTTCGACAAAAAAAATCGATCTTTAAGCACGTTACTCAATCCAAAAAGATGATTGTAAATAGTTTATTGACGACCTACCCTGCCGTAAAAAATGGATATTATTTGGAAGAGGTTTTTAGCGAAGTAGATATGGAGGCTTTGTTCTAGGCTAAGTCCAAAATTGATATTGCTATTAACGTATTCAATCTCATTTTGTAAACAAAATAATGTCCTTAATATAAACAAAAAACCGACCTAGATCTCGTTTTATAAACGATGACTAAGTCGGACTTGATGTAAATCCAGTAAAGATGGTAAAATTCGTATTTTATTTAAATCGCTTACATCACATTCAGTCAATAAACATACTCTTGTTACCTTACTTTCTTACTAATCGTCTGGGATGTATATGCAGAAAAATATCCTAAAACCCCACCTGAAATATTGCTTGGTGGATTGGTAGGTGTAGTACCTCCACCTGGGCCATTACCCCCTATCAACAAAAGGGTGTAGAAATAATCATGTGTAGGTCTATCGATACATTGCATTTCTACTCTGTAGTCGTCACCTTCTGCCAATTCAAAGCTAGGGTTTAGCAAAGGCCTAACATTAGGAAGACCGTTCCTAAGATTATCATTACCAATAAAATACGATTTATCAATCACATTATTTTTGTATTGTATGAACCTATAATTATCACCTACTTTTTCGGGATCAGTGAATATGGGCATAGCCAAAAAATATCCTTTGTTGGGTCCGTCTTCACTTTTTGAAAAAGTCACGTCTGTAAGATCAATATTTTGTGGCATGGTACTTTCAGCTTTGTAGGTTTTGCCTTCTACTAATACTGTGAGTGTATACTTCTTACCTATTTGTCCTTTTATTTTTTCGGCTATATAAACACCGGCTGAAGTAGACTTTAGCGTTTCCACCGATCCTGATTCATCTGCTATAGTAACCACGGCACCGCTTACTCCATTGAAGGCATTACTGGCGTCAAAACTAACAGTTTTACTGATTTTAACCATTGCTGGTACATTGTTTTGATTCGATATTGTGCCTTCTATAACAAGTTTTGCATCTGCGTCTTTAAGATCTATATCTATTACCTCCTCGCATGAACTCATCCCTAAAACGGCTGCTAATAAGATTATGTATTTTTTCATGATTGATACTTTTTACTTTTAAAAAATTAAAACTTAAAATTATAGGTAATTCCTGGTACCCACTTAAATAAGGCCGTTTTGACAGCTTCCGTTTTGCTAGGATTTAGTTCATTATCCCTAAACGTAATAGTGTATGCATTCTCTCTACCATACATATTGTACATTCCCAGATTCCATGAACTTTGGAAACGCCCTTTTCTTTGTCTTTCGTACGTAGCACTAAAATCGAATCTATGGTAGGCTGGCATTCTGTATCCATTGCGTTCTGTATAATAATATGTAGTGATATCGCCTACTGTGTATTTGCCACTTGGGAAAGTAACCGCATTACCCGTATTGTAAACAAAAGTTCCTGAAAGCGACCATCTTTTGTTAAGTTGGTAAATACCCACTAAGGATAAATCATGCGTACGATCTTGTCTAGCCACATACCAGTCTCCCGAATTGATACCGTCTATTTTTCTCTCTGTGCGTGATAATGTGTAGGCAATCCATCCTGAAAATCTACCCGTTTTCTTTTTCAAAAGTAGCTCTATACCATATGCTCTTCCTTTTCCGAAAAGAAGTTCACTTTCTACATCCGGAGCCGTATTGATATCCGCGGCGTCCTTATAGTCTACTTGGTTTTGCATGTCTTTGTAGTACGTTTCTACATTGAACTCATACTTGTTACCATTGAAATTTTTGAAGTACCCTACACTAAACTGATCGCTGATTTCTGGCTTTATATTGTATGAAGTACCAATCCACTGATCTGTAGGATTTGCACTTGTAGAGTTACTCAAAAGGTGTAGATTCTGTGTATTACGAGCGTAGCCAGCCTTAATACTACTGCTTGTGTTTAGCCTTATGGCTGTTGATATTCTTGGCTCTAAATTGAGATAGGTTTTTCCAAATTCACCTTCTTCTAACTTAATAGACTCTGTAATTCTTCCTTGTGAGTAAACATTGTATGTATCTCCCCCAAGAATACTCCATAAAGACAATCTCAAGCCATAATCAAGGCTGAATTTAGGACTTACCTGAAACGTGTTTTGTACAAAAGCTGCATTTTCCCAAGAATATCTCGTTCTTTTCTTTTCTTGATTATTTTCATTATCAGTACTTACGATGAAGTTACTCGGTGCGATGGTATGGTGTATGGAATTGAAACCAAACTTCCATGAATTACGCGTATTGGGAAAAAACTGAAACTCCTGCTTGATATTAAAATCTTTGATTTCGGAATCAATATTGACCTTACTTCCTCCAAAATTAACATCTATATCATAATTGTATTTACTATATATCAATGAGGTATTGGAAAAAAGCTTCGGACTGATGATGGAATTCCAACGTAAGGTCCCTGTTTGATTGCCCCAATCTGTTCCAAAAGTATCACCAAAACCAAGCACATCTTGCCCAAAATACCCAGAAAGAAAGATTCTATTCTTATCATTGAGTCTATAATTAGCCTTGGCATTTAAATCATAAAAGTAAAGTTGATTTTCCTTAAATTCTGGGGAAGCCTTAAGAAACAAATCGGCATAGGTTCTACGAGCGGTAACCATAAAGGAAGATTTCTCTTTTTGAAGTGGACCTTCTACACTTAACCTACTACTGATCAAACCAATACCCCCTGATACTGTATAGTCTTTATCATTTCCTTCTTTCATTTTGACGTCAAGTACCGAAGATAGTCTACCTCCATATTCTGCTGGACTATTTCCTTTGATGATATTGGCATCTTTTATCGCATCTGAATTGAAGGTACTAAAAAAGCCCAACAAGTGACTGGCATTGTATACGGGTGCCTCATCTAATAAAATCAGGTTCTGATCAGCACCTCCTCCACGTACAAAGAAACCACTATTCCCTTCGCCTGCGGACTTAATACCGGGCAATAACTGCAGTGTCTTTAGAACGTCTTTCTCCCCAAACAATACAGGTAGCTTGGCTATTTCTTTCACGTCCAGTTTTTCAGACCCCATGATAGTCTTGGTGATATTGTCATCTTCTCTCGTTGCTTTTACCACAACTTCCTCTAAAACATTACC
>JBOFGX010000011.1:0-25553 GCA_051649345.1 Leadbetterella sp. | reverse complement strand
AGCGTGTTTATTGTCAATTTTTAGTTTTACCTTATCTAATTTACCTTTCGCAGTAGCCATGAGGAGTTTTACGAAATCGTTTTTGATTCGGGGAATTACAACTTCCGTTTCTGGATCCCCCATGCGAACGTTATACTCTATCACCATGGGATTGCCGTTATCGTTCATCAGACCAATAAATACAAATCCTACATAATGGATGCCCTCGGAAGCAAAGCCTTGGAGAGTAGGTTTGACGACGGTTTCCTCTACTTTTTTCATAAACTCAGCATTTGCAAAAGGCACAGGCGATACAGCACCCATTCCGCCCGTATTAAGTCCTGTATCTTTTTCACCAATACGTTTATAATCTTTTGCCTCAGGAAGAATCACGTAGTTTTTACCATCTGAAAGTACAAATACGCTCAGCTCTATTCCTTTCAAAAACTGTTCTATTAAAACCTTGCTACTAGCGGCTCCAAACTTTTCTTCCAGCAGCATTTCCTTGAGAGTACCTTGTGCCTCTAGTAAATTTTCTGTAATGATTACCCCTTTACCAGCCGCTAGACCATCTGCCTTTAAGACATAAGGACCTTTATTTTTAGACAAAAAATCAAGTCCATTTTGCAATGTTTCTTTGGTAAATGTCTCAGAGCTTGCAGTAGGAATCCCATATTTCTGCATAAAGCGTTTAGAAAAATCCTTGCTACCTTCTAACATCGCTCCTTTGGAATCGGGCCCTATGATAGCAATTTTTTTGAGCTGCTTGTCTGACTTAAAAAAATCAACAATCCCTTTTACCAAAGGATCTTCTGGCCCAACAACGACTAGGGATATTGCATTCTCTAGAACGAGATTCTTTATCGATTCAAAATCATCTACAGCGATGGATACGTTTGTGCCTATTTGCTCCGTACCAGCATTACCGGGTGCAATATAAAGTTTTTCGCATTGTGGACTTTGTGTAATTTTCCAAGCAAATGCACTTTCTCGACCCCCAGAACCAATTATTAATATATTCATGTAAAAGACCCACTAAAATTATTTGTCGCAAAGGTAATGTAATTTTAAATAGTGTAGAAATCAGATTATTTTGAAATAGCTATATAAAAACGACTAAAATTTGCCATATTTGGGGTACCTAACCTGTATTCAAACATGAAAAACCTTCTAATTGCAATACTATTTTTGGCTTTGCCATCATTATTAATTGCTCAAAAATCTTCAAAAGTAGAAATCCTAAATTTCCATTCCAATGTAGACGACAAGGAGCAACCGTATTCACTTTATTTTCCCAAAAACTATAATCAAGCAAAAAAATATCCTTTTGTTGTCATGCTGCATGGTGCGGGTTCCAATCACAAATTATCCCTCAAACGTGTGTTTGGCAAAACCAATCTACCCACAGAAAATGACGTAGAGGCTAGTTTATACTTTCCTGCCTTCAGAGATGTGGACTACTTAGTAGCTGCACCCTTGGCTCGAGGTACTATGGGCTATCAAGGAGTAGCCGAAAAAGACGTTTGGGATATGATAGCAGACGTAAAAAAACGGTGTAAAGTAGATGAAAACAAAATGTACTTAACGGGTCTTTCAATGGGAGGTGGCGGAACACTTTGGTGTGGACTTACACGATCAGATGTATGGGCGGCACTAGCTCCAGTATGCCCTGCACCTCCTCAAAATACCAAGGAGTATTTAGATAACTTTTATAATAAGCCCATTGCTATATTTCAGGGGGCTGATGACCCGGTAGTAAAAGCAGAAATTACTCGAGATTGGAGGGATAAACTCATAGCCGCTGGAGCAAAAGTTGAATACACGGAGTTTCCAGGCGTAAAACACGACAGCTGGGTGCAGGCTTATGAAAATGCCAAAATTTTTGACTGGTTCAGTAAATTCACAAATAATCCCCTTCCCAAAGAAGTAAAACTATCTACAGAAAGCCTAAAATACAGCAAAATGTATTGGATCAAAATTGAAGAAATAGATCCCAAAACTACGGCTAAGGTACATGCGATTGCTTCCAATGGTGAAATCAAAATCACCTCGAGTAATACACAAAAAATAAGTATTAATTCCACTATTTTAAAGGCTTATAAAGTAAAAAAACTCTATATAAACAATTCAGAACTGGCCATATCTAGTACGGAAAATGAAATTCATATTCAAAAAGTAAATGATAAATGGCAGCTGGCCCCCGATTTTGGTAATAGCCTAAGAAAAACAGATTCTCTTTTTGGCCCGATGACTGATATCATTTCAGATAGGCATATTTATGTATACGGCACACTAGACAACCCGAGCAAAGAAGAATTGGAATACAGAAAAAAAACTGCCGAAGATGCCGCAAATTGGAGTTTCTATCGAGGAGATTTTTTGGGTAGAGTTATGGTATTCCCACGTGTTCTATCTGATAAAGAGGTAAGAGAAAATGATATTCAACGATCACATCTTGTCTTGTTTGGCACACAAACTACAAATGCAATGATACAAAAATTTGGATCAAATTTACCTTTAAACTTTAAAGATAAAGATCCAAAAAACAATGCCCTGGTATTTGTGTACCCCGTCGGCAATAAGTACATTCTTGTTAATTCTGGAATTCCATTTTCGGAGATTCCACTTGCGAAAGATGCTACGTATTCCATCCTCAGAATGCCTGGAAAATGGCTTTACTTACATGGTCAAGGGGACTATCTTTTTTATAAATCTGATAATAAGGAATTTATATCTGGGGTTTTTGATCAAAATTGGAAACTTTCACTTGTTGAACAAAATAAATTAGAAAAGGAAGGAATCATAAACAAATGAGAAAATCTTAATATTTTGTAATTATTTTTTATATTCAAGTCATTAGTTATTAGATTTTTACAAAAAATACTAAAAAAAGAACCTAGGTTGCGACAAACTTTAATTGATGAATGCGTGTATTTATAATCAGTAATTAAATTTAAATACAATGAAAAAATTATTCTTTTCGATAGTGGCTGGTATGGTATCAGTAGCTTCGTTTGCACAAACTTGGAGCCTCGATAAAGCCCATGCCAATGTTTCCTTCAGTATTGTTCACATGATGATATCTGATGTAGACGGTAACTTCAAAAAATTTGACGCGACACTTACTTCGGCTGAAAACCTTTCAAATGCCGCATTCACTTTTTCTGCTGACGTTGCATCTATCAGCACAGGTAATGAAATGAGAGATGGTCACCTACAAGGCAAGGATTATTTCGATGGAGCTGCAACACCAACGATTACGTTTAAATCTACTTCTGTTAAGCGTACCAAAGGTGATAATTTCACTATCACAGGTACATTTACCATGAAAGGGAAATCTAAAACTATGGTTTTGAACGGTACGATTAAAGGACCAGTAGACAATCCCATGAGTAAGAAGAAAATGGTCGGTGTGAAAGTAATGGGCAAATTGAAGCGTTCTGATTTCGGTATCGGTGATTCAGGTCCTGGTTTAAGTGATGAGATCGAGTTTAAAGTAAGCGGTGAGTTTGCAAAAGACTGATCCTCGTAAAATCTAATTAAATAGCCTCATGCAACCATGAGGCTATTTTTTTTGAAATCTCTGAAAAACCTTGGATAAAGGTTTCCACCAAAGCGTATACCATTTGGGAGTTAGCCCGTTTATTTCCCAAGCCCTTCTATCCTCTATATTTGCTCGTATTCTATTGCTTATCCCACCCGTGCTAGTACCACCATTACGCATGGTCATGAGTGTTTTAGGAAGGTATTTAGAACTCAAATTATGTTTGTAAAGCATTCTCAGCATAAGCTCATAATCACCTGCACATACAAATTGCTCCTCAAAATTGCCGTATGTTTGAAAATGCTTTCTCTTCAGATAAAAAGTAGGATGTGGTGGCATCCAGCCTTTCAACCACAAGGACGGTTTATACTCCTCTTGTTTCCAAAACCGAGCGATCACATCTTCTTTTCCATAGTTAACATATTGAATGTCTCCATACACAGAATCTACATTCTGAGTTTCAAAAATGGTATTTACTGAGGAAATTACATCTCTATCGGGATAGTAATCATCTGATCCAAGAATACTAATAATATCACCAGTGGCCAAAGCCAAACCTTTGTTCAAAGCATTGTAAATACCGGTATCAGGCTCTGAAATATACCTGAGGTGACTTTCGTATCTTTTAATAATCTCAAGGGTGTTGTCTTTCGATGCCCCATCAACGATGATAAATTCGATATCCTTGTGCGATTGTGCTAAAACACTTTGGATGGTTTGTTCCAAAGTAGCTGAAGAATTATACGTAGCCGTAAGAATAGAGAATTTCAAGCCAAAAAGTTTTTACAAATATACGATAGAATCAATATTCGGCTGGACCTTGCCAACATACAGAATCCTCAAATTCAAAGGATAAATCTTGAATGGGCTCTTTTAATATACCAAAAACTGTGGATCCACTTCCCGTCATGGATGCATAGATGGCTCCAAGTTTATATAATTTTTCTTTTACACCCTTGATTTTAGGGTATTTATCCAAAATATGACCTTCAAAATCATTGATTAACTGCCCTGTCCAATTTTCAATAGGCATCTTTATGATTTCTGATACCGCTACATCCCTTTTTCGTGGCACAACACCACTATATGCCTCTTTGGTAGAAACATGTATGTTGGGATATACTAACGCAATCGTATAGCCTTTTAGAGAAATGGAAACTTGTTTAAAAACTGTGCCTTTTTCTATACACAATACAGGCCTATTTTGGATAAAAAATGGACAATCACTCCCAATTTTAGTGGCTATTTCTTCGAGTTTAGGATTTTCAATATTTAAACTAAAATTCTCGTTCAATAGACGCAATACAAACGCTGCGTCTGCAGAACCTCCACCTATTCCCGCACCCATAGGCAGTATTTTTCGGAGCAAGATATGCACATTTTGATTTTCTAAATACCCCTCTGCTCTCAAACCGTCCAAAGCTTTAACAACTAGGTTATTCGAACTATCTCCATCTATTTTTAGCCCAGAATACGTATACATATCTTTTCCAGACTCCACAACCTCTAAAACATCAGCCCAACCTACTGGGTAGAAAATAGACTCAATATTATGAAATCCGTCCAAACGTTTTTCAAGAATGTGGAGCCCAAGATTGATTTTTGCGTTTGGAAAGCCTATCATTACAATCTGAAATTAAGAATTTTGCGAAATATCACAAAGATTTTTCAAATACCAAACATTATGCTTACTTTTGTGTCCCATTTTAAAGGCTTTGGAGTGAATGGTTCTTTCAAAGCTATGTTTCACTAAATAAAATTTGAACCGTATGTCACAAAAAATCAGAATCAAACTTAAGTCTTTTGACCACAGTTTGGTAGACAATTCTGCAGAAAAGATCGTTAAAGCTGTAAAATCTACAGGTGCAACTGTAAGCGGACCGATTCCACTTCCTACTCGTATCGAAAAATTTACAGTATTACGTTCACCGCACGTATCTAAAAAATCAAGAGAGCAATTCCAATTATCAACTTACAAAAGATTGATAGATATTTTTGCTGCAAGTCCTAAGACTGTAGATGCTCTTATGAAATTGGAACTACCAGCAGGTGTAGAAGTAGAAATCAAAGTTTAGTTATATAGGTTTAAACCTACATAATCAAAACATTGGGCATGTTTCGTTTTCGGAACATGCTTTTTTTATGCCCTATTGAAGATCATTTGCTTTATTTTCAAAACAAAAGGCGGTATTACATGATCCCGAAGGATATCTTTTGCAAAAGGAAATTTGGGGTATGTAAGAGTAAAATACTTTATAATGATGCCCAATTTTTTAAAATAGCTATCCTGATATTGCTTGGCATAAATAAGCTTGTGATACCATCCCGATAAGTTCACCTTAAATCTATCTTGAAATTTATAACCCGTGTCTTTGTTGAGATTGGTATACATCATGATACGGTTTTCCAAAAAACCTGCATCATTTTTATGATCCGTATTGCTTGCTCCTTCTGCATGACGTCTATAGACAGCCGTCACATCAGGAAGGTATTTGATCTTACCATGCCTAGCCGATAGCATAATCATAGGGATATCTCCACTTTTGGTTTTGGGAAACCAGGGTTGAATCGGGAAAATAGTCGATTTTACATAAAACAAAGTAGCCGTACCCATAAACCAAACCTCGTGGTCTTTAATCAAATCATCTATCGTGAAAACGTCTTTTTCGATGCCTTCATTGATAAAATACGATTCTTGATTTCCTTCAAAAAAATCTACCCGTGAATTGGTGAAGCAAATCGCGAATTCGGGATGGCTTTCCATAAAATCTGCCTGCTTTTGGAGCTTGTAGGGATCTATCCAGAAATCATCCCCTTCTAATGCGGCCATGTATTTGCCACGGCAATTCTCTAATATTCGAATAGAATTGGGCTGTGGCCCTTGGTTTTGTGGCCCTCGTACGACTTTGATTAGATCCGGATATCGTGCTTGATACTCGTCTACAATAGCACTCGTACCGTCCTTAGAACAATCGTCGCCAATGATAATCTCAAAGGGAAAATCTGTCTTTTGTGCAACAACACTCTCTATGGATTGAGCAATAAACTTTACATGGTTATAGGTCAACAAGTGCACACTTACCAGCGGACAGGTTTCAGGATCGTAGGGTATCATGGGAGAACTAGTCATTTTCTTAACTAAACTCTCGCATGTCTGCTATGATTTTATCAGCAAGATTGTTGGCTGTAGTTTCAAACTCAGACTCCGCATAGATACGAATAATAGGCTCGGTATTGGATTTTCTGAGATGAACCCATTCCTTGTCGAAATATATTTTTACACCATCACGTGTATCGATTTCAAACTTCGCGTATTTGGCTTTCAGTTTTTCCAGTAAACCGTCTGTATCCGTGTCCTCACTTAACTCTGCCTTCTTTTTGGCAATGAAGTAGTTGGGGTATTTTTTACGTAAAAATCCGATTGGTTTTCCAAATTTGGCTAGATGAGATAAGAAAAGGGCTATTCCTACCAAGGCATCTCTACCATAATGAAGCTCGGGAAGTATAATTCCTCCATTTCCTTCTCCTCCAATAATTGATCCTTTTTCTTTCATCATTTCTACCACATTCACCTCTCCTACTGCCGAAGAGAAATAATCGGCACCATGGTGATAGGCCATATCTTTCAAGGCTTGCGAAGAAGACAGATTGGAAACCGTAGACTGCTTTTTCTTTTTATTTAAACTCAACACATAATCAGCAACAGCAACCAAGGTATATTCCTCACCAAATGGCTCTCCGTCTTCGCAGATTAAGGCCAAACGATCTACATCAGGGTCTACCACAATACCTAGATCAAAATCGCCATTTTTTAGCTCAGAGCAAATCTCCCTTAGATTCTCGGGCAATGGCTCTGGGTTGTGTGCAAAAAAGCCCGTGGGCTCTCCGTTGATATTTTTTATTTTAGTTACTCCTAAAGCATTCAATAGCATAGGCACGGCTATTCCTCCACTAGAGTTAACAGAATCGACAACGACCGAAAAATCTGCAGCTTTGATAGCCTCCACATTTACATAAGACAAGGCTAAAATGGCATCGATATGTTTTTGAAGGTAGGTGTCGTCTTTCGATATTTTACCCAGATTTTTAACATCTTCGAAAGTGAAATCATCCGCTTCTGCAAGCTTCACTAAATTTTTCCCGTCCTCATCTGATATAAACTCTCCCTTCTCATTCAATAATTTCAGGGCGTTCCATTGAATAGGATTGTGACTTGCTGTAATGATGATACCTCCATCGGCTTGCTCCATAGGAACGGCCATTTCTACCGTAGGTGTGGTAGATAAACCCAAATCAAGGACATCAATCCCCATACTGACCAAAGTTGCAGAAATAAGATCCGAAATCATCGGACCCGAAGGCCTAGCATCTCGACCAAGCACAACTTTGGGCTTGGCTTTGCCTTTGCTTTTTATAACAGAAGCATAGGCTGCGGTAAACTTCACAACATCAATTGGACTTAGATTATCTCCTGGTTTACCCCCAATAGTTCCTCGAATTCCTGAAATGGATTTAATTAATGACACGCTTTATAGAGAATTTTATGAACTACAAATTTACCAAAATCTATGCAAAATAGTGCTCTATGTATTAAATATTAACAATTTGTTTATGTAATGGTAGGAATCTGTATGATTTGGTCAAGTCTGATATCAGGATCTATGAATACAATTCGACATACGTTTACTTTAGAATAGGTTTCATTGCTCTTATAGAAATACTTGCAATAGAATTTGCGATGCTCTTAATTTCTATTTCTGTTAGATTATTTTCTTTAACAATTTTTCCTGCTATGGGGTCGTTCAACATCAACTCGATTGGAAAATGTGCTTGTTTATCAATATTAATTTCCGTAAATCCCGCATTTGATATGGCATTGATGTAATCTTCTTTTCTGACGGCTCCAGCCAAACAAGCAATGTGTCCTTCCACGGAATTTTTTACATAGTCTGGCAATTCATGAAGCAAAATTATATCTGAAATCATTAGTCTGCCATTCGGTTTTACTACTCTATACGCTTCTTTAAAAACTTGTTCTTTTTGGCTAGACAAATTGATAACACAATTTGAAATAACTAAATCGATGGTGTTACTTTCAATAGGTAAATTCTCAATTTCTCCAACTTTAAATTCTACATTTTTATAGTCTCCTTTTTCTGCATTCTTTTTAGCTTGCTTGACCATTTCAGGTGTAATATCAACTCCAATCACTTTTCCGGTATCGCCTGTTTCTCTTGAAGCTAAAAAACAGTCAAAACCCGCACCTGAACCAAGGTCTAAGATGGTTTCTCCTTTTTTTATTGAAGCCAAAGCAGTTGGATTTCCACAACCTATACCTAGATTCGCACCTTCTGGAACATTTTTTAGTTCTTTATCTGTGTAACCTATACTATGGCTGATATCTTTTACCATACCTTTTAGATCACAACATCCTAAAAAAGAAGGAATAAATTTTGCTCTTTTACTACGCTTTACAATAGCTGAATAGCCATTTTTTACATTTTCTTGAATTTGTTCTTTGTTCATTTTACATTATTATAATTGTGAATAATAATGCAAAAGTGAAATCAATACCGTTGATCTGAAAGGACAAATGTCCTCAAATGACTATATGGAAATTTCCCGTCTTATTCTCGAAAGCGTTCTTCTTGTTATACCTAAATAGGAAGCGATATCCTCTATGGTGGCTTTTTGTAAAATTGTGGGCTGTTCTTTCAAAAGTCTCAAATATTTTTCTTTGGCAGTTTCATTGTTCAATATAGAGGCATATTGCTCCATTAGTAAGAACTCATTTTGCGTAATGATTCTACCAAGATTCTGCCAAACTGGATAATTTTTATATAATAAATTTAAGCTGTCGTAATCAATGGTTAGTAACATTGTATCCTCTATAGCTTGTAAAATCAAATGACTTGGGGTTTGAGAAATAAAACTCTTAAATGAGGTTGTTAAGCAATTTTCTTGACAAAAACCGTAGGTAGTTTCTTCGGCATTTTGATTAAGGTAATAAATTCTGACAGTCCCAGTGACTATAAATCCTATATGTTTACAAATTTTGTCTTGCTTCAAAAAAAAGTCTCCTTTTTTGAGACGTAGTTCTTTAAAATAAGAAACTGTATCGGAATATTCTTTATCCGAAATTGGCGAAATATTTTTTAAAAACTGTTTGAATTTGTCCACACTATTTTGCTCGAATTTTATCCATATTAAGGTGTTTTCGATTAAGCGAAGAATTACCTGACTACATAGAAATCAATTGAATACTGGATTCAAAATGAGCCTGTAGAGCATACGTCGACCGAAAACTACCTCTTAAAGGCACTATTCCTCTAGGCTCAATTGATCGAGCCAAAGCAATGTACCGATGATCAACCACCTGGCCTTCAGTTGGATCAAAACCTCTCCAGCCTCCACCTGGTAACAAAATCTCAACCCACCCATGTAGATCAAAATTTGATTTATCCTCTGGGAAATAATACCCACTTACAAATCGCGGCATTAAGCCCACAGCTGAACATACCTCCATCATAAAAACCGAAAAATCTCGACAAGAACCAATCTGGTACTCCAAGGTAAACTCAGGACTTTGGGGATCTCCTTCTTGCCGAACTTGATACAAAAATCTGGCTTTGATAGTCTCCGTAAGCTTTATCAGGAATGCGAGCGTGTCGTTGCCAGCATCTTCTACCAGATCTTGGGCAAATGATCTAATTTCGGGAGCGATCTTTTTTTGCTTGAGTGCCAAACCAACATAGGTTGAGAGCTTGGCTGGATACTTAAAAGGTATCATACTGCACTCAAACGGAAAAAAAATAAAATCCAGACTATTGAATGTAGGGGAATCTACCTTGAAACACGATTCTACTCGGAAGTTTTGCAAGGGTGAGTTGATATACAATAAATGTTGGATATTGTTTTCCTGCTCTACATTGCGAACTATTTTAGTAGGCTCTGGACTTATAGAAATATCATGAGCCAATAATGTTTGATAGGCTGATACACCAGGAGTAAGGAGCAAATATTGAGGATTCAATACAACAGGCTCCTCGTAACTATAATCCAGAATATGCTTGGCCTCGATTATCATTTTTTATCCATCAAAGGAGCTATCCAATCGTTTGGTAATTTTTGAACGGATGCATTCAGCAGGGCATTCCATTGCATAGAAATCTGCTCCAAATCATGCTTCTGGAAAGTATGCGTTCTAAACTCTTTAGACTCTTTATCCAATACAAGGACATCAATCGGGAAGTCTACATCATTTGCACTGACTCGGGTACTATCAAAAGCCAAAAAGCCTAACTTGAGAACTTCCTCGGTAGGAGTATCAAATCTGATATTTCTGTACAATATGGGTTTCCCATGACCTGAATTTCCAATTATAATAAAGGGTGATCCTTCTGTTACTTCAATCCAATTTCCTTCTGGATATAACAAAAACAGCTTAGGTTCCTTGTCATTTTTCAACTTTCCACCTACTATAGCGGATAAATTGAATTTCAATCCCGTGGATGATAAGCTTTCAAAATCTTCACTCACCACCCTTTTTACCTGTTCGCCCAAAGCATTTACAGCTTTGTAGAGCTTATCAATATCCGATGTATCTCCATCAAGCACTTCTTGAAAATAGGTAATAGCCTTATCTCTTACTGAGCGTAAGCCTGCTGTCATAATAAACAGGGAATTGCCCTCTATTGTATGAATCGAAACTTTTTTGGCACTAGAAACCTCACTTCCAGAAGTAATGCGTCTATCAGAAAAAGCCACAAGGCCGTGTGCGGTTTTTACACCCAAACAAAATGTCATCGTAATTGTAAATAAAAAAAACGTGAATGTATAAGATTGTCTAATTGATTGTTTTGTACTTGAAAAAAGTCTAAGTTGTTTTTAAGATCTTCATTCGTTACAGGTTTTTTGTCAAGATTACGTACCAAGGACTGTATATCGGCAATGATACGATTTAACTCTGTATTCTTACTACCAATTTCCAAGTAATTATAGGAGTCTATAATTTTGGTTACACAAAACTGCAATGATCTAGGAAAAGATTCATCATGTAGTAAAAACTGCAGTATATGATCTCTGTCTAGATTTTTATGCTCTAAGCGATACATATTGAATGCACCGATAGATTTCAAGACGCTGGTCCAAATCAAAAAATCCTCGGCAGAAATTTGAGCATCCTTGCTCTCATGCATGCGGCCGATATCCAAAAATCGAGAGGTTTTGTCTGCTCGCTCAATGTATTTACCTAACTGCAAAAAATGATATGTCACTTTTCGAGTAAGTGAGCTATCAATAATACCATAAAAAGTTTGACAGTTGAGTTTCAGATTTTCAAATATTGAATACCAAACTGTAGGGTCATTTACAGGATAGGTAAGTTCTTTGAACGAATTGTAAAAAACATTGATGTGCTCCCAAGTTTCTTTAGGAATACTCTCCCGAATAGATCGAGCATTGTCCCTAGCTGCTTTTAATGATGCATAAATACTAAAGGGATTGTCCTTTGAAAATGTCATGTATCCCAATACAGAATCTCTATCTATCTCAGCACCCGTCAATCTAAAATTATGAATATCATGCGTTGCGACTAGTAGGTTTTTCCATTGATTATGCGACTGAGTAGGCAAATCCAAAGACAAACTCAAGTTTGCCAGCAATAAGCGAGTATAATTTTCTGTTCGCTCGAGATAGCGGCTCATCCAATATGTACAATTTGCTACTCTGCTAAGCATGCAGTTCTTTGGTTTTGATACCAAATATAAATGATGCAGGTACAAAATTTAGATTCCTGACTAGATTTATTCTTAAGGCCATGCGAATATATATAGCCCAAATTCCAGCAAAATTGCCTTTATTCATTTCTTTTAAGAACAAAGGATTATCCTAGTGGTCAAAAAACTAAATATAAATAATATGTGATTTTTTTTCTATAAATATCATTGGCTGACGTAAATTTGTAATTTACAAAAAATAATTATGCTTGACGGACTTTTTACTTCAGATGCACTCATCGGAATACTCACCCTTACCGTTTTAGAATTAGTACTCGGTATTGATAATATAATTTTCATATCTATCATTTCTGGTAAACTTGATAAGAAAAACCAGAAAAAAGCGGAGAATTTGGGACTAATGTCCGCCATGGTCATACGTATTGGTCTACTTTCTGTTTTAGGTTTCATTTTAAAATTAGAAAAAGACTTATTCAATCTTCAAGATTTAGGACTGCCTATTAATATGGGTATGAGTGGTAAAGATTTGATATTACTTGGTGGAGGTTTATTCTTACTTTATAAATCAACTACAGAAATACACCACAAGTTGGAAGGCGTAGATGATGACATGGAAAGTTCTGGAAAAGGATCAAATACCCTCTTTAGAGCAGTGATGGATATAGTTATTATCAATATTGTTTTTTCTATTGATTCTATTATTACAGCTATAGGTATGACGTCTAATGTGACTGTTATGATGATTGCCATTGTCCTCTCTACTATAGCAATGCTGTTATTTGCAAGTAAAATTGGAGCATTTGTAGATAAGCACCCAACTATAAAAATACTTGCCTTATCCTTCTTAGTTATGATAGGAACTATGCTAATTGCGGAGGCGTTCCATGTACATGTTCCCAAAGGATATGTGTATTTCGCTATGGCTTTCTCATTTCTGGTGGAAGTACTCAATATTCGCTACAGAAACAACTCCAAAAAAGTTGTTGAGCTACATACACATGTAAAAAAAGACTAAAAGGCTTATGGTCAAAAAGATCCTCAACACACTCTACTTTGTGTGGTGTGCTGTTTGGTTGATTTCAATTTACCTCGTCCTATTCCCATTTATTTTTATTTGCATTGTCATAAAACCTTGGAATAAATGGGGAACTTGGTTTTGTAACCTTTGGGCAGATTTGTTTTTTGCAATAGCTTTTATGCCTGTTAAGATTGAGAAAAAGACTCAGCTAAATCCCAAGCAGAATTATATTTTTGTAGCTAACCATTTTTCTTTTTTAGATATAGCCTTAGGAATGAAGGTAGTACGACAATATTTTTCCTACATGGGCAAGGCATCCGTTAAAAAAATTCCTCTAATCGGTTTTATGTTCGCCCGCTTGCACATTCAAGTAGACAGATCACACAAAGATTCTCGAGCGATTGCCTATCAAAAGTCGCAAGCAGCGTTGAAAAGTGGCCGTAGTCTTTTTATTATGCCCGAAGGTGGGATATTAAGTACCAACTTTCCTGAAATGGTTCAACCCTTTAAAGATGGAGCCTTTAGCTTAGCGATAGAATCCCAAGTGCCTATTGTACCTATTTCTTTCTTAAATTTGTATAAAATTCTCCCTTCTTACTTTCTCAAGTGGGGAATTCCAGAAATAATTGTAAATGAGCCTATATCCACCATAGGAAAGACCAAAGAAGATATAGAAACATTGAAAAATCAAGTGTATCAAATCATTCAAAATCAACTTAATCATTACCATGAAAATAACCCCTGAAACTATTCAAAAAATGGCTCACCTTTCAAGAATAGAGGTAAAGCAAGAAGAGGAAGCGACCCTTATGGGCGAATTCCAACAGATATTGGACTGGATGGAGCAACTCAATGAGCTGGATACAAATGAAATAGAACCCTTGTACCACATGCATAATAATGTAAACTTATATCGTGAGGATTTGGCCAAACAAGAAATCACACGAGAGGAGGCCTTGCTTAATGCTCCTCAAAAAAATGAAGAGTACTTTATGGTACCTAAAGTGATTGAATAAAACTTATTAACCCCTATTTATACACCTAGTGAAAAAATCAATCTCCTTATTCCTACTCTTTCTAGGATCGCTAAGTGCTTTAAAAGCACAAAAAATCTCATGGATCAAGAGTACCGAAGGCTCTGTTTGGCAAGAACAAACAGCACAGTTTTCTACTTCAAAGTCATATAATCAACTTATTGAAATCACATCCTCTTATGCTCAAACTATCTATGGCTTTGGGGGTTGCTTCAATGAAGTAGGTTGGAAAGCTATTCAGGTACTGCGTATAAAAGACCAAAATGCAATACTAAAAGATCTTTTCGCACCTCAGGTTGGTGCCAATCTAGCTATTTGTAGGTTACCCATTGGTGCAAACGATATGGCAAACGACTGGTACAGTCATAACGAATCACCGAATGATTTTGAAATGAAAAACTTCTCAATCAAAGGAGATATGGAAACGCTAGTGCCTTACATAAAAATGGCTAAAAAATATGCTCCTACCCTTAAACTTTGGGCGTCCCCATGGTCCCCTCCATCTTGGATGAAAACCAACCAACATTATGCAGGTGCACCCTATCCTGAAAAGCCTTCTATAAGTAGAGAATGGGGCTTAGATTTTACAGGTTTAAAAAATGGATACACAGCTAGCTATAAGGGCGGAGATGGCATCAATCTTTTTATCCAAAAAGAAAACTATTTCAAAGCATATGCTACTTATTTTGGCAAATTTGTAGATGAATACAAGCGTATTGGATTACCAATATCGATGGTTATGCCACAAAACGAATTCAACTCTGCTCAGGTATTTCCAAGCTGTACATGGACTGCCTCCGGGCTGTCAAAATTTATCCCTTATCTAGGACAAGAAATGCAAAAACGTAACGTAAGGATATTTTTTGGAACAGTAGAAAGAGCCAATCACTTACTTGTGGACAGTGTCTTGAAAGACTCAAAAGCTAAAGCATATATTTCTGGAGCTGGATTCCAATGGGCTGGTAAAGGAGCCATTGCAAAGGTAGATTCCCTATATCCGAAATTGGATTTGTATCAAAGTGAACAAGAATGTGGAAATGGAGAAAACACTTGGAAATACGCACTATATGCATACGAGCTTATGCATACTTATTTTACAGGTGGAGCAAATGTCTACAGTTATTGGAATATAGCCCTCGAGAAAAACTTTAGAAGCCGCTGGGGATGGAGCCAAAACTCCTTCTTGACAGTAGATATGCAAAACAAAACCTATAGTTACAATCCTGATTATTATTCATTTAAGCACTTAAGTTATTTTGTAAAATCGGGAGCAAAAAGAATAATTCTGAAAAACAGTCCTGAAAAAGTAATGGCTTTTGAGAACCCCGATAGAAGTATAATTGTAACTCTAAGTAATACAGAAGAAACAACCAAGTCCATATCATTATTTCTAAAGGGTAAATACATAAACATTGAGCTAGAGCCCAAATCTATTCATTCCTTGAAAATTTTGTAAGCCATCATGATACAGTATAATACACGGGACTGGCTACAGTTTATTTTTAGGTTTCATAAATCTGATACGGTGAGGAAGTTGTTTCCTCTCATTCTTATTATTTGCGTATATACAGCCCTAATTACGTTTTTGGAAGTTGAATACTTTGAGCTATCTGAAAACAGCCACGTGAAAAATATATCTGTCATGCATGGTATGCTCGGTTTTGTGATTTCGTTGCTTTTGGCTTATAGAACCAATACTGCATATGACAGATGGTGGGAAGGTCGCAAACTTTGGGGAAGTTTGGTAAACAATAGCAGGAATCTAGCCATTAAGCTAGCCTTTATTGTCAAAGACGAGAGAGATCGTTCGTTTTTTAAAAAAGCTATACCTGGCTATGCATCTATATTAGCCAAGCATCTAGGTAATGACGAGGTCAGCCTCACACTCTTTGAAGGACTAGATTTACAAATTGACCATACCAAACACAGACCTAACCAAGTTGCAAAAATCATATTTTTAAAAATACATGATCTCTATAAACAAGGTAAAATTGACGGATTCGAACTACAAATCATAAATCAAGAGTTTCAAAGCTTTACAGATGTTTGTGGTGCCTGCGAGCGTATAAAAAATACCCCCATACCCTATTCATACAGCGTTTTTATAAAGAAATTTATATTTTTCTACATAATGACGCTACCGTTTAGCTATGCCTTCAATTTAGGGTATTACAGTATTCCAGTTGTTGCATTCGTGTTTTACGTATTGGCTAGTTTGGAACTTATTGCAGAAGAAATAGAAGATCCATTTGGTAATGATCCCAATGACTTACCTACCCACAAAATGGCAGCTACAATAAGAAAACACATAGAAGAAATTATGTAGTCATTTTTTCAAATTGTAATCGAAAAGACAATTACTACTGGATATTTATTCTATTTTTGAATCGTATAGCTCTTAAATTAATAACTAACATGAAAAGTACTTTTTTCTCTCTGTTATTTGCACTAGTTTCCTCAGGTATTTTTGCACAGAATTGGCAACCCACCACTTTCAGTATAAAGTTTAAAATAAAAAACATGGGTTTCAACGTAAATGGCTCATTAAATGGATTAAAAGCCCAAATTGGCACTTCACCAACTGGGGAAATAAATTCCATATCAGCTACCGTAGAAACCAAAACAATTGACACCGACAATTCCCTTCGCGATAAGCATTTACGAGATAAATCTGATTTCTTCGAATGTGAGAAATTTCCCACCATAACATTAAAAAGTACCCAACTGATCAAAAATGCAGATAACTCATATTCGGGAGTATTCAACCTAACCATAAAAGGTGTTACAAAATCGATAAAAATACCCATAACCTTTACTGAAAATAATACAATAGGTAACCTAAGTTCATCATTTACTATCAATAGGCAAGATTGGAAATTTGGTGGGGACTCCATGGGACTATCGGATAAAATCGATATAAAACTTCAACTTAACCTCAAAAAATAGACTTTTGAATCTTACATTGTTCTGGACAAAGCTCACAAGGTTTGAATATTGGCCTTGGAAATATGTTTATATACCAGTGGTACCGTATTACTTGTATTTAGCCTTCAAAAATAAAAGTATGGTTTATCCTTCCCATGTAAATCTAGACTTAGAATGGGGCGGTTTTTTCAAGGAAAATAAAGAACTTATGCTGAAGGATATTCCAGAAGAATACTTACCTCGAGGTACTGTTTTCAAAAGTCCCATACATGAGGGCGTTCTCAATACCGTAAACTATTTCCCTGTAGTGGCTAAGCCCTTGCATGGACAAAGAGGTACCAACGTTAGCATCCTTGAAACCCTAGAAGAATTGGTATCCTACGCCCAAAAAAGTAAAGAATCTTTCATAGTTCAAGAGTATATTACTTATGATATTGAATTGGCCATTTTGTATTCTAGAATGCCAAACTCCTCGAAGGGGCTAGTAAGCTCTATCACGCAGAAAGAATATTTAACTGTAACAGGAGATGGTGAATCCACAATTTGGGAGTTATTAATGAAAATGCCCCGAGCCCAGCTCATTGCGGAAGATTTACCTAAAAACTCAAAAGTAGACTTTCTCATCAAGCCCCAAAAAGGGCAAAAAATTTGCATTGAACCTATCGGAAATCACTGCAGAGGTACGATTTTTAGGAATGTTGGGGGAAAATTGGACTCTAAAAAAATTGCTGAGGTATGCGACAAAATCTTGGCTAACAAGATTGGCTTCAATTACGGAAGGTTTGACCTAAAAGTAAAATCAATTCAAGATCTTTATGAGGGAAAAAATATTCGCGTACTTGAGCTAAACGGTGTGAATGCAGATCCTGCCCATATTTTTGATCCAGACTATTCGCTTTTCAAAGCATGGCAAGATGTAGCTTGGCATTGGAAGAGACTTTCGGATATTTCTTTAGAAAATCTGAAAACCAAGCCAGCCAATCATAAAAAGTTAATATGGAAGCATCTAAAAAGTAAAATCTTTTAGGTTTTGGTTTTGTAAATTATTAAATTTGAAAAAATAGCACCCCTTGAACTCAGGCTCTCAATATTGGTATCTCAAAGATCACCGCATTTTCAAAAATCTTAGCCCAGACGATCTTAAGCAAATTTGCTTTATGGCGAAATTCAAAACTGCTAAGAAAGGAGAAATAATTTTCTTTTCCAATGAGTCAGAAAATATGGTTTTTACGTTAAAGAAAGGAACGATAAAAATAGTGGAAATAGACAATAATGGTGATGAAATTGTGAAAGACTTTCTCAACGAGGGTGATCTTTTTGGGCAAATTTATCTCGAAAACGAAAGCAAAGCGAATGAATATGCTGTGGTACTAAGTGACCAAGCTGTTTTCTGTAGTTTTATCACGTACGAATTCCAAAATCTTTTAGAGCAAAAGCCTTCCTTGGCTATACATTACACAAAATGGATAGGTTTTTGGTTTAAGCGGTTAGAAAACAAATATTCCAATCTTATGTTTAAAGATGTGAAGACTAGATTGTTGTACTTCTTTAAAGACATTGTTGATCAGTCAGAAAGTACAGATCCATGGATTCTTGTGCCTAATTACTTAACCCATCAAGATATGGCGAGTTTGATTTGCTGTACACGACAAACCATGACATCCTTACTCAATACGTTTAAGACGGAATCTATCATTGATTATAACAGAAAAGAAATAAAAATAAATCGTAAACGTCTTTTAGATGACATTTGAATGTTTACTTTTATGGAACTTTGACATATAAATTTTATAGTCATGAAAAACGCCCTTGTATTTTCTCTCTTATTTGTAATAGTAAGCTCGTGTTCAACATCTGAAAAAGAGCCCGAAGTTACTCCTACTCCTGCCACAGGAACCACCACCACTACACCTACTACTGGAGGAGCTACTACATCAACAAAACCTGATTTTAGCAAACAAAAGAAGTTAACAGAAGGTACTTTCAAAGGTACTTCTCGATATAATACAAGTGGGAAAGCATTGATATATGAAGATGATAAAGGAGTACGCACCTTGGTTTTAGAATCGTTTAAAGTAGATGGTGGTCCAGATCTGAGGATTATGTTTGCTAAAGATATTATGGCCACGGGTGCGATAGAGATCACCAATAAAGTGACAAATGGCGATATAAACTATACATTATCTAAAGATTTTGACTACAAAAAAACACCTAATCTTATTATTTGGTGTAAACAGTTTTCTGTTTTGTTTGGATCAACTTCTTTACCTTGAAATTTCTAAATGGTAGACTATACACATAATCAATTTAGGATACACTTTATTCAAATATATATCTTGCCTTAAAACTTGGGTGCTATTATTAACCTTTGGCATTCTTCTTTCAAAAATAAAAACATGATAAATTACCACCTTACAGTTCTGCAAAATATCGATTCATTGTGTAGACTTTTAGACCAAGATAAGTATACTGCAAAGCTAGAAGTACTCTCAACTAGTACATTAGGGCAACACATCCGACATATCATTGAGTTTTATGTATGCTTAATCAACGGTCTCGACGAAAGAAGTGTCAATTATGATAAGAGAGAACGGAACCTAATGCTTGAGACCTTACCTGATTATGCGGTTGCCCTTATCCAGGATATAAAATCTACTCTCATTCAAACCCCGATTGATACTGAATTGGTAATCGAGCAAGAATACAACGGTGTGGTTTTTAACCTCAAATCCTCGTTTGCACGAGAACTGCATTATATGGCAGAGCACACAGTACATCATTTTGCACTAATCAAAATTGGTGTAGAGAACTCCTTTCCTGACATCATATTGCCTAAAAATTTTGGTATTGCAGACTCAACCATCAAGCACCGTGAAGAATGTGTGTCTTAACAGCTATAAAAGCACCTGATAATCAGATATATCTTACTTCCAATAGAGACGAAAAAGTGGCTCGTGAAAAAGCCACGCTTCCTAAAAAAATACTCGTAGGTAATACGATTATGTATGCTCCAATAGATCCTGTTTCTAAGGGGACTTGGATAGCTACGAGTAAAGATTTTTCAGCTGTATTGCTAAATGGTGGATTTCAGAATCATGTTTCAAAACCTCCCTATCGACACAGTCGAGGTCAAATCATACCGGATTTCTTGAAAATGGGTTGTTTCGTAAGCTTTTCCAAAAACTATAATTTTGAAGGTATTGAGCCTTTTACTCTCGTTGTTTTTGATCATAAATCTCCAGAGTTAATCCGCGAATTGCGGTGGTGTTCAGATACACTACATACTTCTGAAATCGTTTTTGATCGTGCTCAAATATGGTCATCTTCAACTTTGTATAGCCCCGAGGCCATTCTCAAACGTAAGGAATGGTTTAACAAAATGTTAGAAATAAATCAAGCAAATCTTAACCAATCTCATATTTTAGAGTTTCATAAACAAGGAGGAGCTTCTGATAAAAATGATAGTATTTTTCTTAGAAGATCTGAAGACCTCCGAACATTGAGTACAACGCAAATAGTGCTATCCCATGATGGACATACCCTCTATTATGAAGATTATATCCAAAACACCCAAGCTTCATTCCGAATACTCTAAGGTAATGATTTGGGGTATTTATGTCCTATTATTGTGTGGACAAACTAGCTGTTTTCGTAAATATATAAATACAGAAAGAGAACTTCGAAAGCACTATGATACCCTTAGCTTTAAGCCAAAATATTCGAAAATAAAAGGTGAACATTTGCAATTATACGTAGCTGCATTTGGATCGGATACCTTACCTCCCATTATTTATATTCATGGTGCTCCCGGACGCTGGGACGGGTATCAAAAACAGCTAGATGATACAAGCTATCACAAAAAGTACTTTTCCATAGGATTAGATCGCCCAGGATACGGTAAATCTTACCACAAACGCAAGCACCGAGCATTGTCAATACAAAAGCAAGCCGAAATGATCTCTTTAGCCCTAAAGCTCTGTAAGTCTACCGAAAAACCAATTTTGGTCAGTCGGTCCTATGGATGTCCCGTTGCAGCCTATATGATTGCGAAAAATCCAGATACTTATAAAAAACTGATATTGATGTCTCCAGCAATTGATCCAGAAGCCGAACGCTTTTTTTGGTTCTCGAAGTTTGGTAAATGGTGGATCATCCGCTGGTTTTTACCCAAAAGACTCAATACAGCTACGGATGAAAAATATGCTCATGTCAAAGAACTAAAAAAAATAGATTCCGTATGGGCAAAAATAAATATCCCGACTACGGTAATTTATGGAGGGAGAGATTGGGTAGTGGGGAAAGAAAATTTTGAGTTCGCGAAAAGAAAACTTGGCGAAAGAGCAAAATACATTTACCTACCCGATGCAGGGCATCGTATCAGTAGAAGCCATTCCGAAATTCTAAAAAAAGTGATTCAGGAAGATATTGAATTGCCTCTAAATTAGAGTTTACTTTAAAAAATCACTGAGTAGATCAACCAATCGTACGATACTTCCTTGTCCATTCTAGTGCCCCAAACAAGGCTATTCCACAGAATAAGAGATACAATAGAGCGTACAATTTTAAATCTTTTTGAAAATACATACCCGTACTTATAATATCGATAAATAGCCAACACCACCATGTTTCTAGCTTCTTCTTCATTAAAAAAAAAGTTGCAAAAACACTGGCAATCGTTGTGAAAGAGTCCAGATAAGGAAAGGAACTCGGTTGACTGAAAAGTGCAGGGAAAATGATATTCAAATTTTTAGAAAACGTACCAAATAAGACTACGAACAATAGAATAACAACCCCAAGTAATATTCTGTTCTTGGCATCTATTGTTGTTATCTTAAGTTCCTTTTTGCTATTCTCCTCTAGCTTGTTTGGATATTTCCAAAAATAAAACCCTACGAGATTTGTGATAAAGAAAAATACCTGAAGGAACATATCAGGATACAAATGTATCTGATAAAACATCCAGAATGCTAAGCAAACATTTATTAATCCCCATATCCAAGACCAAATATTTTCCTTTGCAGACATCCACACTGCCACAAGTCCAAATAGGGTAGCATAAAACTCTAAATAACTAACAGACACTTTACCCCATGAAAACAGGAGATTTTGCACATGAAAATGACTCATGTCGCCTTTGATTTATACAACGGGACGGTAGAGCATGGCTCCCCAAACATAAGCGACCTCACCAAAGGCCGAAGTTTCGCAGATAAGGAAACATATACTTGCTCTGGAATTGTAATATTGCTACAGCCTTTGACAACCACCCTTTGACTTTCATACACCGACCAATCCATTTTTTGAAAAACATCTTCATAAATAGCAGCTTCCAAAACCGACAAATCACCAAAAACAACCTTGCGGCAAACGGGCTCCAAATACGTAGTCAACAACATATAAGACCAAGTAGGCACGATAGCATCTGCCGAACAAATAATACCTACATATGCATCTTGATAGCGAGACCAATCATGAGATTTTAAATACTCTCTAAAATCCTTTTCTTTTAGGATCATGCCCATGAATAAATTGTCCGCTAAATCATAGACGATCCTTTCTCCTTTTGGGTAAAAGTCTTCTAGATCAAGACTTATCAAGCCACTACTGGCTACTTTATTGATAATTTGTTCTTCCATCGTATTTCAAAAAACAAATTTAGGCGAATCAAAATTCAAAAACCCTCTAAAAAAGAAAAACTGTATCCCTCAACTTGAAAGATACAGTCTAATAACCCCAAAAATTACTACTTAAAAATCTTTTGAAAGGTAGATACTAACCAACTCGTTTCGGACTTCACTACCAAATCTATGCTCGAATTGGCAAAACTTGCCACATTCTGAATATCGTCTATAATCTGTAACAAGGCTTTGCTATCATCATCACTTGGCTTCAATCCCTTCTTGATATCTTCCATGGTATCAATTATAGGCTCTAACTCTCTCTTTCTCCTCTCCTTTGCAATGTTTCTTGCAGTCTTCCAAATATCTTTTTCTGCTATAAAATACTCCTTCCTTTCACCAGGTAAAAGTTGTTTATATATCAATCCCCAACTCATTAGATCTCTGAGGTTCATGTTTACATTCCCCCTCGAAATCTGTAGTTCCTCCATAATCTCATCTGCATTTAATGCTTTGGGTGAAAGCATTAGTAATGCATGTATTTGAGACATAGTCCTGTTGATACCCCACTGCGTAGCAAGTGTACCCCATGTATGAATGAACTTGTCCTTTGCCTCTTTAATGTCCATCAACTTTCGTTTGTGGTATGGGTGTTTTATTAATTTTGCACGTAAATACTTAACAAAAAAAACTAGTAATTTTGAATTTTCAAAATATTCTGAAAATATTTTATTTAAAATTTACTTTTTCTAAGAAAAATTAGAAAATAGTGCAATTTATATAAGAATAATACAATAATTTGTTTAACTTATAGTATGAAAACACCGCTATTTGCTTTCTCTTAGCCAATTTTAGTATTTCTGAAAGTTCGGGTTTGGTTGGTGATGTCTACACCATTTAGTCTCGATTCATTCTATTCCTTTATGGAACAAACCTGATTTTATGCATGTCTTGAATCTCAGAAAAAGCCATAAGGAGGATACTCCCAGCCCAAACAATAATCCATACCAGATACCGATAGCTCCCATTTTGAGCGTAAAGGCTAGAAAGTAACCCAAAGGGAGAGAGATAACCCAATAGGCTATAAAAGTTATGATTGTAGGGATTTTTATGTCTTGTATACCCCTCAGCACATTGATCCCTACTACTTGCATGCCATCGAATATCTGAAATAGCCCCGCTACTATCAAAAGTGGTGCAGCTAAAGATAAGACCTCTGGGTCATCAATATAAAACTTGATAATCTGATTTCGACCAAGTACCAATAATATTGCCCAAATGGACATAAACACGCCTACAATTCCATATGTTACATTTGCTGCTAATCGTACTCTTTGCACACTTTGTGAGCCCATAGCATCCCCTACACGGATGCTACCTCCAATAGCAAACCCCATAGCCATCATAAATGTGGTAGATGCTATACTTATAGCAATTTGGTGGGCTGAAATTGAGACAGTATCTATCCATCCCATCATCACTAAAGCAAACGTAAAACATCCAATTTCAAAGAAAAACGATAACCCAGAAATAACCACTCTACCAAAAATGGATGCATAATTATTAGACGAGTCATAACTCAGTTTACTTTTCTTGAAAAACTGATCCCCATCTTTATACACTATATAAACTATAAGTGTTACTAGCATTATAAATCTCGTGATCAACGTAGCCAATGCTGAGCCCAATACACCTAATTTATCGATTCCAAACCAACCCTCAATAAATACGTAATTGAAAAAAATATTCGATACTAATCCAAAAAACGTAATCTTCATACTTACCTGAGTAAGTCCATGACCATCTGTCCACTGGCGATTACATGTATAAGCAATACCGAATATGTTTGAAAACGAAATGATAGCAAAAAAACTCTTTGCATTCGAAATTATCTCCTTAGGCTGATCAAGTATGTCAAAATTTAAGTACAAACCCCAAGAAGCGAGGCTTAATAGAACTACCAAAAGGCAAAGAACCTTATTGCCAGTGACCAAATGACTTACTGCCAATCCTCTATTGTTTTCGGCCAATGCTTTTGAAATCAAGGGTGCTAAGATGCCAAAGCCACCAAAGCCAATGCAACTCATTAAAAACGCCATCGAATTACCCACCGCCGCTTCAGAAAGAGCTTGCTTGCCAAGCAGTCTACCCACAATAAGGTTGTCGGACACGGACATTAATATAGTTCCTAGTTGAGAAATAACTATAGGTATGGATAATCCAAGATTCTTGTTCAACTCTTCTTTGATGCCTGTCATAAAAACCTTTGATGTTTTAGTATCTATACACTATTTTTGATGGGGTAATTCCTTTTTATAGTCTTCCAATTTGAAAATTAAGCGATTTTATGCGATTTGTTCCCCTCTGTATGTTTTTACTCCTAGGTTCATGTTCACAGAAAAAACTTAGAGACCCGCTTTTCCATGGGACTTGGGTAGAAAATCGGCTTATAAATTCAAATAACCCCGATGAAACTTTGAAATTGGAGCAAATAGACTACCCTGTTTTCAAAATCGATACCACTCATAAAGATAGCATCCATATTGTAGATAATAGGCGGGTAGGTCGTAAAGTTTTTGGATTATTTAGATTCAATAGCCTTAGTATTTTTCCGCATGAATTCCAACCCAATTATGTTGGTATGAAGCCTGTATTATTTGTCACAGACTACAGAGATCATTTGATTTCGTATAATAC
>JBOFGX010000010.1:0-2485 GCA_051649345.1 Leadbetterella sp. | reverse complement strand
TAAGGGAAGGAAACAGAAACCTAAGTCGTGAGTCTTAGGAATCCCAAGGGGCTGTCTCTTGAGGTCTCCTCAAGAGTTTATAAGCCCCGCCCACTATATCGGTACTCCGATTAGTGGTGGGAGGATGTCAATACTCCCCATTAATTTTGAGTGAACTTCTTAATGTATGAGCAAAATCAAAATTTATCCTAATTATGTAGTAAACATAGATGATAATTTTGTTGATCCTATTAGTATTAAAAACCCATCTTCTCTTGATCAGCAAACTAAAATATCAGAAAAATATTATTTAACAAAAATGGTGTATGAATATAGTGAAGCTGACTTAGAAGGAGGCTTCACTATTGCTTAGTTCCTCGCAATGAGGTTGTTAACTACCTAAAACTACCAGGGAATTTCTCCGGTTTCTGGGTTGGTTTCTTCACTGAAAAACTTTCCGGTCGGTCCGTCGCTGTCAATTAGAGCGTATTTAGCGATGCGCGTTCCAGCCTCAGCGACCGTTCCGGTTCCACGGTGATTATTAAAATCGGTTGCGACAAAGCCCGGGTCAATCGCATTTACTTTGAACGGCGTGTCACGCAGCTCGTAAGCCAAAACAATTGTGTACATATTGAGCGCCGCTTTTGACGGGTGGTAAATAGCGCCTTTATTGTTGTAATACTTCCACGTCGGGTCGTTGTGCAGGGTAAGCGAACCCATACTCGAACTGACATTAACGATGCGAGGTTCAGGCGACTTTTTCAATAAATCCATAAAAGACTGGGTGACTCTTACAACGCCAAACACATTGGTATCAAATACCTTTTTAAATGCGTCTATACTGGCACCAGTTGCTGTTTGAGACATACCTCCGTTAATCCCAGCATTATTGATTAGCACATCCAACACTTCGGTTTTTTTGCCTATTTCGGCACGGGCTACCTTTACCGATTCATCATCGCTGACATCTATTTGGATGGCTTCCACTTCTTTTAAGCCTTCGGCTTTAAGCTTTTCTACTGCTTCCAAACCATTCTTTAAATTACGGCTGCCTAAATAAATGTAATATCCCTTTTGCAGCAGTTGACGAGCGGTTTCAAAACCAATACTTTTATTGGCTCCAGTGATTAATGCCTTTTTCATGATTTTTCTATTTAAATTATCAATTGATTTACTGATATGAGATTAGGCGAAAAACAAGCAGAAAGGCTTACGCTAAACAAATAATTGCTTATGCAAATCAAACAATATCGGCTTTTCTATAATTTGTCGGTGTGATGTTTAAATATTTTTTGAAGAGATTATTAAAATGGGTCACTTCCGCATATCCCAAAGCATACGCAATTTCTGAAATCGTCCAGGATGTTTGTCTTAAAAGAACTTTGGCTTCCTGTAATATTCGATCAATGATTAACTGAGAGGTAGTTTTATTAGAAGTTTCTTTTAATGCCCTGTTTAAATGATTGACATGAATGTTCAAATTTTTGGCGTAGTCAGATGCAGATCGAAGAGTAAGTGGTCTATGTATATCATCAATTGGAAACTGACGTTCTAAAAGTTCTGTGAAAAGTGTAGAAATTCTAACTGAAGCATTAATGGGTTGCTTACTCAATTTGGAAGCAGGCTTCATTTTCATTGTATAAAGTACCAATTCATAAACAAGCATTCTGAGCAAGTCATATTTATGAATAAACTCACACTCGATTTCTTCAAACATTCTTCTAAAAATGTCTTCTAGTTGGACAAATTGCTCTTCATCTAATTGGTAGATATTATTGCCAGGCTGAAAAACTGAATAATTAGTTACATTTCCGTATTGATGAAAAAATGCCTGATCGAAGAGGCAAGCGAAACCATCTGAAAAGTTTTCTCTTTGTGACCATCCATAAGGTATTTGCGGATTAGAAAAGATAATTGAATAGTTTTCTATTTCAATCTCTCTATCCGCATAGAGAAAAATACCACTGCCACTGCCTTTAATAATTGTTATTTTGTAGTAATCTTTTTTGCTATATGGCAATTGTGGAGGGTCCCCGTTCTTACCAGGATTAAAATTAAAAACATTAAATAACCCAAATTCCTTTTTAAGATCGTCAGGTAGCCAGGGAGCCCCTTGCTTAAAATAACTCTCTCTTTCTTGTATAGATTGCATTGTTTAATTCTTTACGTCTATTTTTCTATTTTAGTAATACCGTCCAAAAAAATTCTTCCGCGCCGAAAATTTCTTTTTAGCCTTTTTCTATCTCAAGTCTTCTTTTAGTTTGATCATCATTTTTCTTATTTCTCTACTTCTTCTGTTTTTCTTCCAAAATGGGAGCATCCCATTTTGTATAACTTAATTTTCAGGAAAACGTTACCATCAAAGAATAGAGGTTTGAAAAACTTATTTGTCATAGACTTCTAATATATACTGAAAAAACTTGGAAGAGGTCTTTTTCCGATGGCAAAGCGATCGCTCCAGGCATCGCCAGCAGGAGTCAAGCAAGCAAAAAGAGCCTTTAACAAC
>JBOFGX010000009.1:0-5138 GCA_051649345.1 Leadbetterella sp. | reverse complement strand
GCCAATCCCACAGGATTTGGGAAGCTCAAGCCTAAGGCATTAACGGGTCGATGATATTTTTCTTCTAAAAATAGAAGCTTGAGGAGTGACTTACCTCCTGGTAACTTATACAAAAACCGTAACGAATCCATAGCAAAATAATGAATAGATTCTGGGTCAAATCTGGAAAGTATTGGAAAAATCAGACTTTTATAAATGCTCAATGTTGATGAGAATCAAGGGTTTCAAACCACAAATTTACTAGGATTCTATACATTTTCCTAGCCGATAAGTCTAAATCAAATTTTAGGTCTATCTAAATAGCTTTGTAAAATCAACGTCGCACTTATTTTGTCTATATCAGCTTTGTTTTTGGTAGATTTTCCCATCTGAAAAAGGCTTTGTGATGCTATTTTGGAAGTGAATCTCTCATCTTCAAATTCAATTCTGATGGAAGGGAATGTGGTTGTTAATATCTCTTTAAAGCGTCTAACGTTGGATGTGATATCTGTGTCTTTCGATTTCAAGTCTAGCGGTAATCCAAGGATAATTGTTTCTGTGGGTTCTGTTTCTATGTATTTTCTTAAATAATCTAGTAATTTGCTAGTTTCAATCGTCTCAAGTGGGGAGGCTATTATTTGCATGGGATCCGTTGCCGCGATTCCGCAACGTTTTAGTCCATAATCTATAGCTAGTATTCTTTTCATGCTCCAGCAATACTAGTCATAAAATCCTTGAAATACTTCTGAGCAAATTTTTGAATTTGTGAAGTATTTACAGCGTGAAGGCTTTTGACAAGATTTTCATAAAAATGGGAATCTAGTTTTTCCTGATCTAGAATTCTGTGCTTGTCCATGACATCAAAAATAGTATTTGTGCTAGAGAGTAAAGAGCCAATGATGTAGTTCTTTACTTTGTGAATCTCTTCATCTTCAATAGTTTCATTTTGTAGAACATCAATTTCTCTGAATATCTCTTGTTGTATTATATGTATGTTTTCTTTTTTTACATCTGACGAGATGCACCAAAGCCACTGATTACCTATTAAAGTTGCACCGCTTGAAATACCATATGTGAGGCCCTTCTCTTCTCGAATATTTTTCATAAGTCTACTGCCAAAATATCCTCCCAAAAGGGTGTTTGTGAGCATGTATATGGGATAATCTGGATGGTTTCTCCCTACGAGTACTTTTCCAATGTTGATCGATGCCTGAACGGAATTTTCTAATTGTACATTTTCTAATGTTGCAATAGACTCTTTGAAAACGGGAAGCAATTGGCTTTGGTGTTCACTTCTTCCAATGAGAAGAGCGTTTACGGCAAATTCTAGGTCTTGCTCTTTGAAATTTCCAGCTAGGCTTAAGTCTAAACGCTTGTTTTTAATGTATGCAGTATAAAATTCTTCTATATCATCAGTAGAAATAGAATTAAGTTTTTCTAAATTAATATCGGAACAAAATCTGGAGTCTTTTCCGAAAATCTGCTTTTTAAAACTTTTTGAGGCTAAAACCTCCGTTTTTTGTTGGCTTATAGCGTACGCTTGAGCCAGTTTAGATTGAAGAAGAGTAAACTCATTTTCGAACAATTTAAAATCTTGCAATACCTGAGATAAAAGTTCTATAGAATGCTTGAAATTTTCTTTTAATCCATATAGCCTTATCGTGAACCATTCTATACTTTGGCTACTTTCTACATAGGCTCCCAGAAGCTCAAATTTTTTGGTTATTTCAGAAGATGTAAATTGGCTTGTGCCTGAGAATATGAGTTGTGAAAGAAGCAATGAGCTTGCTTCATGTTGTCCAAAAGCTGATCCTGCTCGTATAACTAGTTCAAGTTTGAAAATGGGGATATCAGTAGTAGATAAACTTCTTATAATTGCACCATTAGACAAAGTATATCGATTGATTTTAGGAAGATGAAACTCCTTGATATCTATATAACTGGGTGGGATGGATCTATCTAGCATTTGTTTGAGATTGTAAATCCTTGTAAAGGTATGAATAGTATGCCTTGCATTACAAAATGAGAAAAATAAAGTCTAATAGCCGTAAAACAAAAAAGACTGCCAAAAGGCAGTCTTTAATTTCTTAAACTACTAATATTATTTAGTAGCAGCTGTATCTACAGCAGTAGTATCTACAGCAGTAGTATCCATAGGAGCAACAGCAGTATCAACAGCAGTTACAGTAGAATCTACAGCTTCAGTAGCCTCTTGAGCTTTGTTGCATGATGCGAAAGATAAAGAAGCAGCTACGATTAAAAGACCAAATACTTTGTTCATTGTAATGTTTGTTTAATTGTGAATGACATTACAAATGTACTAGGGGAAATTTGAATACAAATTATTTTCTTAAAAAATACTTAAAAAATTCTTAATATCTATAAAAAAATCATATATAATATATAAATAGTAATATATTTACTTAATGAAAGTTTAAAATATCGAATTTGTGCTTAAAAATTTTAAGTTTTCCTATCGATTCTCTGTTGTATAGCTTTATCAACCCAAATAATTGTTTCTATATGCCATGGGTGTTATCTTCTTTATTTCTTTAAAGTGTCTATTGAAATTGGAGATATTGTAGAAACCGCTATCTAGAGCGATCTGGGCTATACTAAGTTTGTCGTTTTGCAATAGTTGACATGCATAATCCAATCGTATGTCTGTAAGGAAATTTGAAAATGTTTTTCTTGTACGTTTTTTAAAATATCTACAAAAAGCAGATTCACTCATGTTTGCCAATTGAGCCACATCTTCTAACCGTATTGGATTCATAAAATTTGTACTTATATATTCCAAGACTTTTTTTATTCTATAACTATCAAGCTCATTCCGTATTTGAATAGCATTGGTAGACAAGAATTCTATACCTTGGAAATTCGCTAGCGTATCCAACACCTCAATAAAAAGCAGGAGTCTCTCCATTCCCTTTTTATCAAAGAGTATTTGTAGCTTCTCTTGAATCAATTTTGAAGCTTCTAGAGGAAATTGTATACCTCTTTTACTTTTCTCGAGCAACTGTTTTATAGCATGTCCTTCTGGCAGATTCCATAATTGTTCACCCAAGAAGTCGTAGTTAAAATGAAGTACGATTGATTTAGATCTCTTTTTTGAATCGTTTGCATAATAGTTTTCATCGCTTTTATAATAATGCGGTAAAAAACTACCAATCATGCACAAATCGTTTGGTTTGAATTCTGTAATACTACTCCCTACAAATTTTTTACCTGTACCTTCCAAGATAAGTACAATTTCAATTTCAGGGTGATAATGCCAAGGTGTTGGAAAATAAGGTTCATCTAATTTCAATAGATTAAATGATGAATCCGAGGGGTTTGAAATTTTTAATAACTGGGGTTTCATTTTCCTATTTATCTAAATGGTTGTTACATCATCTATACCTTTACATATTTGTGATCAAAATGTACTTTGATTCGATATTAGTACGAAATGTGTCTTAAAAACGTAAATTTAGCATTAATGTTATTTTAAAACTTCATTTCTAGGAAAAACTTAGATCACATGTGTACATTTGGTACCTATTGATAGTTTAAATATTCATTTGTACTTTTGATGTGGTCTTTATTAACTCCGAGATAGATCCTTTTGATTCTTCATTAACAAATCGTATTTATGCTAAAACATATTCTAGTTTCCTTCTTTTTGTTATCATGTATTTTAACTACACAAGCTCAATTCTTAGATATTGATGAACAAAATATAAATGAGTATTTTGTTGATCCTAACGGAAGTGACGAGTCTGGGACAGGTACAGAAGTTAAGCCTTATAAAACACTTCAAAAGGCTCTAGGGACAGCACTATATCAAAAACGTACAAGTAACATTGGTTGTAAGATTATTGTAAAACCGGGGATTTATAGGAATGGAACTCCAGAAGATAAATACGTTATAAAGCCATGGTTTGATCCTGCAACGTTAAACTCAATGTCTCTAATCATTGAAGGTGCAGGTTTTGATCCAAAAAATCCGAAGAATACAGGAGACGTAATCTTTAGAGGATCTGAGGATTTTTCACATAATTGGAAAAAAAATACGGATGGTACTTGGTCTCATGTATGGCCATATAATTTTGGCGTGCCACCAAAAGGTAATAAGCCCTTTGGCGTATCTGATGCTATGGTTAGGAGAGAGATGATGTTTTTAAATGGAGTTTCCGTCTATCAAGTAAATCCTCCTAATTATGTAAATCGTAACGGAAAAGTAGGTAATGGTGCTGAAGGAGAGTCTTCAAATCCTAATAATGTCAATGGAGGCCGCTTAACTATCGATGAGGGTAGTTTTTGGGTTCAAGATGCTGTCGTCAAGGATGGTAAGATTGATACAATGGGTGTGATTACGATTTCTTTACCGAAAAACTTACCTAGTGATTTTGATCTTAATCATAAGTCTAACCTTGTAGAAGTTATTACTAAGCAATCACTTATGCAGATTTGGCTGAAAGATCAAATGGAACTTAAATCTAATATTATTCTTAGGAACCTTAACTTTGAACATGCCAGTCTGCCAGTAGCCATAGATAGACAAAATAATTTGCTTATCGAATACTGTAAATTTAATCATAATAAGAGTGCGGGTCTACAGTTAATGGGCAATAGAAATATAAGAATAAATTCATGTGAGTTTTCATTTAACGGAGAAACGGGGGTCAACATAAATGGTACTTCCCATTTATATGCTGTAAACAGTAAGTTTAATTTCAACTCTCGTCAGGCAGAAATTGTGGGTCTTACTAGTTGGAGCGTTTGTGGTATTAAGTTTTTTTCGGATAAAGCTCAAAACGACAACAATGTGTTGTTTCAATGTGAGGCCATTGGTAATCGATCAACAGGTTTTTGGTGGGATTCGGGTAACTTTAATTGTAGGATGATAGAATGTGTTGCTAAAAACAACTCGTCTAATGGGATTTTTATTGAAAACAATAATACACCAGAAAATAATTATGAAAATATAGATAAGCCCAATAGGCATAATACAGGAATTCCAGATCTAAAAAATACGTATTCCGTGAAAGTTGAAAAATGTGTTATTATTGACAACATACCGCCACCTGAAACCAGAAGATATAGGCCTTCAAAAGGAAGAGGAGTTTTTTTCTCAGAAAACGACAAAGCTATTTTAGAGTATAACATTATATCCA
>JBOFGX010000008.1:0-8186 GCA_051649345.1 Leadbetterella sp. | reverse complement strand
CAACAGGTCTGGTTTTGAATGCAGGCGGGAAAGTAGAAAAAATGATTGGTATCAAGCCTGAGAATTTTATCGGCTACCCACCCGATGAGATGTTTAAACGCTCACATCCCGAAGATACTGAGGCTATGTTTGCATTTAGTAATTACTTTATTCAGATTACACTCCATGCTAACAAAACAAATTACAAAACTTTTCATCCTACGCTTTATATACGAATAAAAAATAACGAAAATGTCTATAAATGGTGTATGATACAATATGCTGATTATCTAACCGACGATGAAGATAATTTACTAGTTGGGCTTGGCTTCGTTACAGATATTTCTCATATCAAAACGGATGGTGTGGCTATGATGAGCATTGTTAACTCCGAAAAAGAAATTTGTAGTCATTATTATTGTCAAACAGGAAATGTTTTTTTGGATACAAATAAAGAGATCCCTAAAGTGAGCAATAGAGAAATCGAGGTTTTGAATTATTTGGCGATAGGATTTAGCAGTAAACAAATTGCTTCAGAATTAAACATTTCCATCAAAACGGTTGATAATCATCGTCAAAATATGTTGTCTAAAACCAATAGCAAGAGTACCGGCGAATTAGTCTCTTTTGCGATAAAGACGGGTTATATTTGAGCTAGGGGTATTTTACGAAAACAATTTCTAAATATTTACCTCCACCTCAAATCCTCAATACTCAAACGTCCCATTCGGGGTAACCAACGTCACTTTCTTATTGCCTTCTAGTTTCTCGACTTTACCGATGATCTGAGCGTCAATATTAAATTCGGAAGCGATATCTATCAAAGCTTGTGCTTGTTCTTTGGGTAGATAAATCTCTAATCGATGTCCCATATTGAACACCTTATACATTTCTTGGTAGGAGGTACCGCTTTGTTTTTGGATCATCTCAAACAGAGGAGGGATCGGCAAAAGATTATCTTTGATTACATGAAGATCATCAATAAAATGCAAGACCTTGGTCTGTGCACCACCCGAGCAGTGTACCATACCGTGGATGGTACTTCTGTGGCTATCCAATATTTTTTTTACTAAAGGAGCGTATGTGCGGGTAGGAGATAGGATCAGTTTCCCGACAGTAGTTGTATAACCATCCGATATTTTTACGGGATCGAGCAGATTCAATCCGCCGCTGTAAATAAGGCTTTTATCTACATTGGGATCGTAACTTTCTACGTATTTGTCGATGTACCTTTTTGATAGTACATCATGACGAGCAGAAGTAAGTCCATTGCTTCCCATACCGCCATTATACTCACTTTCATAGCTCGCTTGGCCGTAAGAGGCAAATCCTACAATGACATCTCCGTCTATAATTTTGTCGTTAGAAATCACATCCGAGCGTTTCATACGACCAATCACGGTTGTATTTACCGTAATTGTCCTCACTAGATCGCCCATATCGGCAGTTTCTCCACCTGCGCTATATATTTCTATACCGTGCTCACGTAGATTGGCTAGTACCTCTTCGCTGCCATTGATAATAGCAGAGATCACTTCACCGGGTACCAAAAGCTTGTTCCTATCAATAGATGAAGACATCAATATAGGCCCAGTAGCTCCTACACAAAGGAGATCATCGGTATTCATGATGATGGAGTCCTGTGCAATACCTTTCCATACCGATACATCCCCCGTTTCTTTCCAGTATATATAGGCCAAAGAGGTCTTGGTTCCAGCACCATCTGCATGCATGATGGTACAATATTCAGGATCGCCACCTAAAGTATCGGGCGAAATCTTACAAAATGCTTTTGGGAATAACCCCTTATCGAGTTTTTCAATGGCTTTGTGTACATCTTCTTTGGATGCGGAAACTCCTCTTTGAGCGTATCTATCTGTCATATACGGGGGTGAAATTCACCGCAAATATACGATTGAAAAAGGGTATATTTCAATTCGCATTAAGCAATAGGCTTCGGGATTAAATTTTGCTTGAGCATAAATTGGGGCAGTTCAATTTAGTTTGGAGGAAAATTCATTCTATTCCCTTTTGATAAAAAGAATTAGAATATTCTGATTTATAAAATTATCTTCTGTACTTTTCCTTGATGAAAAGTACCAAAAATCAAGCTCAAAAAAAGGCGAATGCTATGCACCACTCACTTCCGTGGGATTTTGCTGTTTTTATTGACCTTGAGTAAGTTATTGTAACTTTTTACGTGTAAGCTGTCAATAAATCGCACAAATCCACTCACGTTCGTTTTCGCTGGTTTTTTGAGCAAATAACGATTGTCAAATTTTAAATCATCTTATGAATTCAACCAAGATTGTTGTAAATCAGTTCTCAGATTTCAAGTAGTCCTCACTAAATAAACCTGACCCAATAAATACCAAGCCAAATAAAGTTGTAGTCACGAAGTCCTAATGATTAATTCGCGTTAAACTATTCTACAAACAAATATCCGATCCCCTTGATTGTTTTTATTTTTTCCTCACCCAACTTTTCGCGTAGCTTTCTAATATGAACATCTATAGTTCTATCTCCAACCAGAGTTTCGCTACCCCAGATTTTTTCGAGTATTTCTTCGCGATTACGAATAATGTTAGATTTAGAAGCTAGAAAATAAAGCAGTTCGAATTCTTTTTTGGGTAACACGAGCTCTTCAATGCTTCTAGATTTTACGGAATATCTATTTTTATTAATTTCTAAATCCCCAAACACCAGATTACTTTCAGTGCTATTGGGTTTATCTCGAAATAGAATAGAAGCTACTCTTGACAGCAATGCCATTGGTTTTATAGGTTTTGAAATAAAATCATTGGCTCCCGAATCAAAAGCCACTACCTCGGAGTGTTCGTCAGATCGGGCCGTTAAAAACAGTATAAAGGTATTCTTATTGAATTTAGATTTTCGAATTTTTTCACAGGTTTCTGGGCCATTAAACTCAGGAATCATATAATCCAAAATTATTAAGTCAAACGTGGAATTATTACATTTTTCGACGGCGACTTTCCCATCATTGGCAGACTCTACTGAGTATCCTTCTTTTGTAAGATTATAGGAGATCAATTCAACTACATCCAAGTCGTCGTCAACTATCAAAATCTTTCTTTTAAGCATCTTATACTTGTATTATTATATTTTTTGAGTAAATATAAATATAAATACAATCATTAAAATGTAATTAAAGAAATCATAATCAAAGCTTAATATTGAGGTAACATTGGCCGTATACTTTTGTCCCGAAATCAAAAATTAATACGAATGTTTCAAAAAATTACTACCCTTTTAATAACATCATTTCTTATAATTACAAGCACATTTGCTCAGTTTGGAAGTATTCAAGGCACCGTCAGAGACTCAGAAAAAATGGAACTCATCATTGGTGCTACAGTAAGAGTAGAAGGTACTACAATGGCAACGGTTTCAGACATCAACGGGAAGTTTGCTTTCAACAAAGTCCCAACTGGGAAAAATACAATTAAGATTAGTTATGTAGGATATCAAGAAAACACCTTGTCCAACATTCTTGTAGAAGATGGAAAAGAGGCAACAGCCAATGTCGTAATTGTTGAAGACGTCAACATGTTGAATAACGTCGTAATCACATCGAGTAAGGTTACATCAACAGACCTGTCGGTGTTAAAAGACATCAAACAAGCACAACAAATAGTAGTAGGCTTATCGAGTCAGCAAATACAAAAATCACAAGATAGAGACGCCTCAGCCGTAGTAAGGAGAATATCAGGTGTGTCTATTTTCGATGAAAGGTTTGTGGTCATACGAGGTCTTAATGAACGATACAATACCGTTCTCTTGAATGATATCATAGCTCCTAGTACGGAGGTTGACTCCAAGGCCTTTTCTTTTGATCTTATACCTTCAGCTGCTATTGATAGAATGATGGTTTCTAAGTCTTCATCCTCAGATTTACCAGGAGATGTATCAGGTGGAGCTATAAAAATCTATACAAAGTCTAATCCGGAGGAGAACGCCCTTACTGCTTCTTTGAGCATTTCGTATAGACCTAATACAACAGGCAATTCCTATAATGCAGATAAAGGAAGCAAAACGGATTGGTTAGGATTCGACAATGGCACAAGGGCTTTGCCTGACAATTTCCCATCCAGAAATAGCATCGCTCTTTTGGCTAAAACGGAAGCTATAAATGAAAGATTTCGAGACTTACCTGCTTTTTATAATGTAGAAAATACTACTGTCCAACCCGACATACGTGCCAATATAAACTATGCACATAGCTGGAAACTAGGAGGTAAAAAACTTAGTAATGTATCCTTCATCAATTATTCAAACGCCTACCAAGGACTAGCGATAGAGCAAAATAGGTTCTTGTTTGACGGTAGCGTAGAGAAAAAATATTTCGATAAGTCACTCAATCATAATGTGCGTATTGGGGCTATGTCCAACTGGGCATTGACACTAAATTCCAATAATAAGATCGAATTCAAGAATTTTTTCAACCAAATAGGTACAAGTGAAAGTGTGTTCAGAACAGGGTATAACGAAAACGTAGACTTTGATAACGGTTCTTTCCGATATGAGCAAAGAAGTATTTACAATGGGCAACTCAACGGAATTCATACGCTTTCTAAATCATCGAAGCTAAAGTGGTATACAGCCATTGGGCATACGTTTAGAGCTGAGCCCGACTACAGAAGGTTTTCTAGAAGTAGAGCCAAAGGCTCCAACGATGAGTTTGTGTTTGATCTCCAGCAATCAGACAGCCCTACATTGCAGCAGTCTGCAAGATCCTTTTCCGAATTGGACGAAAGTGTCAAAACCTTGAGATTGGACTATGAGAAATCATTTGACAAATCAGATGCTACTGTGACCAAGAAAAATCTGAAAATAGGAATGTATTCTAGCTTAAAGGATCGTGATTTTGAAAATAGGTGGTATGGGATTACGAATCCAAATAGACTAGGGTCAGAAAGTAGTGTCTTTTCGTCAGATCCGAGAGAGTTTTTTGATCCCTCAAATTTAGGTGGTGACAAGGTTTATTATGGGGTGGGAACCAACTTTGAAGACAAGTATACCGCGAGTAATATTTTCACGAGTGGGTATGGACAAGTCAATACGCCAGTTCTTAAAAGGATGTATTTGAGTGCAGGAGTGCGTGCAGAGTATAATCAGCAAGAATTAAGCAGTAGAAACAGAGGATCGGGTAGCCTGATATATGTAGAAAACCCCGCCTTCAATCTCTTACCTGCCGTAAATCTATCCTATGAAATCAATAAAAAGAGTAAACTGAGGATAGCCTATTCCAATACGGTGAATAGACCAGAGTTTAGAGAAATAGCACCGTTTACATACTATGATTTTGTGTATGATGTCACAAGAACTGGATATGTCCCTACGGCTGATAAGCCTAAGTTGGAAAACGCAACTATCTCAAACCTAGATCTACAATATGAATATTATTTCTCTGAAGATGAAATGGTTACTGTAACACTCTTTAATAAAAGATTTCAGAATCCCATAGAGGCAAAATTACTTTACAATGGTAGCAATGTAGCTTTCACTGTGGATAATGCATATAGTGCTGTTTCTAATGGTGTAGAAGTAGAAATAAGAAAAAAATTAGGTACCCAGTTTACGACTCTCATCAATGGAGCCTTTATCAACGGAAATGTGCAAACGGGTCAAGGACAAACCTTGCTCGAGCGATCACTTCAAGGGCAGTCTCCATACCTCATCAACGCGGCCTTATTTTACACAAGCAAAAAAGGTCTCCAAGCCAATCTTCTGTACAACATCATCGGAAAAAGGATATTTGTGATCGGTGATGATCAGATATCAGCCAATATCTATGAAATGCCCAGAAATGTCTTGGATTTTAATATGTCCAAAAGACTAAAAAATTCATTGGAGTTAAAACTAGTCGTTCAAGATATTTTCAATCAAAAATTCAGACTTGTGCAAGATACAGACCGCAATCAGATTATAAATAACAACGATGGTGTATATCAAGAGTATCGCAGAGGTACATATACCACACTTGGAATCTCGTATAAATTTTAAATAAACAAAAAAACAAATAACAATTTTTATGAAAAAATCATTTAGGCTACTTCTTATGAGTGTATTGTCTCTAACTGTAGTTATTTCTTGTAATCGCCTTTCAGATGAAGAGGATGTAACTATTCCTGCTCCTGCCAATCGTACCATTCAGGAGGTATCAGGTAAAATCACGGCCAGTACTACGTGGAAGAGTTCTGTAAAGTACTCTGTAAAAGGATTTGTGTATGTGGAAGAGGGTGCTACGCTTACGATTGAGCCAGGTACTATTGTTCTAGGCGATAAAGTTACCAAAGGTACACTCATCGTAAAGCCAGGAGCCAAAATTATTGCTAGAGGTACTGTTGATAACCCAATCGTGTTTACATCTTCTCAGCCCAAAGGATCCAGAAATTATGGTGACTGGGGTGGAATCGTACTTTTGGGAAATTCCAGAGTGAATAAGACTCCAGCAACTATCGAAGGAGAGAATATATCCACATTCGGCGGTACGAGTGACAGTGATAATTCGGGTGTGTTGAAGTATGTCCGTATTGAGTTTGCGGGTATCGCATTTGAGACGGACAAAGAGATCAACGCTCTTACCATGGGAGGAGTAGGATCAGGTACCGAAATCGATTACGTACAAGTATCGTACTCTGGGGATGATGCCTTTGAGTGGTTTGGAGGTACAGTAAACGCCAAACATTTAGTTTCTTACAAGACATTAGATGACGATTTGGATACAGACTGGGGATATGCTGGATCCGTGCAGTTTGGCTTAGTGGTAAGAGATCCCAACGTAGCCGATCAATGCTCATGTTCAGATTCTAATGTGTTTGAGTCGGACAATGATGGCTCAGGCTCTACAGCTTCACCACAGACGAACGCTAAATTTGCCAATATTTCGGCTTTCATAGGTACTGGTAATGTAAACGCCAAGTATCGTTCGGCTCTTAGACTTAGAAGAAATACGGCTGTCTCTGTCTACAACAGTGTGTTTGTAGGTGATTGGCAAGCAAAGGGTGGTTTAGAACTAGAAGGTACGGCTACTCAGGACAATTTCAAAACGGGCAAAATGGAGTTAGCAGGTCTTGCTTTATCAGGTATGGTAAAAGGCAAGCCTATTGTATCAGGAGATGAGGCATTGTTAAATGCAGCACAGAGAAAAAATCAGTTTGGTGTGACCATCGAAAGTTTGGGTCTGCCTACAGGCTACAATGCTCTTACAGGTAAGCCGGTAACTGTTCTCACCTCGTCTTCAAAATTGAAAACTTCAGGGGTGACACTTCCAGCAGGTATGGAAAGTACTGTATATTCTGGAGCTTTTGATTCAAACGATTGGACAGCTACTTGGACCAACTGGGATCCACAAAATGCTGACTATTGATACGCGTACAGGTAGAATTGGTTCTATATAGGGTTCGCTAAGTTCAACACAATAAAAATCATAAACCGGCTCATTCTTTTGAGTCGGTTTTTTTATTTATAGCTCGAATTTTCTTTTTCAATTCCAGTCTTTTGTTATCTGTTAGAGTACTACAAGCACAAACGTTTTCAGGTCGAGCACAACAAGCAAAAACACTTGTTTTTGTGCAGTTGCGACCGTAGGTCTCAAGAACAGTTGATAGCCCTCAGATTGTTGGACGATAAATGAGTAAAAACCTAAAGCTAACAAACTAAAGTCCTAAATCTAAACCTCCTAAATTTTACTACTCCATTCTCCTGTTTCGATCAAATTTTCCGATTTTTTCTATAGAAAAATCAAAAACGCCAGATCTTTCTAAAAAAATCCAGAAACGGGCGAATTTTCTCCCAAACAATCGTGAATGACTGATTATCTTCTCTAAATCTCAGTTTTTGAGATAAAGGCTTCAAATTTTCGGAAATAGAGATCAAATTTCAAAAAAACAGACGAAAAATTGTATTATTCCAATACGGGCCTCAAAATCACTACCGTTTCACGGGCGAATACTACCGCTTCACGGAAAAAGTGATGTTTTCGATGGTTTTTTTTGAAAATATTTTTTGAAAATTCACAAAAGCAAAAATGTGGAAAATTATTGAATGTTGAATTTCAAATTTCGAATAAAAATAGTTGCCTACAAATACAATTTTTGTGTTAAAAAAACAAACCAAATGAAATACATCCTGACACTTTCGACTCTCCTACTCCTCTGGTCATGTGGAGACAAAGTAGATCCCAA
>JBOFGX010000007.1:0-5419 GCA_051649345.1 Leadbetterella sp. | reverse complement strand
GCTACAGGTTCAGGCATGGGATGTCCAGATTGGCCCAAATGCTTCGGGCAATGGGTTCCCCCGACTGACGTATCGCAGCTCCCACCTAACTATCAGGAAATATTCGGAGCCAAGCTCAAAGGTGAAGTTATATTTAACCCCTTAAAGACATGGATAGAATATGTCAATAGACTTGTAGGCGTTCTGATTGGCTTTTTTATTTTTCTAACTACCGTGTTTGCTTACAGACGATACAAAAAGACTGAAGACTTCAGAATTTTCTGGTACTCATTAATAGCATTTGTTTTGGTAGTTTTTGAAGGGTGGTTGGGTTCTAAAGTCGTATCCTCTGAACTTCACCCTGTATTGATCACCTTACACATGCTCCTATCCATTGTGATATTGGCAGTATTGGTTTTTGCAATTTTACGTTCGTATAAAATATCTGGAATTTTTAAACCCAAAGTTGACACATCGGGTTCATTTTTAGTAGTGTTGGCTATTTCTGCTATGGTAGGACAAATTGTATTTGGCACACAAATTAGGGAGGGAATAGATATCGCTCAAAAAGCGTTTGGTGATATGAACAGAAATTTATGGGTAAATGAAGTCTCGGGTAAAGTCTTATTTCATGGATTATTTTCCTTGTTTATTCTCTTGATTTCTTATTTTATTTACAACAAGTTCAAAAAAGAAAAGGGCTTTCTTAGTAAAGTATCCTCTTGGAATCTAGGAATTGTATCAGGAAGTGTCTTAAGTGGTGGTATTCTTGGTTTTATGGGATTACCAGCCGTGATACAGCCTTTCCATTTGGTTTTTTCGGTCATCATTTTAAGTTTATTGTTTATTTTACTCTATTCTGTTTATTCTAAATCTCTCTGATGGAGCAAGCTGTAGTACATACTTCCAATAAATTCAGAGCCTATTTTGATCTTACAAAATTCAGGCTTTCGATCACAGTTGTGTTCTCGAGCTTATTTGGGTATACATTAGCTTCTCAAACGCCTGATCTATTTTCACTTTTGAAGCTGGCTATAGGGGCGTTTTTGGTTACATCATCAGCCAACATCATCAACCAGATTAAAGAAAAAGAGTTAGATAAATTGATGTCTCGTACGAGTAAACGTCCTCTTCCTAGTGGGAGATTAAGCGTCCAAGAGGCCTTGATTTTTTGTATCCTATGTGGGGTCATAGGTTTGGTTTCTATTTACTTTTTTTTTAATGAAAAAGCCTTTATTATTTCCCTCCTATCCTTGGTACTCTACGGTTTTGTTTATACGCCTCTAAAAAGAGTTGGCCCAATTGCTGTTGCCGTTGGAGCTTTACCCGGTGCGTTTCCACCTATGATTGGCTGGCTGGCATACAGCAATTCCTATGGCTGGGAGCCTGGAATACTATTTGCTATTCAGTTTTTTTGGCAGTTTCCCCATTTTTGGGCTATTGCTTGGGTGACACATGATGACTATACGGCAGCAGGGTTTAAGCTATTGCCGTCGAAAGAAGGTCCAGGATTAAGCACCGCTCTACAAATCATGATATATACCTTGTTTTTATTGCCTTTGTGCTGGGTTCCGTATTACTTAAAAATGACGGGTATTAATTCTGCCTTTGCCGCTCTTATTTGTGGAGTATTGTTTTTGGCACAAACATTATATTTATTAAAAAATCAAAACAGGCAGTCTGCCCTTTATTTAATGTTTGGCTCATTTATATATTTACCCGTAGTACAGATTGCTTATTTGATGGACAAAATATAAAACACCTATGACCGATAATTCAGAATTGAAACCCGTATTGACAGTCAATAAATGGAAATTCATGCTTTGGCTTTTTATCATTACCATTGTCATGCTGTTTGCATCTCTTACTAGTGCCTACCTCGTAAAAAGATCGGATGGAAACTGGAATGACTTTGAGATACCCACTATCTTTTATTTCAGTACAGGCGTATTGCTTATCAGTAGTCTATTTATGCAGCTAGCCTACAGAGCAGCCAAAAAAGATAATTTTGCAGCTTTAAAAATATACATTTTAGCTTGTTTCGGTTTTGGTGTTTTGTTTTTAACAATGCAATATCTAGGCTGGCAAGAATTACAAACTGCAGGATTGTATTTAAAAGGAAATGTTCATCAAAGTTTCTATTATGTGCTTACGGGCGTCCACTTTTTCCACTTGATTTCGGGTCTTTTTGTATTGGCTTACTCGTTTTATTCAGCTATGACCCAAAAAATACATTCCAAAAATATGATACATATAGAAGTATCGGCTACGTATTGGCATTTCTTGGATGTATTATGGATATATTTATTTGTGTTTTTGATATTTTTTAAATAATTGACCTATACAGATTATTTTTTGAGCGATTCTGTGTCCTGAATTTTCTGTATAAACCTATGATTTGTTATATTTGTAAAATTTTTAAAACGATAGTGTAATGGCTGTAGCTAAAACTTCACCAAATCCCGAACATTTACTCTGGAAAGGGGGAACCCAACCTATGAAAATAGGTTATGGAAAGCTTATGATGTGGATCTTCTTGCTTTCAGATACCTTTACTTTCTCTGCATTACTAATATCTTACGGTCTTATACGCTATAGTGCTAAAACATTTGTGGATGTGATCCCTAACATGTCTTATAAAACATTTGAATTAAGCCAAGCTTACTGGCCAATACCAGAAAAAGTTTTTGAAGCTGTCCCTTTTCTCCATGGTCATTCTTTACCACTGGTTTTTGTAGGAATCATGACCTTTATACTTATTTTTAGTTCTGTAACGATGGTGTTAGCAGTAGAAGCAGGACATAGAAGAGACAAAGCTGACGTAGAAAAATGGATGCTTTGGACTATATTAGGGGGATTCACTTTCCTAGGTTCACAGGCTTGGGAGTGGTCACACTTTATACACGGTACAGATCACGGTACGCTAAGCTTATTGACCGGGGGAACATTCCACGGTGCTAATCTTGTACAGAATGAATATGGCCCACCTGCATTTGCCGATTTGTTTTTCTTTATTACAGGTTTTCACGGAACGCACGTATTTTCAGGTGTTATCTTGAACATATTGGCTTTTTACAATGCAGCTAATGGTGTTTATCAAAGACGCGGACACTATGAAATGATAGAGAAAATAGGTCTTTACTGGCACTTTGTAGACCTTGTATGGGTATTTGTATTTACATTCTTCTATTTGGTTTAATCTTTTAATTTTAAAAAATAATGGAACATACTCCAGAACACGGTGAAAAAATAAAACCTCAAACAGGGGAACTCTGGAAGGTATTTTGGATATTACTAGTATTGACTGCATTAGAATTTATCGTTGCTTTTGGTCTCGATCCAGAAAAATTTAAATGGACGAAAATTGCTATTTTTATTGGCATGACTATCGTTAAAGCATTTTATATCGTTGGTACATTTATGCACCTAAAAGCTGAAGTAAAGTCGCTGATTTGGACAATAATACTCCCTGCCATTTTCGTGGTTTGGTTACTAGTAGCATTGGTAGTAGAAGGTGGTTATATAGGCGGTGTAAGAGGCTAAATGAAATCATCCAGAACCAAGGCCGGTATATTACTCGCTACGCTAGTTATACCGGCTTTCGTATTTTTATTTTTTAAGTTTTTCGCCAAAAACAGATTTGATCTTCCCTATTATTATCCTATTGTTGATGATAATGATCAAGTAAAAATAATCAAGGGAGACACACTCTATAACCAATTGGCCGAAATAGGCTTCATAAACGAAGAAGGTAAGTTTTCTAGAATAGAGCAAGGGCAAATACGAGTGATTTCGTATTTTTTTACCCGTTGCGGTACGATTTGCCCGATTACAAACAAGAACCTTGCACGGGTGTCAGAGGCTTTCAAAGCGGAAAACAAGGTAAAATTATATAGCCTTACGGTAGATCCCGTTTATGATACGCCAACCGTACTGGCCGAGTACAAAAAAAGAAACGAATGGAAATTCCCAAACTGGCAGTTTCTAACGGGTGATAAAAAAGCTATATACAGATTTGCTATCGAAGATTGCAAGTTACCCGTATCGGATGCTTCAGAATACAATAAAACCATAACAAATATAGACGACGCATTTATCCACTCTGATAAAGTTTTACTTTTCGATAAAAATGGATACTGTCGAGGAATTTATACGGCAACAGATCGTCATGAGATCGAAGAAAAGCTGATGCCTGAAATAAAGGTTTTATTGAGTCAAGATAAATAAAGCAGGATAATATATATGAAAAAAGGAAGTTTACGGGTTATCAACATCTTATCTATTGTCATCCCCCTTGCAGTGGCGGCCATGTTGGGAATACGTAAAAAACTAGATTTTGGTATTTGGACAGACTACCTACCGCATTTTAACGCAGCTATAAATTCTGCTACGGCATTTTTTTTGATTCTAGCTCTAATAGCTATTAAAAGAAAAAACATCCCCTTACACAAGCTATTTACTACGCTTGGATTTGGCTTAGGGGCTTTATTCCTTCTTGCCTATATCGGGTATCATATTACGCACGAGAGCACTACTTTTGGTGGTAGAGGCCTTGTACGTATGTTTTACTATTTTGTATTGATTACGCATATCTTAGGGTCTTTGATCGTGCTACCCTTTGTACTAAGAGCTTATTATTATGGGTATAATCGAATGGATGCCGAACACCTAAAAATAACTAAAATAGCCTTCCCACTGTGGCTATATGTATCCATTACAGGTGTCGTAGCGTATTATATGATTAAGCCATACTATATGTTTTAAACTCATTCTTTGATATGTGTGTTATATATAAAATGATGTTCTATAAAGTAACATGAAAAAATCCATTGTATTTGTCCTACTGTTATGTTGTACACTCATCATTGACGCGAGTGCCCAGTGTGCTATGTGTAGAGCCTCGGTAGAAACCAACCTAAGTGAAGGCCGTAATGTGATAGGATCCAGTATCAACTTTGGGATTTTATATCTTCTCTGTGTGCCGTATTTACTTGTAGCTGGTCTTATCTGGATGTGGTACCGGACAGGCAAGAAAGAACTCATCGAAAAACAACAGCTACAGGCTCGTATGGACGAGATATATAAGAAGTAAAGGCTATCCGAATAGAGGATGGTAGATCGTAGTGATGAACGCTGAGTGAAATAATCGGCAGTCGTTTGGATACTGAACTTCACATGTTTAATGTTTGTCATCTGTCAATGCCTAAACAGGATTGACCGTTTTTCCCTACCCTAAGTTAGTAATTCCAGATCATAAATATGACCTAAAACTCCATTCTCTATCCCTAGTCTATTTAGTCGTCCCTCAAATACTAATAAAGAATTGAATATCATTTTATTATTCAAGTTTTTATCGAAAATAAATACCAGAAAACAAGTAAAATATACAAAAAGTCGGTATTTTAATCTGGTTTGGTGGCTGCCATATTTGGGCGGAACT
>JBOFGX010000006.1:0-7521 GCA_051649345.1 Leadbetterella sp. | reverse complement strand
GTAATTGGTGCGGTTTTTGTCAATAACTTGAAATAATAAGCAACATTATTTATTTTGAAGAAGACACTTATGAATACATTAATTCCACTAGTTTCCATTATTCTATTTTCTATAACAAGTTTAGCAAGCAATACTACAGTTTCAAAACCTGATCCCAAGAATTCTATTTATGTCCAGCCTAATTTTAAAGATGAATTAAGTTCTTTGGATTTGATAGAAGACATGGTTAAAAATGGACAAGTTAATATTGATAGCTTAGAAAAGAATAATCCAGATTTGGTGATAAATTTGGATAAAAATGCAGCTTCAATCGCAGAGGAATCTCCATTGGGTATACCTCCCCTTGTATGGGGCTTGTGTTGTGGGTGGGTAGGGATACTAATTGTTTACATTATGACTGATAATGACAAAGAACAAGTAAAAAAATCTGTAAAAGGATTTTTAATTGGAATTGGTGTCTATGTTGGGTTATACTTGTTGTATTTTGCTTTAGTACTTTCAGTGGGTGTTACTTCTGGGTATTGATTTTCCCTTGTTGGAATATTTAAATTAGCACCACCAAAAATTGTTATTGTATTCTGAAGAACGTATATCTTGTTTATTGTAAATGGTTTACACAATAAATTTTAGATGTAAGCAATTTTGGTAAATAGCTTCAATAACCCTGCACCGATTTTTTGAAAATGAGCCAAAATACTTGCCAATGGCTGTCCTGATTTATCAGGATAGCACATCATAGTGATGAATTGATACTAGTTCTACTTCATAATTATTAACATATAGTACGCGATACCGATTCTTCTTAATTCTTCTTGTATTATACACTTTCCCGTATATTTGGCAAAGGGAATGACTTTTTCAGTTGACCCTGTTTAATTGATTTTATTGTTTCTATAATATTTTGAATTGTAAATTTTTGTTTTACTTTTGTTTAAATTAAACTATCGTTAAATGAAAAAAATAACTTTACTTATTTCGATTTTATTATCGTGCATTTCTGGTATGGCAAGTAATACTATTACCATAAAGCCAAATCCTAGCAAAGAGGTTTATGTCAAGCCAAATTTTAAAGAAGAACTAAGCTCTTTAGACCAAATAGAAAGTTTGGTTCAAAACGGTCAAATTGATTTAGAAACTTTGAGAGCAACAAGTCCTTCTACGGTTCAAAATTTAGATAATAGCTCAACTTCAGCTATTTCAGCAATTGGTGAAGTCCCTTTAGGGATACCTTCGATTGTATGGGGAATATGCCTAGGTTTATTAGGTGTATTGATTGTATATTTGGTAACAGATAAAGATAATGAACAAACTAAAAAAGCATTTGTTGGATGCTTAATTGGAACTGCGATTTGGCTGGTTTTAAACTTTACAGTATGGTGAAAATATTAATTGTTTAATTAAAATTTAATAACCCGCTTTTGCGGGTTATTTTTTTATCCTACTGCTAACTTTTATTAGATTTACAACGCTTTTTAATTCGTTTTCGATAAAACTAATTTATTTTATTATAATATTTTTTTTAGACTATTTTTTTTTCTAGTTTTATGGAAATTAACCAAAATTTCATGAAAAAATTAACTCTAATTATTTTAGTTCTTTTCTCAGGTTTTATTAGTTTGGCAAGTAATCAAACTGTAACGAATTTAGACCCAATTAAAGATGTGTTTGCTAGGCCCAACTTTAATCAAGAATTTAATTCACTAGATTTGATTGAAAGTACAGTTTTAAACGGGCAAGTAGATTTGGAGACACTTAAAAGTGTCGACCCTACATTAATTGAGAACTTAGATAATACTTCAACAACTACTATTTCATCTGTAGGTGACCTTCCTTTGGGAATACCTGCCATTGTGTGGGGGATTTGTTGTTCAGTCGCTGGTTTAGCGATTGTTTATTTTGCTACAGATAATGATAAAGAGCAGGTTAAGAAAGCTGCTATTGGATGCTTAGTGGGGACTCTTGTGTGGGGTGGAGCATGCTTACTTTTTGGTGGTTTTGGAAGTGGAGGGTATTATTATTACTGATAATAGAATTATTCTGAATAGCCCATTATATGGGCTATTTCTTTAATATGAAGTTCAAGTTTATACTTATATTGTCTCTAATTGTTTTGTTTCAAAAACAAACACAAGCACAGTTTCATTACAGGTTTAAGGCAGATGTTTCTATCAAAGAGAAACTGGTAAATGGAAAGATGAGGTTGACAATGGGAAAAGTTTATTATGATAAAATTTATGGTAAAATTGTCTATAAACTCTATTTCCCCAAGAAAGAAACAATGGTTATCCAAGATACAATTTTATATGTATTAGATGAGAAAACTCAAAAATTGACAAGGTCAAGATCCGCCTTGTTGCCAGAGTTTACGATGTTTCATTTGGCATTAAGTGGTACATTGGAGGACTATGGTCTCAAGTCCAAAAGTACTGAAAAGGGAGTGTTTGAAGTTGTAAAAGTAGAAAAAAACGATAAAGGTGTCGTTAGTACTTGGCAAGTTAAGGATCCTAAACTAAAAAAGTCATTTGGAAATATTGAACTCCTAAATAAAGATAAAAAAATGGAGGCTATGATATTCTATAATCCTGATGGTGAAGTAATAGGAAGACATTTTTATAGTAATTATATAGTGTCTAAGGGTGTTGGAGTTCCACAAGAAATTAGTATGGAACTCTTTGATGAAAATAAAAATCGATCGCTACAAGTTATAACATATAAAAATATAGAAATTGATCAAACAGAGGAAAATGAAATTTATCGTTATCGTATTCCTATTGAACTACTCAATAAGTAATGCCCAGTATGCAAAATTTGTAAATGTTATTGATAAGGGGCCTAGTAAAAAGGAGTATAAAGAGGCTAAGGGTAATAATAATGAGATAGAGTCCTTGTTCTCGGGTATGTTTCTATTATACAAATCATTTTTTAGTTCGCAGGATCTTTCCGTTTGTACGTTTACACCATCATGCTCAGAGTATGGTATACAATCTGTAAAAAAGTACGGTATTATAAAAGGTGGTATAATGACAATGGATCGACTTACTAGATGCAATGGATTGTCTAATAAGAATTATGAAATAGATGTTAATCAGCATCTTTTGATAGATAAACCCGGATTCAAACCAGAAGTAACACTATTTTCGCATGAGCATTAGAGCATTGTTTTTTTTTAGTTTTTTTAGTTCACATTTGTTTGCCCAAAATTTATATTCTGAGATTAACTCTATACAATATGCCAAATATTTACTTCAATCTGGAAGATATGTTCAGGCATTAGATGAATACGAAAGAATAATTTTTCTAAGTCCTACCAATTCAAACGTAAAATTAGATGCACTTAAGGCTTACAGATTATCGGGTAATGCGGCTATTGGTATAGAAAAATCTAAACTATGGTATGTAACAATTCCAGATAGCAGTACTTCTTTTGAAGTTGCTAAACTACATATGAGTATCAAAGACTGGAAGGGTGGAGAGAAATTCTGGTCAACAAATCCCTATTTTAAAGAGGAAGATAAAATGATTTTTAAAGCAAGTGAATTAATATTCACAGATAAAATCAAAATGGCAAAAGTGACATTAAATCAAAGTCAACTATCTTCTCCACCATTAGATGCATATAGAACTGTAATTAATAAGTCCTTCAAATCCAAGTCTCCGTTTGTAGGGGGCTTATTATCAGCAATAGTACCAGGTTTAGGAAAAACATACGCATCAAGTTGGAAAGATGGGATTATATCTTTGATTTTTACTGCCAGTATGGCCTTTCAAGCTCAACGTAATTTTAAAAAGTTTGGAGTTGAGAACTATAGAGGCTGGATTTATGGTACCCTTGGTACAGGGTTTTACGTGGGCTCAATATATGGTTCTGTGCAAGAAGTCAAGAAGTATAATTTGAAGAAATCAAATCAGATCAAACATGAGATTAGCGATATTTTTAATTCTTCTTACTAGGGTTGCAATTTGTCAAGATCTTCATGAATCAATTAGGCTAGCGAACGATTACTTTGAAGCAGGTAGGTACGAATCTGCCTCAAAGATATTTGATCGAGTAGCTTTTTTTGATACATCGGGAATCACTCTTAAACAAATATATCCCAAACTGGCACTTGTGGCATTTAAAACTGAAAAATATGAGCAAGCTATAGAATATTATAATAATTCATATCAGTTGGCAGATTCGGATTCTGTAAAGGTTGAATTTTCTTTACAAAAAATCGCTTGTAATCTTTTATTACAACAACTTCCCTTTGCCGAAATAGATATACTCGAATTAGAAGATAGAAATTTAGATTCTGCTCAAAAAAGCAAATTAATAGCGTATAAAGGCATTTTACATTTTGGTAAGGGAGATTATAACGCGTCAGAGTTTTTTTTTAAGAGTGTTACAAAGGATAGTACTTTATTGCATGAGCTATTCAGAAAAAACAAAAAAATTGATAAGTTAAAGCCAAAGACTGCTCGCATTCTAAGTATGGTTTTTCCTGGATTGGGTCAAATGTACGCAGGAGATTATAAAAATGGCATCAATTCAACATTGTTGACAAGTACCATCCTGTTTTTAGGAATTAGAGGAGCAATTTTGAACAATCCCTTGGACGCAAGTATTTCAGCTTTGCCATGGTTTCAGAGGTATTATCAAGGAGGATATTCAAAGGCTTACTCAATCGCTGCTGCCAAAATTCAACAAAGAAGATATAAGGTTTTTGCCGAAATACTTCAAACACTTTAACACCTAGTATCAAATGACTACTTCCTGTTCTGGTCAATAATTCTTTGGAGAGCTTTTAGGGTTTCCAAGTTTGAAAAGTAATCAAATAGCTGCGTATGTCCATTGTAGTCTAATATCAGTGCTTGCTGAAGGTAATCATAGGCATGTTTGATTTTGCCATCGTAGAGTAGGTAAACACAAGCCCTGTAGTACAAATCGCCTTCGCTGGGAAGTTCTATGATAGCATCCTCTATTAGCTCGTATGCTTTGTCGTATATCTGTTGATCAAAATAGACAATGGACCAATTTAGCCAAGCATTGGTATGAAGCGGATCCAAGACTATGGCTTTGCCGTAGGCTTCTTCTGCTGAAACGATATTGCCCAGTTTTGCTTCGCTATCTCCTAATAGACAAGCATAATCCGCGTTGAACTCATTGAGTTTAATCGCTTTCTTGATAAAATGAATAGACTCCAAGTATTTGCCTTGCTCATATAAAACAGATGCTATGCCATACCAACCTTCATCCCAAAACTCATCTAGTTCTGTGGTACGTTTATAGTATTTCATCGCTTGGGTATAATCTTCTAAAGCTTCATAAGCTGCTGCTAGATCTGTTAGACTTTCTAAATCTTCTTCATTTACGATGGCTCGTTGGTAATGTCCTATTGCCCTCGTATAATCTTGCTCATTCATACTGAGCTGTCCTAGCTGAATCCATCCAGCCGCAAAGTCTTCGTCTATGGTAACAGAGTAGTCAAGGGCGATTCGTCCTCCTTCTTTGTCTCCTAGTTCTATTTTCAAGAATCCAAGGCTGTACCAAGCTAAGTAATTATAAGGATCTTTATCGATTAGTTCTTCAAAAAACTTTAATGCAGATTCAGCAACCCCCATTTCTTCAATAAGCATCAGGAGATCTAAGTAGACAAATTGGTTGGCATTGCCTGATCTGCATGCTTTTTTATAGTAAGAATAGGCCATTTCTGCCTGATCCATATATGAATACGCCATGGCTATTTGAGAATAGAAATTGCCAAGATTCTCTTGGACATCATTTTCTATTCCGTGCAAAATTTCTAATCCTTTTTCATAATTCCCACTGTGTATGTGGGTCACTCCTAAACTCATCTGTAAGCGTTCATCTGATGGGTGAAACAATGCCGCAAGCTCAAGAGCCTCAAAAGCTTCATCAAACATCATCTGCTCAGACAAGAGCTCCGCCTTGTAGAGTAACAAATCTAAAGAGTGGGGGTATATTTTAAGCCCAAATTTTATAGCTTCTAATATTCTATCTCTTTGGCTACCATCCAGATAGAATTCGATTATATCAAGGAAGCTTTCTTCAGAAAAAAAAGGCTGTTCTTTATGTTTGACTAGAGATTCATAACGCTCAACTAAACTCGAAATAGGTATTTTCTCGTGCGTGTCGTCAAATTCTTCCTCCATATCGCGGGTGCATTAATGGTTTTCGAATTGAATTTACGTGAATAAATTGAAAATATAAAATATATATGTTCTTTATTTGTGCAATTGACGTTAAACCATCATCATTATTTCTTTTTTGCGTATTCTATATAAAAAGCACAAATTCTATCCAAAGTACTATCTAGGGATGTGAAATTGAAATTTAATCTATCTTGAATCAATCGACTATCAAAGTTTATCGTGCGTTTTGTGATTCCTGCTGTTTCTTTTGTTATAAGTGGGGCTGAGCCCGTAATCAAAGACTTGACACTCTCCCAACGCCATACGATTTCTATCATCCAAGGTTTAACCTTAAAACTAGGAGCATTGACCTTAAATCGAGCAGCTATAGAGTCAAAAAAATCTTTATAAATTATGGATTGGGCATTGAGAATGAATCTTTCTCCTGATACATCTGAATACAACAAATCCAAACAGGCACGAGCAACATCTTTTACATCAACTACATTTATGCTTCCATCTGTATAATACGGTTTTTGATCAAAAATATACTTGAAAATCTGAGAACTACTTCTTTGCCAATCTCCCTCACCTAATACAATCGATGGGTTCACAATTACTACAGGTAAACCCTCCATGTGTGCACGCCAAACTTCATTTTCTGCTAGATATTTTGATTTAGAATAAGCCGAAATATCTGTATCATCGAGCCATTTAGCGGATTCATTTATTGTATATACTTTATTTTTTTCATCTGAAGATTGGTTGGGTTTACCCAAAGCTGCTACGCTGCTTATATAACAAAGCTTTTTTATGCCTGCAGACAAAGAAACATTGACAACATTTGCTGTCCCTTCGATATTGGTTTTCATCATACTGTCAATGTCTTTTCGTGCAAACGAAACCTTGGCAGCAGAATGTATTACCCAGTCTACATCTTCTATTGCTTTTTCCAAACTTAGTATATCCAATATGTCTCCTTCAACCAATGTAACTTGGGCTTTTATTTTTTCAGGAACTATTAGGTCATGAGACTGTCTAACTAATGCTTTTAGGGAATGGCCAGATTCTAAGACTAATTCAGCAATATGGTTTCCAATAAGTCCTGAAAAGCCAGTCAAAAGAATATTCATCGTATAAAATCTGCGATTGATGCCAAAAGTTTATGTAAATATCGTCCAAAATCACAGATTTTTTTGAAAAATTAGAATTCTTGTTTTTAATTTGGGACTAAATTATACACAAAGTTACTTGTCAAAGTTTGTATATGGATTAATCGCTGGTCTAGGTATAGGAGGAATTCTATATTTTGCCACTCCCTTTTTTGTCTCTGAATCGAAGAAAGAAGTTCGTACTGAACAAAAAGACTCATATAAGGAAGTTGATTCT
>JBOFGX010000005.1:0-20472 GCA_051649345.1 Leadbetterella sp. | reverse complement strand
TGATAGTAAAAAGGACGCATTTGCTAGTACTAGACTAACCTCTCAGTTTCCTAACTCTGGGTCAGAAATCCATATTAAAGATTCGACATTCTTAGGTAATGGACTTATTGACTATCCATCTATATTAAAAGCAGCTAAGAAAGCCGGTTCTAAGTATTATATGGTCAAACAGTCTTATTTCCAAAACTCTTCTCCCATGAGAGATATTCTTAAAAATGCAGAATATATGAAAAATATTTCGATAGGATAATACAAGATCATTTGAATCTTTTGATTCAGTAATTGATACAAAAAAGGTACCTTTCGGTACCTTTTTTGATTATATATAAATGATTTTAAGGATCATTTCAAAATCCAGTTATATGTAATTCCACCTTCGCTTTGGTGTTAATAGTAGCATAAATACCTGCACTATCTACCTTTACTGATTTGGGAACTATATCTAAGATTTCTCCTTTCATCGATACTCCCTTCTTAAACTCTTTATTTATACTTTGCAATGTGCTTGCTTTGCTATAATCCATAATTTCTTGTAAAGGCATACCAAAATCTGACTCGATTTTACGTTCCATGTATCCTTCCAGAAGCCAAGCGGCTGATTTATGCAAAAAATTCTTTGTTTTGACATCTAATTCAGATTTGGTAAGCATAATCATTTTCTTTTCGGGTACATATACTGGAATTCCCTTTACGTAAATGTCGCCCTTAAAACTTCCCTTCGTTTTTGTTTTGAATATTAAATATTCATTTTCACCTGAGATTTCAATATCCAGGATTTCGATCTTATATTTTCCTTCCTTGAACTCGTACATTTGACCAACAAAAATCTTTTTTGTTATATCAGAAGCGGTTTTAAAATCTACAATAGTAAATAGTTCCAATTCAAAATCGGTAGGGATCTTGGGTACGTACTTTAAAGAAGGGATAGTGGTTACTCTTTTAACATTTACTGAAGGAGTACCTACAAGAGTCTCCACCAAAATCTTAAATCCAAGAGTAGTTTTAATCATCCTATTTGAAGAAGAAAAAGGCACAGCCATGATCTCTTGAGGTGTGATTTTGACCCATGTATTATACTCATCTGATACTTTGTAGGGCACCATAGCCGTATTCCAAGCGTCAAGAACCAATGTCCTTAAGGGTATGCTTTCGCCGATAACTTTATCAATATCAGTCCCATATTTAGCCATTTTAGAATCTATAACTTTACCTACAATTGAACTAATCGGAATGTCTATCAATCCTGTTTTGAGGACTGGCTTTACGATCCAATCAAACCCCAAGGGTGTAGTTGTAGTTTGTATATTATAATCGTTTTTAATTGCAAATTTAGTTGAAAAACGAAATTTTACTTCAAATTCAGTAGTGGGTGTTTGCTCCATCCCTAAAGCCGAAATTCGCTTTTGAACCCATATCTTTAGGGGTACTTCATAAGTTAATATGTCATTTTGGACGGAGTTGAATACCAAGTTTCCTTTGCGAGAAACCTTCATTTTCATATCGTCTCGGTTATTATCCTCAAAGCTGATATCATCCACTAATATGACAGGAAGAGATTTAGACAACGATTTCTCGATATCATCAACGGAAAAATCGATAGGTAAACTCAAAATCGACGGTCTTTTTTGGAGAGCCTGAGAAAATGAATCTGTACAAATAAACGGGATGTATAAAATTAAAAAAAGTACTCTGATCATATATAACTAACTATAGTATTAAAGCTAAATTTAATATTGCCCTAAATATTTTCGTGTAGCCCACTCTATAGTGGCCAATCCGATAAGTAAGACCAATATCCACTTGAAATTTATGATATCACGGAGATCGTCTTTGGTATAAATAGTACCATTGGGTTTGTTTTTTATCAGATAATCTTGTAGACTAGATAATTGATTTGCGGCTACAAACCTCCCTTTGCTTTCCGCTGCCATGGTTTTAAGGTCATCAAAATTAGCTGTTGTATTTAAGAGTTCTTGTGAGTCTGCCGTGACGACAAATTCCCCTGCGGCACTTTCGCTTTTACCTAATATCGTTGAGGTCGCATCAAAGGAATAAACACCCGCAGGAATTTTTGAAATATCTAAAGTTTGAAAATCTTTAGAATTCTGAATATTAAATTCTTTTACGTAGCCCTTATCCCCTTTTAGCTTTAGTTTTATATTCTGATCGTATATGGGTTCAAATAAATCATTATACGCTTCTACCACTATTTTTACAACTTCATCTCGACTATAAACATCTTTTGTTGGATATACTCGTAACTTTCTCTTATCTTCTTTAACCGATATTAGCTGAATCGTCTTTGAAATTATCTCATCTACAGACTTATGACTTTCATTCATAAAAAATTCTTCTTGCCTCCATTGCCAAATTCCTTCTCCTGCAATTACCGCCATTTTTACTTTCGCATTTTCATTTACGGCTAATAACGTCCTTTCCGTTTGAACACCATTTATCTTTTGAGTTAAAACGTTTTCAGAGCCTTTAAGCAAAGAATATTCTCCAAATGGCATCAACAATGGAGGTAATTTATTCAATATGGATTCTGTATTGGGATCCAAAGCAAATTTTTGGAAAGACATATTCCTAGATGCCATGGCTTTATCTAGTTTAAACCCCGAGGTTGATATAGACAATATTGGCTGTAATTTGTTCCACGATTCGAAATCTGAATTAGCCCCTAAAACCCATAAAACAGGCTTGTTTCTACTTAAAAGTGAAGATATATCTAAATTTTCACCAATTTTCTGAGGCAATTGAAAAAGTATTAGTATGTCAAATACTTCTGTTGGTGAAGGATTTGTTCCAATAATTGTCTTCGTTTCAAAAAGTTCTGATTTATCTAGAATAGAACGAATACACTTTATATCAGGATGAGGGCTTGAAGCAAGTAAAAGCACTTTTTCTTTGCCATTGACTACATCAACAACTAATTCTCTGACGTTATTAATTTTAGAAAACTCTCCTTCTTTTACTCCTACTTCAGCAATAAATCTAGCTTTTCCTAATTTATCTGCGACCAATTCAAAATTTAGTGTTGTAAAAAAATCAGAACTTGAAATATTAAAATCCTTCCTTGAGATAACCTTTCCTTGTGAATTTTTTATTTGAACAAAATCAGGATTTCCTGGGTATCCGATAGAGGAAATATCCACACTTACGACGAATTTATTCCCAAAATAGGCTATTTTGTTGGCAATAATTCCTGAAATTTGAATATCTTTTTTAGAAACCGTATCTCCAAACCCTACACCGTGGAGTCTAGCTGGAAGTCGCAACGCAGAAGGAGAAAATCCATCATTTATAATGCCATCGCTTATGACAACTATATCTGTTAGATTTTTACCTTCAAAGCTATTTTTTACATTTTGTAGGGCATTAGATATATTCGTTTTGTCTAAATTGTGGGTAATTTCTTTCGGCTCTAGGATTTGTTTGTCAGAATCAAGAACTTGAACAACAGCTTCATAACCAGAAGAGTTCAAGGCTTCTGCAACCTTGAATACGTCCTTTTTCAAGCTTTCCAATACGTTTTCTCCACCAAATTTCATGGATTGAGAGTTATCGAAAAGCAATACAACCTTAGGCGTTTCTATTATCTTCTGAACATACTTAAATAAAGGATTAAGTAACAGAAAGGCAAGAATAGACACTAAAATACCCCTAAAAGCAGCCAGTATATACGAAAAGGGTTTAGAAATTGTGGAGCGACTATACAACATAACTGCGTAGACAAATCCACACAGAATACAAACAAAAATCCAAATAACTGAGCTTTGAAGTACCAAAGGAGTTGTGAATTACATTGTCAAACCTCCATCCACTACCAGTACCTGACCCGAGATATATGCCGACGAATCAGAAGCTAAAAATAAACAAGCCTGAGCTATATCTTTTCCTTGTCCAGGACGCTTTAAAGGTATATTTTGTGTCCAAGTCGCTAACTGATCACTAGAAAGCTCTGCAGTCATCTCAGTCTCTATGAATCCGGGTGCGATCGCATTGGACCGTATATTCCTAGATCCTAATTCTTTCGCTATTGATTTTGTAAAGCCAATCATACCCGCCTTGGAAGCTGAATAATTAGCTTGTCCTGCATTACCCGTTAGCCCAACCACAGAGGTTATATTAATTATAGAACCAGATTTCGCTTTCATCATAGGTTTTGTTACTGCCTTGGTAAGGTTGAAAACCGACTTTAGATTCACCGTCAAAACTTCATCCCATTGTTCTTCAGACATACGCATCAGTAGAGTATCTCTTGTAATACCCGCATTGTTAATCAATACGTCGATGGTTCCGAAATCTGAAACAACCTGATCAACAAGTTCTTGAGCCTGATCAAACTGAGAGGCATCTGATTTATATCCCTTGACTTTTGATCCATAAGAAGCTAGCTCTTTCTCCAATGCTTCCCCCTTTTCTACGGATGAAAGATATGTAAATGCTACTTGTGCACCATTTGAAGCAAACTCTTCGGCAATTGCTTTACCAATACCTCTTGATGCTCCAGTAATCAAAACTACTTTATTCTGTATGTTCATTTATTTTAGATTTGGTTTGCTTGCCTTCAATACAGATAACAAACTCCCCTTTTATAGATTTTTTGGTAAAAATAGCCAAAATTTCTGAAAGAGTACCTCGAATTGTTTCTTCAAATAGTTTAGATATTTCTCTACTTACTGAACCCTGCCTTTCAGGCCCAAAGTAGTCTATACTTTCTTGTAGAGTTTTTAGCAATCGATGAGGAGATTCATAAAAAACCAAAGTTCGAGTTTCTGATTGTAATTCCTTAAATTTGGTTTGTCTCCCCTTTTTAATGGGCAAAAAACCTTCAAACACAAAACTTTCCGTTGGGAGACCCGAGAGTACCAATGCAGGAACAAAAGCGGTAGGGCCTGGCAAGCAAATAACCTCAATACTTTCGCGTATACACTCTCTCACGATCAAAAATCCTGGATCCGAAATGGCCGGTGTACCTGCGTCCGAAACGAGACCTGCATTTTTACCTTCTTTTAGCTGAGAAATTACTCTTGAGAGTGTTTTGTGTTCATTGAACATGTGAAAGCTATGAAGCGGCTTTTGAATCTGAAAATGTCCTAAAAGTTTACCCGTGGTACGGGTATCTTCGGCGAGAATAAAATCCACATTCTGAAGAGTTTCCAAAGCTCTCAGAGTAATGTCTTTTAAATTTCCGATGGGCGTAGGTATTATATAAAGCGACATATTTCCTATTTTACGGGGTGTTGATAACTTGGATAAAAGAAAAACGGTTTTTTTTTGCTCAATTTATAAATAGTCACTAAAATCGTTTGATAATCAGAATCTTATTTTCAATTAAACTTAATAAATCTATGAAATTGATTCTTTTCACGGCCGTATTGTTGTCCGTACTTTTAGCGATAAAGATAGTTAGAAATAGACGTAAGAACAGATTTTCTAAAAAATATATATCAGCGTTAAGATTCAGACCTAAATCCGCCAACTTTTATCAATAGGTCTAATAACTCCAATTATAAATAGAATCAGCAGCTTTCGAGCTGCTTTTTCGTTTTTTAGCCATTCTAGATATCCTTAAAAGCAAAAAGGCTACCAAATTTGGTAACCTTTTTTGCAGAGAGAGAGGGATTCGAACCCCCGGACCTGTAACAGTCAACGGTTTTCAAGACCGCCGCATTCGACCACTCTGCCATCTCTCTGGATAAGCCTTGCGACTAATTGAGTTGCAAAATTAGCGTATATTTTTATTCAAACAACTCCTACACAATTTTTTTTTCAAAATATTGTAATCCTAACCTTACAAATACATCGTAAATAGATTAGTTAACAAAGACTTGTTAGAAAATAATGTAAAAAATAAATTTGCTTACTCATGTATGATTAAAAAAAAAATCTAAACTCAAAGCCCATAAATAGGATATTTTTATCCTATTTATTTTTAATTATTTAATTTCTTACAAATATTCTTAAACATACAATACTCGCATTTAGTGGTATCATGCGTTTGAAAAATATCTTCGTTTAGATCTATTAACTCCGTTGCTATGTTTTTCAATAAGTCTGAAATCATTGTATTTTGAGCTTCAAACTGAACTTCTAGTTTTTCATTTAGATTTAAAAATGAGTAAATCTTAAATTTACGATCAGCATTACTATTCTCTTTACCCAAAAAATCCAGAGCTTTCGGGCTAAATTTCAAAAGGTAATCATAAACGGCTAATTGCAAATATTTGGGTTTAATCGTTGGACTTCCCTCCTTTTGTAGTTTTATACTCAATTCCGTACTTTCGACTTTACCTGTTTTAAAATCGATTATATGCAACTCGTTATCATGGAGTTCTATTTTATCAATAAATCCTTTGATCTTGAATTTTTCAAAAGGCTGTGGCAATGGAGCTTCTACTCGTATCTCATTGGCTATGATCCTGTAAGAAGATTCTCGGATTTCAGATTTTCGTTTTTTGAAATACTTCTGGAGCATTTCTTGGGTTACTTCTAGCAAAATCTTATTGAAACCTACTTTTAGATCCCGATTTGCATAGGATTGTATACTTTCAGGGAAAATCTGGTTCAAAGCTTTTTCACGTATCTGTTCTAAAACAGCCTTATTGACTAGTCCATTACCCTTGTAAGGTTGATCGGCCAACTCCAATACAGTGTGAATAATATTTCCTATTTCATTTGCTTGAAGGCTAATGCCACTTGAGCTGCTGTCTTTAACATTGTCAATATTTTTCCAATAAAAACGAAGTTTACAATCCAAATAATCGTTTATGGCCGTGGCACTTAGTCCAACTTTCTCTAAATAGACTTCTATACTTTGTACAATACTCTCGCTTTTTTTTATCCTAATCTCATTCTGAAAGGATTTAGAGATTTCCTTTGAATCTAAACTGATTTTAGGATACGTGATTGATATATTTGGATTATACTTGATCCATTCGTTCTCGATTTGTGCTATAAAACTACTTCGCTCTTTTAGACCCGAAAAACTATCTTTTGTGTTTAAGTACAAAATATTCACATTTGAAGCTCTTTTTAGTAACCTCCAGAAATGGTAAGCCATAATGGAGTCTTGATCCATGAAATTAGGTAGCCCAAAATCCTTTTTAGCTTGAAATGTAAAAAAAGAAGAATTGTTTTTTTGCCCAGGCAAAATACCTTCATTCATAGATACTAAGGTAACGACCTCAAAATCTAAGCAGCGTGTCTCCAACATACTCATAATCTGAATATCAGAGAACATATCGGACTCATACGGTATTTTTTGCCCACGAATCAATTCCTTCCAAGCCGCAAAAACAGCTTTAGAGTCTTCAAGAACGCCTTTGAATTGTAATTCACTTATGGCCTCTAAACACTCCAGTAAAAAGACGTATGCCGATTTCTCGAGAGAATCCAAGATAGAGATATGTACAAATAGATCTTTGGATAAATTCTTTAAGTTTCGAACAAGCGTGGGCGAGTTTTGATTGCTTAGTACTGATATGAGCCCATTATCCTTGGTCATGTACTCGCTCAAGTCAATAAAATTTTTAGACGAATACAATATTTCTTGAGAAAGCTTTTCTTTATTTTCTTTGGTAAGCTCATTTTCAAGCAAAATCTGAAAAATAGGATTTGAAATTTGACCCAAAAGTGATCTTTGAGATATTTTGCTTGTTTGCCTATTGTTATTTTGTAATAAAAAATTAACAAAGCGTATCAAATGACTATTCTTTATGTTTTGTCCGATTGAAACATTCAAAACGTCATTATTTAGGATGACTACATTCTGCTGTATGGGTCTAAACTGATCTTCATCTAATACTACGATTGCATGTGACTTCCCTTGATTGGTTTGTATAAGCTGATTTACAAATTTGGCTTGAAGATTTTCAGAATGGATTGCCACGATACGGATATCCTTTGATACCCTCTTAAGATCATCATGCTCAATACTCCATTCCCCATACTTACCACTATCCTTGTAGAGTGATAATTTTTTACCCGCTTTGTTTTTATTCAAGAAAAAATAGGGGTCTGAATCCCAATATACTTTCGCTTTTTGAGTAAATATTAAATTTTTAATGATGACTTCTTCACATTTGCTCAATGCATTTAATCCTACAAAATAATGATAAGGAGTTGTAGATTCTGAAAAAATGACATCGATATTCTCTGCTACTTTTCGGTAAGCCATGGCTCTATAGCACATCTTTTTTTGAATCAAATCCTGTTGTATTCTAAAGTACAATTGACCTGCTTTAGTAAAAAAATCGAAGTAGTTTTTTGTAATTTCGGAAACAGTATGACTTTCGTTTGGCTGCCAATGTTTCAACTGAAGATCTTCACTAAGGTATTTAAATATGTTTGCAGGCTTATCTATTAACTCAAAGTCAATAGACTCAATGTCTGAAATCAAAGTAGGAATCCAAGTAAGAAACTTAGGAAAGGATATTTCTTCGTCTAACTCTTTATAAATTTCAAACATCCTCACATAAAGCTCAAGATTCGTGATGAGTGTTAAACCCGAAAGTTCGACTAAATAATCATCAATGCTTATGATTTTTGGAGCAAAAAATGGCTGATCTGAACATGAAGAAAGGTACTTTTTAAAATAATTAGTGGATCTTTTATTTGGAAGAACCATCACCAAATCTTGTAGACTGTCTAGTGTGTGATTACTAAAAATACACTCTGCTACATCTTGTAAGAATGGTTTCATTTATCTTGAACAAATCTACGAATGGGTAAATATAGCTACTTTTAAAATGAAAACCCCAAAGATAAACGTTACTTTAGACCCTCGCCATATACCTTTAAAGCCCTTAATCTTGCTTCTGAGTGATTAAGCATAGGTCTATAGGATAGTTCATTGAACTCCGGAACCCATTTTTTGATATAGATAAAATCTTTATCAAATTTCAATGTTTGCGAATCGGGATTAAAAACTCTAAAGTAGGGAGCGGCATCGCAACCACTGCCTGACGCCCATTGCCAACCTCCGTTGTTGGCAGAGAAATCAAAATCATTTAGCTTCTGTGCAAAGTATGCCTCCCCCAAACGCCAATCAAGCAACAAATCTTTACAAAAGAAACTAGCCACTATCATTCTGACACGATTGTGCATAAAACCTGTGGTATTCAATTCCCGCATCCCCGCATCCACAATTGCAAAGCCCGTATTTCCTAAGCACCAGCGATTGAAATCTTCTTCTGACGACCTCCATTGGATTCTATCATAGGCCTGCCTGAACGCATGTCCGTCGGAAATGTGGGGGAAGTTGGATAGTATATTGAAATAAAAATCTCGCCAAACAAGCTCGTTCAACCAGGCCTCGCTCCTACCTAGTGCTGCCACTACTGCTTGACGTATGGACACCGTCCCAAATCGTAAATGAATACTTATTCTTGTGGTTCCTGGCCTACTCGGAAAGTCTCGTTCCGCCTTATAGTTTTCAATAATCTCATGGTTGAAACTCGGTATTAAAGAAGAAATATCCGTTGGCTCAAAACCTAGATTTTCGATATTTAAATTCGTATTAAATTTAATTTTCAAAAAATTAGCGAAGTATTTGTCACTTTCATATGCTTTGTAGTGATTGGAACTTAGTGTCTCTTTCCATTTTCTCGAGTAAGGAGTAAACACCGTGTAAGGGGTCCCACTTCCCGAAAGTATCTCTTGTTTCTCAAATATAGCTTGATCCTTGAAACTATGGAAACTTACCCCATTTTCAGAAGCAAGAGACTTCACCTTTTCATCTCTAATACTTGCATATTTTTCGTAATCATGATTGCTGTAAATAGTCTTTACGTCATAAACCTCAAAAATCTTTTTCCAAACCTCTAGTGGCTTACCGTGTTCGATCAAAACATCAGAATCTATGGCTGACAATTGCAGTTTAATGTTTTCTAATGTTTTAGCAATAAAATCTACCCTTCTATCATACCTATCTTGTAATCTCTCTAAAATATCTGTATCAAATATAAAAAGAGGTAATACAGGTAATCCTGATGTAAGTGCTCTAAAAAGCCCATGGTTATCATTCAGCCTTAAATCTCTCCTAAACCAAAAAACGCAAATTTCTTTTTTCATAAATACAATAAAGTTGTATAACTTTGATTTATATTTTATTGTTACAATATAAAAACTCCAAAAATGAAGCATTTCTTTTTTTTCGTCGCCCTTTTATCAGCATTTAATCTTTCTGCACAAGATTTTACTACGGCTGAAGAAGTTATAAATAAACATTTAGAGGTCACTAAGATAAAAGACAATGCCTCCAAGATTACGGATATGGTCATGAGTCTTACCTCTGAAACACCGAGAGGGGTTTCTGAAACAGAAATAAAAATTGCTTTTCCCTTTAAAGCAAAGATGGCTGTTTATGGAAATGGCATGACGTTTTTGACCATGGTATATGATGGGGAAAAATTTGATCGTAAATCCCCTATGGGAGGAAACATGGGCGGTGGGCAGTTTCCTAAAACGGGAGAAGAGGCTAAAATGGCTGCAATTACAATGAATCCTTTTCAAGAATTAGAATATAAAAACATGGGATTTGTTCTTACTCTTTTGCCCTCAGAAGGTGATTTTTATGTAGTTGAGATAAAAGATGGTAAGTCCAGAACATTTAAAAACTATTACAATAAGAAAACTGGTTTTAAAGAGAAAGTATGGAGTACAAATGAAAGTCCAAGAGGCAAAATGGAATCAACTTTGGTTTTGAATGATTATAAATCATTTAAAGGATCTGAAATTCTATTTCCTTCCTCTCAAAAGCAAACCATGCAGTTTGGAGAAGTCAGCTCTGATCTACAGTCTATAAAATTCAACAAAGGGCTCAAAAGCTCTGATTTTGTTATAGAATAATACTTTGCATGATAGAAAGTCTTAAAATTGGTATCCTAGGAGGCGGACAACTAGGAAAAATGCTTATTCAGTCGGGGTTAGATTTAGATTTACAGATTTCGGTTTTAGACCCTGACCCTTCTTGTCCTTGTAAAAATATATGCTCAAATTTCACAGAAGGTGATCTTCTAGATTTTGATACTGTTTATTCCTTTGGCAAGAATTTAGATCTACTAACGATCGAAATCGAGAATGTAAATATCGAAGCCTTAAAAAAACTTGAAGGTGAGGGCAAAAAAGTATTTCCTCAACCCCACATTGTTGAAAACATCAAAAACAAAGTGGAGCAAAAAGAATTTTACAAACGCAACGGAATTCCAACGGCTGATTTTATTCGAGTTGATTCGAGAGCGGACATTCATACTAATCGGGATTTCTTACCTGCTGTCAATAAGGTAGCAACAGGTGGATATGATGGAAAAGGTGTAGAGATTCTTCGCTCAATTGCCGATATTGAACGTGCATTTGATGCTCCTGGCCTCTTGGAGAAATTGATACCCTTCGAAAAAGAACTTGCCGTAATCGTAGCACGATCTGAAAATGGTGAAACTAAGACCTTTCCATCTGTAGAAATGGTGTTTCATCCAACAGCTAATCTTGTAGAATATCTTTTTTCCCCTGCCAAAATAGATATTTCAATTCAAGAAAAAGCAGAGAAAATAGCAATCGATATCGCCAATAGCTATGAAATTGTGGGTTTGCTAGCAGTGGAAATGTTTTTGTGTTCAAACGGCGAAATCTTAGTGAACGAAGTTGCACCGAGACCTCACAATTCTGGTCATCACACCTTGAGAGCGAACGAATGTTCTCAATATGACCAGCACTGGAGAGCTATCTTGGGGCTTCCTCTTGAAAGTACAAAAGCTCACTCACTTGCCGCTATGGTCAATCTGCTAGGCGAGAAAAACGCATCGGGAAGCGTTAAAATATTAGGCTTGGATGCTTGCTTAGACAAAGAAAACATTTACCCTTATTTTTATGGTAAAAAGCAAACAAGGCCGTTTCGAAAAATGGGTCATGCTACTATTTTAGCCTCAGACTTTGAAATTCTAAAAGAAAAAGTGACCTTTGTTCAAGAAAATTTAATCATTACAGCCCAAAAATAAATGGTAGGTATTATCATGGGAAGTTCTTCTGATCTTCCCACTATGCAAGCAGCAGCCGATTTTTTAGAATTTGTAGGCATTCCTTATGAAATAAAGGTTGTTTCTGCACATAGAACGCCTGAAGTCATGGTAGAATATGCAAAGTCGGCTCGTTCGAGAGGACTAAAAACCATCATTGCTGGAGCGGGTGGAGCGGCTCATTTACCTGGAATGGTAGCATCACTTACTAGTTTACCTGTAATTGGAGTGCCTGTAAAGTCTTCTAACTCCATCGATGGATGGGATAGCGTACTTTCAATCCTTCAAATGCCCAATGGGGTTCCAGTAGCAACAGTAGCATTAAACGCTTCACAAAATGCAGGTATTCTAGCGGCACAAATCATCGCCGTAAGTGATACTTCCATAGCGAATAGACTGGATGAATTTAAAGAAGAACTTAAAGCCAAAGTTGCAAAAATGAACTTTGATATAAATTCTCAAAATAAATAATGGTCTTAACAACCATATTTTCTTAATTTTACAAAACTTAAATCTTAAAAGTATTTATATGGAATTTGAAGATAGAAATACGGTGCCAGATGACTCGAATAAAAGTATTCCAGTAGTCGTATTGTTTGTATTGATTGGTATTATTTGTATGCTTTTGTATGCAGGCTGGTATATGATGTCAGACTCTGTACCTGAAACTCAAGAATTATCCAGCCAAAACACTTTGCCAAATTCTGAAGTAAAAGTCATGACGGATAGTAGTGAGCAAGCATCTTTGAAACAAGACGAACCTTTAGAAGCTCCGAAAGAGGAGGAAAAAACAGAAGAAGTAAGCAAAGAAGAAGAGCCTAAAAAAGAGATTGAAGAAGCAAAAAAAGAAGACGAACCTAAAGAAGAGCCTAAGTCTAGCGGAGAAACAACAACAATAGTTGTGAAAGAGGGACAAACCTTTTTAGGAATTGCTAACAAATACAATATCAGTTACAGTACGCTTAAAAACGCAAATAAAGGTGTAAATATTGAGGATATCGTAGTTGGAAAAACCAAAGTCAAGGTTCCGATTCAAACAGTACATACTGTAGGTCCAGGAGATATTTTGAAGGTGGTTGCCAAGAAATATGACATTACGGTTGAAGCCTTGATGGCTGCTAATGGAAAAACGAAGAATTATGCAGAAAGAGGCGAAAAATTAATCATTCCGATGAGTAAATAAGCAAATTGAAATGTCACTATACTGATTTCTACTACAATTGTTTAGTTGAATAATACTATAGATTTGTATTTTTAGATTTTAAACGCTGTTTACATTCTTGTAATGCGTGTTTTTAACTGTATATTCCGTACTTTAGTATAAAATTAATAGGTAAGTTTGAGCGATATCCCAAATAGAAAGTCAGAGCTAGAATATGAGGTTTTAGAAGCAACAAAAGCTCTAGAAAATCAATGGCATGGTTACAAAGATAAAGGTAAGACAGCTTTAACGATTGCGGGGATTTTATTAGCGGGCTATGCAGTAACAAAGCTTTTTGATGAAGAGGAAGAAGAGCAAAAGATTGAAGTAAAAAATGAGCCGCAAAGTTCATTTATTGGATCTGCATTAAGTGGATTGGCTTTAAGCCTAGGAACAACTTTGATTAAAAACACACTTGTAAATTATATAGGAAAAACCTATGGGTCAGATACTGAATAATATTGTCCAAGCGAAAGGCAAAAAGTCACTGGCTGTGTTGATTGACCCCGACAAAATTGATGCTTACAGCCTGAAAGAAAGGATAGATATGCTGAATCAACATCCGATTGATTTTGTATTTGTGGGTGGTAGTCTGATTTCTTCTGATAAAATGTCTTGGGTATTGTCCGAATTAAAGCCCAAAACCAAGCAAGCCAAAATCATTTTCCCTGGGCATGGCAGCCATATAGATGATCAGGCAGATGCTATATTACTTTTATCATTGATCTCTGGTCGAAATCCCGAGTACCTCATAGGACAGCATGTGATATCGGCACCCGCACTCAAAAGAAGTAAACTTGAAATATTGCCCGTAGGCTATATCTTAATTGATGGAGGAACGCCAACTACGGTTTCTTATATTAGCAATACATTTCCTATCCCAGCAAATAAACCAGACGTAGCGGCAGCAACAGCTTTGGCTGGGAATCTACTTGGGTTAAAAATAATCTACCTAGACGCAGGATCTGGGGCTAAAAATGCTATCAATTCACATATTATTGAAGCAGTTTCAAGTACAATAGACTGTCCATTAATAGTTGGAGGTGGTATAAATACAGGCGAAAAAGCATATTCTGCCTGGAAAGCAGGGGCTGATATTATAGTCGTTGGCAATTCGCTCGAAACCAATCCTGATTTTATTCATGATATCATGGCTGCCAAACTGGAATTTGCCTTTTAATTCAGAATAGCCCCAAAATGCAGTTTAAAGCCATCCTCTCACTTGGAAGCAATATAGGTGACAGATCGGACTATTTACAAAAAGCTTTGCTTAAAATCGAAGAATATGCAGGAAAAATCTTAAAAAAATCAAGTATTTACGAAACGGAACCTTGGGGTAATACGGATCAGCCACTATTTTATAATATGGTTGTAGAGATTGAAACCTCCCTTTTCCCTTGGAAACTCCTACACACACTCCAAAGTATTGAAACTTCATTGGGTAGAACAAGAGAAACTCATTGGGGACCGCGTACTATAGATATTGATATCATTGATATAGAAGGTATTATCTTAAAAAGTGTGGATCTAAACATACCTCACCCCTATTTTGATCAAAGGGATTTTGTGTTGGTGCCTTTGAGGGAGATATTGGCAGGATTTACAAAATAGGTTATACATAAAGCTTAACAAATCATAGAATAGGTGATTCTAGTAAAAATATGTAGTAAAAGCTACTTGATTGTCCTCGTACGTTCTTTTACAAGCTTTAGGATATGTGTTTTTACTATTATATGTATAGCTAATTTTGACATCTAAATGTTTTTCTATGGTGCCAGGTACTAATTGATACTTAATTGAAGTAGCATTGTTGTTATTTTCTGAAAGGAATCCTAACCGGAAAGATGATAAACCTTCAGCTCTATTAATCCATTTAAGAACTTTCAATGGGTTAGGATTGTTATCGTATGTCAATTCACAAAACAAGTATTCTTTACCACGAAATTCTTGTGTAATATATATTTTGCTAATATTTCCCCTTTTATCATATTCAAATCTCTCAATGACGTCAACATCTTCTTTCTTAAAAACTGAACCAATACTAAAATCAAATGAGTTTGAATGCAAATTTCTAATCATTTGACCTTGAGAATTTGTTTCTATTCGCCAAAAATTTTGAAAAGAACCAATTGGAAATGATTTACAGTTATAGTAGTTATTAGTTTTCGTTACAAGAACTTTAGAAGGATAAATAAAGCTACTAATATAAGTATTAAAGTAAACTTCATAAACAATACTATCTACATTGATTAATTCTAGTTTAGATTCACCGTATACTTCTTCAATTTCCTTGCCATCTTCTTTTTTTGAATATAGTTCTAACAATGAACTTATTTCTCCATTTGAATATGTCAGAAATGTATTAATATTTTTAGTAATATTCTCATCTTTATAAGATGTGACATAATTTTTCAGCAATACAGAGTTTTCTATATCTACTTTGTCATTACACGAAAAAACGAGTAATGAGAGTATTAAAAAGTTGAATAAATGTTTCATTTAAACTTGTTTTAAACCAATTAGTAATAGGTATACGTCCCATCTGCTACTTTCAAGCCACCTGACATGGTTTTATCCATTTTAGGAAACTTATTTTTAGAATGGTATTCATAGGTTTTTGTTATGTTATTAAGTACTTTACCATCAAAATACTCTTTACCAGTAACTACATTATTATTACTTTCGTATAGGTATGATAAATTATCTAATTCTAAAAACCCTTCAAACCTGTAAACCCATTTTAGGTTTTTCAAAGGATTTGGCTTATCATCATACGTTAATTCTGTTGATAATGTTTCGTTAAATGGATTTCCTGAATACACCTTTATACAATTTCCCTTAGCATCATATTCATATCTCATATAAATTGTGCCCAGAGTTGTCGCATTTGTAAGTGACCCCGATATGGTCTTCTTTACCATTTGACCGCTGGAGTTTAAATCCACGATTAAATATACTTTTTTCCCATCGCTATCCAATCCATTATCAATCACATACTTGTTACCTGATTTCACAGCCTTTACTTCATCTTTGAAAGTACCTTCAAAATCTTGAAACACATTAGACAGCAAATAATCTCCGTTTGCCATTCTTGTTAAACCGAACGTTGTTTTTGCTTTATCATCGGGTATTGCGAAATCAAAGCTGAATGGATCCTTTTCAATCACTTTCGATATTTCATTATTTGTATATTCACAATCCAAACTAAATATATACGACTTACTTCCGGCCTTGTATGTTGCTGTGTAGTTTTTCAGCCTTCCAGAGTGATCAGGATCAATAGTCTCTTTAACTGGCTCGTTAGAATCTTCACACGCAAATACAAGTAGTAGGATTCCAAGTAAGTAAGATGTGATTTTCATAAAAAAATTCAAATCATCTATTATGGTTTATTGATAAAAAATAGTATACTCTGCAGCAATAAATTAATAACTCAAACCGCCACAGGAGCTTTTATCGCTGGATACGGGTCGTAATTTTCAAGCGAAAAATCATCGTATGTAAAATCAAAAACGGATTTTACATTAGGATTTAGTTTTAACGTGGGTAATGCCTTGGGAGTACGGGAAAGTTGTTCGTTTACCTGCTCTAGGTGATTGGAGTAAATATGTGTATCACCGCCTGTCCAGACGAAATCACCAAGACCCAGACCGCATTCCTGTGCGATCATCATCGTTAATAGGGCATAAGAAGCTATATTGAAAGGCACTCCTAAAAAGCAATCCGCCGATCGTTGGTATAATTGGCAAGAAAGCTTATTATCTGCTACATAGAATTGAAACAAAGCGTGGCAGGGCATTAAGGCCATATCCGATAAATCACCTACATTCCAAGCAGAAACGATGATTCTACGTGAATCTGGGGATTTTTTTAGCAAATCCAGAACTTGCTTTAATTGATCAATTTCACCGTTTTTTGAACTCCAGGCTCTCCATTGTTTCCCGTAGACAGGACCCAAATCTCCGTTTTCATCCGCCCATTCATCCCAAATACGAACACCGTTGTCTTTTAGATAGGCGATATTGGTATCACCCTTAATAAACCAAAGAAGCTCATGAATAACCGATTTCATATGAACTTTTTTGGTCGTAACCAAAGGAAAACCTTCCTCTAAATTGAATCGCATTTGATAGCCAAATACGCTTAATGTACCCGTACCTGTACGATCCGTTTTTTGAGTGCCATTCTTTAAAATATATTCTAATAAATCGTGGTAGGCTTTCATTTGGGAAGGTTTTTTTTTATAAAAATGGTTCTTAAATCAACTAGCTTTCAGGATTTCAAAGCTATGCGTAATGTCTGCCGTAGCTGACAATTGAGCCGTAGCAGAGCAATATTTCTCCATCGATAATTCAATGGCCTTTTTCACTTTACTAGCATCTAAGTCTCCAAATAACTCAAAGTGTACATTGATAGAAGAAAACGGAGTCATTTCGGTACCTTCAATTTTGGTTCTTTCACCGGAGACGATCAACTTAATATCAACGATAGGCTGCCGTTGTTTTTTCAGTATAAGTAAGACATCGATGGAAGTGCATCCGCCTAATCCCATCAAAAGCAACTCCATAGGACGTGCCCCTGCATTATGTCCACCAATATCCTGTGAGCCATCTATATGAACTTTGACGGGGGACATACCTTGTGCTTCAAAATGAAAATCTTGATCTACACGCTCTAATTTTACTCTCATACAAGTTTTTTACTATCAAATTAATCGTTGTGTGCTACAGCCGATTTCCTGCAGCAGTGCGGTAATGCATCATGTGCTTTTTGATTGGCCGTTACCTCTTCCGCATCGTAACCAATTTTAGAAATCGCTCGTTTTAGCTTATTTGGATTCGTTTTTTTAGGATTATAAACTAGAGTCATTTTTTTGTCATCTAGGTTAAGTGTCGCTTCCTTTACTCCCTTTGCTAAACTCATATCTCTTTCTAGCCTCATTTTGCACATACCACATTTAGCAGATGTCTTAAAAGTGACCGTTTGCACGTTGTTTTGCCCAAAAGAAACTTGAGAAAACAACAACACAACCATAAATCCAAAAATTACATTTTTCATAATTATATTTATTTTAATGAATATCTAACACCCAAATATACGTTGGCACCAAAAATTGGCCCCCATACCATTCCAGCATCAAATTGGGTACCAAAAGGATCGTCTGAACCAAAAATTGGGTCTTTCTGGGTATAACCCAAAATATTTTCACCCCCCAAATACCACTCAAAATTAGTAAAATTTCTACTTACTTGGGCATTTAATATTCCAAAATTAGGGGCATATGTATTGATGATTGATGAATAAGATACATGCTCTCTTTCTTGATTTGGATCCATTATTCTTATTCGTGAATTGAATTGATAGGTAGCATCCAATTTCCATTTATCAAAAGGCAAAGCGTAGGCTGCATTTATCAGAATTCTATCTCTAGGAATGAGCATGCGTTGGAGATTTTGTTTTTCTCCGTAGGGTGTACCCATGGTTTGAAGTGTATTTGTGTTTCTATATGCAGCTTTTAGATCGATTCTATGCCACAATTTAAAAAATACTTCCACCATTGCACTATTGGTTTTACTTATCCCGTCTAAATTATAAAAATACAGTAAACTTTGGTGTTCGGAATCTACAATCAGTTGATCCTGAAAACGCGTTTGAAAAAATTCTGCCGAAAGTTTGAACTGATTCTTATCCAATAAATAGGCTGCACCGTATGTCCAACCACGTTCAGGGCGAATATCTCCTATAAACTTCACCCCGCGATTGCTAACTAAAGAGCCAAAATTTTCTAAAAATGGTCTTGGTACACGCCAGCCTTTTCCTGCACTTACACGAATCGATTGCTCTTTGTTTAGATCTTGTTTGATATGAATGCGAGGGCTAACTTGCAACTTGTAAAGATTATGATAATCTAAACGTAAACCCATCCCTAGAATAGTTTTCCCTTGTTTATTATATGTGTACTCCCCGAATATCCCTGGTATAAATTCCTTTACGTCTCGGTCGACATTCAAGTAGGTTTCATCGAAATTGTCATTTTGAAAACTCAATCCTGTTTTATACGTGTGAAAACTATTAGAAATGTAATTTTGATAGATTAAATTAAGATAATTTGACCATTGGTTTACGGAATGTGGACGATAGCCAAATTTTGTATCAGATACATGATAAGCCGAATGAAAAATTAACCCTAATCCCTTTAATGGATCGTTAGGAAACAATTTGGCCGCTTTTAAGAAAAACTCTGGGCGGAAGCTTGTGTTAGTAAAACCATAAAGTCCGGGCGTCTGATCTGTAGATTTAAATCCCACTGAGCCACCAAGACGGTTTTCAAAATATGTTCTCACTCCAAGTTGAATGGACCGAGTTTCACTTACATATTTCCACCTTTCCATAAGGTTGATTTGCAGGTACTTAGGAGAATCTAAAAACTGATCATTGTTACGATCTACCTCAGTGGCAAGCCCAGATATATGGCTCAAAAATACCCTAGACCAACCTTTATCTCTACGTTTGGATTGATTGAAATTAAGTTCTGCTCTACCCAAAGAGCTCATGTACACATTCACTAATTTTCTTTCCGATTGATCTGGTTTTTTTAACTCTACATGAATCCCTCCTACCATATTTTCAAAGCCTGTAACAACACTTCCTGTGCCCTTTGCAATATCGATGGACTGAATCCAGGTACCCGGTAAAGAACTATACCCAAAAGGGAGTGCTGCACCCCGAATCAATGGAATGTTTTCATACATAGATTGAATATATGTTCCATTCAGTCCCAATAATTGAATCTGCTTAGAGCCCGTAATACCATCCGCATTACTTACACTTATTGAACTATTGGTCTCGAAGCTCTCAGACAAATTACAGCATGCGGCTTTTTTGAGAGCTTGAGCATTAATTATCTCTGTAAAAATAGGATTAAGTCTATCTAAAACTAATCCAGATCCTTTAACTTCAACTTCTCGGAGAGTTTGAGAATCCATATCTAGTGTAAACTCAATGGTATTCTCAGAATTATACGCAATGCTATCCGGTCTATATCCCAATAGCCTACAATATATATAATCCTTCATGTTTGGTTGGTTCAGCTCAGCATTTCCATTCTCATTACTGATCACACTAATTTTGTTTTTTGAGCTTACTGTATAAATTTCGGCTCCAGGAAGAGGTAAATTCTGTTTATCCTTAACTTTAATCTTTACGTTTTGAGCTTGGGTATAGGAAGAAAAAGAAACAAGAATAAATATTCGT
>JBOFGX010000004.1:0-1911 GCA_051649345.1 Leadbetterella sp. | reverse complement strand
CTATATAAAGTTAAATTGGGTGAGATAAAGGTTGAGTTATTTAAAAATAATAATTATTATTCTTTTCGAGATTGTAGTAACTATTCTCCTAATATTTATGCTTCAGTGGATGGTTTAGATTATTCTTTGCCTTATAATTTTGAGTATTTCCGAAATAATCAATTAATACAAAATTTTCAGGTTACAGGTAATGAATTAAAAGAACAGATTTTTACTCAATCGGGAGATTATAAAGTCAAAGTGAAAAATGGTACATGTGAAGCTACTTCGGATGTTTACAAATACCAAATGCCATTTATACCAGAAGTAAACTTTTCTAACCCAAGTGATATCTGTAATGGCAAGCCGACTATTTTATCTACAAAAGTAGATGCCAATACTAAGATTTTTTGGGAAAAAGATTTGGTAATGCTTACTACAAATTCAGATAAGTTAGCAGTGGATAAAGTAGGCAATTATAAGGTGTATTTGAAAACACCCAATTGTATACAAACATCAGATTTGGTTAGTGTAGGTAAAATTGATCTTCCGAATACCATTAATTTGGTTGGAGATTCAATATATTGTCCAAACAAAAGCGTATTGCTATCGGGAGATTTTATCCCCAATGCAACGTATGAATATTTGCAAAATGACAAAACGATCTTTAAGTCTACTAAAAACGAATTTTCAACTTTTGATAAAGGCGATTTTAAGATAAAATACTTAAAAAGTTCTTGTTCTAATACATCCAAAGCCATACGATTAAGTCACTTGGTTAATGTAGATTTAAATGCTTCGGATACAAGCTATTGCAAAGGTGGAGGTGTGACTTTAACCGGTGTTTCAAATACACAGTATAGGTATAAATGGTTTAAGAATGCTGTCGAGATTGCTGACGCCACTAGTAATACGTATAGAGTAAACACTCCTGGACTATATAATTTAAATGTCTTAAACAGTACTTGTGAGGGCATTTCAAAGAAGTTTAACATTATTGAAAAACCTACCCTCAAAGCGGATATTTCGGGCGAAGGGGTTGTAGATTATGGAGATTCAACATATTTGAAATTCAAATTCGAATCTACACCGCCTTATACATTAAAGCTCAACAACGATCAAGTATTTACGCTCAATACCAATCCTGCCGAAATCAAAATTAAACCTTTGAAAACTTTCGAATACAAGATCGAGTCAGTTAGCAATATTTGTGGAGCTGGTCAAGTATCTGGATCTGCCAAAATTCAAGTTTTAGTTTTGGGGTCTGAGCCATTGAAAAGTGTATATTGGAACATATATCCAAACCCATCGTTTGAAGGTGTATATGTTTCATGCAAAAATCAATCTGCTATAAAGAACCTTCAGCTAAAGGTATTGAACAGCAAAGGCGAGGTTTTGATGAGTAAGAGAAATTTGGATTTAGATCAGGATCAATATATTGACCTTAAAGGATTACCTACAGGAGTGTATATTTTTTATGTAAACGGTAAGGATATTTCGCAATCCTTTAAGGTGATTAAGCAGTAGGGGGCATTGTTCATTTGAATAGTATATAAGATTTTTGGAATAAAAAGAGTACTTCCATATCCTCCCAAGCAACACCATCTATGATTTGTTAAAATTTTGAGGTAAAAGGCTGCTGAGGTTCTGGATAGAGGTATCTTGGATTACGTTGAGGGTATGTTGTAGCCATTGACTTGGATTGACATCGTGTGTTTTGCATATGGCCATGAAAGTATAGATGATGGCTGCATTCTGTGCTGTTTCGTGTGTCTTGGCAAAGAGGTAGTTTTTTCGACCGATGGCTATGGGTCTGATGCTGTTCTCTATGGCATTGTTATCTATCTTGAGCGTTCCGTCTAGTAAATAATGAGTGAGAGGGTCGAGCCTATCAACCATATAGCGAAATGCCTTGCCGATCTGGCTTTTGGG
>JBOFGX010000003.1:0-5983 GCA_051649345.1 Leadbetterella sp. | reverse complement strand
AGTATCAAATAACCTTTGCCAGGAGAAGGGGATTGAAATTGTATGGTTCTAGTATCTCCTTTTTTCATTCCATTACCAAATATTGCAAGAGGTTTTGGAAATCCAATTTTAAAAAAACTAGGTAAGTTTTCTTGAAAGTTTGGAAGAGCCTCGAGCGAATTCAATCCCGTTGGATTAGAAATGAATTTTGATGTTACGATAGTATACTTCTTTTTATTGGTATGAATATTCTGTGGCTCAAGAACTACAAGTAAAACAGGAATTAAAACAAATACATGAATTTTATTCGATTTATTCCTGTTTTTGATCCATACTATTAGTCCTCCTACACCATAAAAAATGGGGGCTCCCATCAGTATACATATTGTTCCTTCACCTAATAAGATAGCAGCCATTAACAAAAAAAGTGTAATAACCTTAAAAACCATCCCATTCGTAGTTTGCGGGGTTTTTCCATAATAAATAACTAGGATAGTAATGAGCGTGGGTAAGCCTACGAAAAGAATACTTGTATAAAAGTAAGTAGTGAAATACAAAAATCTATATACACAACTGGCTGTAAATAATATAAATACGATTAAATATAATCTATTTTTACCTGTAATATTTTTCATTAATGAAATTATAAAATTTTTGTAAACTTAATTAAAAAATAAAGTGAATATGGGGATGAATAAACTCAAATCCAGCATTCAACAGCTTTTCGGGTAATACAAACCTACTTTTTAGGAGTAATTCGGATTCTGTTCCTAAGAAAGCGGTTCCTAACTCAATCGCCCAAGATGGATTATTGAACCCGAAGGGTATTTTCATCGCCTTTCGGATAGTACTCATAAGAGTTTTGTTGCTCACTGGATAAGGAGATGCCAAATTTACTACATTTTGTATTTCTTCATTTCGAATGATAAATTCACAAGCTCTACAAAAATCCAATTCATGAATCCAGCTAACCATTTGATTACCAGTTCCGTGATATCCGCCTAGAAAAAACGCAGTACTCAATTTTAGTTTTTTCATAGCAGGAGCCTCAGGACCAAAAACAATGGAAGTTCTGAGAGCTACTTTTCGAGTGGAGGGATTATAAGAGCTAAAAAATTCATTCTCCCAAGTTTTGCAGATATTCATCGAGAAATCATCCCCAAGTACACCATTGGATTCGGTATTCGGGAGGGTTTCGGCATGATTGTAAATGGTGGCACTGCTAGAGTTTAGCCATACTTTGGGAGGGATAGTGCAGAGATTAATGGCTTCACTTAATAAAGCGGTACTCTTTATTCTGGATTCTAAGATTTCTTTTTTGTTACTATCCGTATATCTGCAGTCTACACTTTTACCTGTCAAGTTGATCAATACATCCACATTTTCTAGATGATTGATCCAAGCTCCTAAGTTTTTAGCATCCCAATATATGTGATTGCTTGCTTGTGGATTACGTGTAAGTATGTATACTTCTTGGGTACTGAAGTATTTTTGTAGGGCTTTTCCAAGGTATCCATTGCCACCAGCTAGTATGATCTTCATATTGTGGCTGTAGTTGTTATGTACAACATCAGTAAAACCAAACACCTGTAAGCAACCCAGCTGAGACTAACATGCCACGGCAATTCTAAAATTTTCACTCTTCTGGTATGTTCCAAAAGCATAAGAAAAACGACAATATGAAAATAGAGTAATTTGACGTAAACTCCCGATTCAATTATAGTGAGCGGTATCAATAAAAGACTTCCCAAAAGAGAAACCGTGGCCATATTTCCCAAGTAATCAAGTTTATGGGGTAATCTGTAGTTTTTTAGATAGAGAGCTTGCCAAACAAATTGCAAGCCACAGATCATAGCTTCTATTCCTAGATTTGATGGAACCCTAAAATGAGTATACACATCCGCGAAATAGATATTTAAGACTTTACTAGAGATTAGAACCACAAAAACAAAGTACAAAAATCTATACGTAAGGTTTAGCTCGGGAATACAAACATTGGTTTTTGAATTGGAAGGAGCGATAACTTTTCTATTCATGGAAATGAATTTGTATAGTTTTTTTACCATATAATAGAAGGGAGCCCACTTCATGATTTTGCTTAGAAAAGGACTTACCCCATCAGCTAAAACAAGTAGTGCATCTACACCGTATCGCACCTCTTGCGTGGCAGTATCAATAAGGGCAATTTCGTTTTTGGCTCTTTCAAAATCGCATCTGACTATACCTTCTGCTATCGCTTGATTATAGGGATAGCAGGTGTTTTTGTCTATAATAGATAGTTTTTCAAAAGTGCTCCCATACAACTGACACATAGGACAGTCTTTATCTAGAAGAAGTTTGTTGTTTTTTAACGTTTCCATATTCTTAAACTTTATGAATAGAAAATTTTATCAAATGAATTAGCTCACGGTGATTTCGGTTCTTTTACGACTTTTAAGACCTCTAAAAAACATGTACATATTGAAGAATACCAATACACCAATAAACATAGTAAATGAACCTACTTTTACACTAAGTACTTCGAATAGAGCCTTGACATTTTTGATCTCATGATTTACGGTAAGAAACCACAGCCCAATACCAAAGCCAAATAAGAAAAATCCTACTTCGAATAGTCGATTGGTGGCATGAGCTAGGTCATCTTTGTTTTCGAAGATTCGGATCATAAATGCAAGACTATTTTTGAATAGAATGCGAGCCACAAAAATTGTTAACAAGGCAACAAACAAAGCATAAATTACATACGTACTGATTGCTAGATTTTCCATTTTTTTTGATGTTTAAAAGTGAAATAAATATAAATAAGAATAATATTCTGGTAGTGTAAGTAGGCCAATATCAAGAGTATTATGCCAAGTTTTTTGCCTACTACTTGTATTGCTTGGGTGAAGGTTTCCAGTGTCATAGGCGTGGCCAAGGTGTAAAAAATAAAACCGATATTGACTAGGTAATAGCCCATAAGTAGGAGGTTGTTTAGTCTAACGCCAATTGTATCATCCTTCACGATAGATAGTATCCACACTCCTCCGTCCTTGTGAAGTTTGTATCCAACATACACAGTCACAAAAACACTGATTAAAATGTATAAAGAATATGTAAATATTGGAATCATAAATTTCGTATTTTCGAATATTTTAGGAAATTAAGATCAAAATTTTTTTAAAAGCCCTTGAATATCCACTTGAAGAAACTAAACTTATCTGCCTTCTCCACCATACTGGCGATGCTATTTAACTTATCCGACAACTCCACTGTATCTTGTAGCAGCTTCTTAAACTTCTTTTCTTCAAAGCCTTCGGCCTCGAAGCTTGCCAAGCTTTTAAGTTCCTTGTGGACGGGATCTACCTCTCTTCTTCTCCTTTCAGATACGATCTTAACGGCTACATTCCACATGTCTTTTTCGGCTATAAAATACTCTTTTCTGTCTCCTGGGATGTGTTTTTTGTAAATCAAGCCCCAGTCTAGAAGTGCTCGTATGTTGAGATTAGCATTGCTTCTAGATACAAGAAGTAATTCCATTATTTCATCTGTAGTCAAGGGGTTTTCTGTAGACAAAAGAAGGGCATGGATCTGAGCCATGGCTTTGTTGATACCCCAACTGGTGGCAAGCCTGCCCCATAATTGTATAAACTCCTCTTTTGTTTCCTTGTAGTCCATGGATCAAAGGTAATACTTGTTTTCGTATTTCCAAAAAAAATAGGAAGTTTATTTAAGTTTTTCTAGATTTTTTAGATGAAGACATTAGAGCAATACTAGCGTCTATTGAAGGAAATGAATAGATAATATTCACAGATTATCTAATTTTGAGTAACTACAACATACATGTGATGATTGTAAAGTTATTTAAATAGCTATACTCAATTCACAGCAAACCTTTTCACATCTACGAGTCTTCTTCTTGATATTCCGCAACTTAGATTGTTTATGAGAGTTGCTTTATGACCTTCTACATCTGTCAAATAATCCGTATTGATCAAGTATGACCTGTGAGCACGTACAATGGATTGGAAGGGCAATAATCGTTCCTGAAGTTTTTGGATATTGGTGCTGACCAAAACTTTGTCACCGTTTTGTAAGTGAATAAGCGAGTAGGAGATGTCGGCCTCAATCAAAACAATATCAGCTGGTTGAATAGCGGTTCTTGAACCCACATGAATAAATTCAAATGGAGAAAGTGAGGTTGTATAATCTTGAATAACTTTTTTTCTCATAATTTTTTGGGTATATGCATAATCACAAAGCAAGCACATAAAGTATAGAGCAATTCTTAGACCAAATTTTATTAAACGGTATCTAATTCGAAAAAAAATCAAGAAAAATGCTTTAAAAACTTCAGTCTTATTGGTGTTTATGTATTTTTTTGGCACTTTCCACAAACTCGGATTGAAGAGTTTCAACAAGTTGAGAAATTGAGGGAATTGTATCAATTGCAGCAACACCTTGCCCCGCAGACCAAATTGTCTTCCAAGCTTTCGAGTCAGGATTTAGTTCTTTTTCTAAATCAATTTTATCCCCCATTTGGTGCTCTTTAAATGTATTTTGCTCAAGGCTTTTTTTCATAAAGTTGGCGTTTACTCCCGATACTTTATCTGTGTATTCTATGTCATCGCTTTTGCTTTCCAAAATCATGTTTTTATATTCTTGGTTTGCTTTGGCCTCTTGTGTTGCAATAAACCGTGTTCCCATATAGACATAATCTACACCCAAAGACAAAGCTGCTGCAATATCGTGACCATTGGATATGCAACCCGCCAAAATGATAGTTTTCGAAAATATAGCTTTAACCTCTGAAACAAAGGCAAAAGGATGCAGTGTGCCTCCATGGCCGCCCGCACCGTTGCATACCAAGATTAAACCATCCACACCTGCTTCAGAAGCTTTTTGGGCATGTCGTGTTTTTATAACATCATGGTAGATAAGACCTCCATAGGAATGCACCATATCCACTACAGTTTGAACAGCACCTAAGGATGTAATAACTAATGGCACTTTGTATTTTTTGAGTATGGTTACATCTTCTTGTAATCGAGAATTACTGGAATGCACAATGAGATTTATTCCAAAAGGCATCGGAGTCAAGCCTGTGTTAGTTTTATATATATCTAAGCGTGCTTGAATGTCTACGATCCAATTTTCTAGCTCTAGACTTGTACGAGCATTCAAAGCCGGGAATGTGCCTATTACGCCATTCGTACAGCAAGCGTATACCAGATCAGGATCTGAAATAAGAAACATGGGTGCTGCAATAATGGGTAGCTTTAAGTTTGAAGTTTCCATATTTATTAATTTTTATTCGGCCTTAATACCCCTTCTTGTACAGCAGAAGCCACTAATTTACCCTCTCGTGTAAATACATTGCCGCGAGAAAATCCTCTTCCATCGGATGCAGATGGGCTATCGATCGCGTATAACAGCCAGTCATCTACTTTGAAATCGTTATGAAACCACATGCCATGATCCAGACTAGCAAAAAAAATGTTTCTTGGAATGGGACCCCGTGAATGTGGTAACATAGCTGTAGTAAGAAGATTATAATCTGATACATACGTCAAAAGCTGCTGATGAATGGCCAGAGGTTGTTCTTGGATGCTTTCTGTAGCTTTAAACCAAAAATGACGGTAGGGGAGTTTCTTTCTAAAATCAAAGAAATTTATTTTTTCTACCATTCTAAATTCAAATGGACGTGTCTTTACAATTTCAAAAATGTGCTTGGGTACAAGTAGTTTGTATTTATTGATGATTTCTAGATCCGATGGAAGAGTTTCTGGCCCCTCTACATGGGGCATTGGAATTTGATGTTCGAAAGGTTCAAAAAATGGAGCTTGGAAAGATGCTGACATAAAAAATATTGCTATTCCATTTTGCTTAGCTACTATTCTGCGTGTAGAATAACTGCCGCCATCTCTAATTTTTTCAACTTCGTATACTATGGGAATGTTAATGTCACCCGCTAACAAAAAATAAGCATGCAGAGAATGGGCATGACGCGTAGGATCTACAGTTT
>JBOFGX010000002.1:0-1702 GCA_051649345.1 Leadbetterella sp. | reverse complement strand
CATAACCGGCTAAAACATAATCCGCTATAAATATGGGAATTTTTTCGTCATTGAATGGGTTGAGGCAATACGATCCTGTAAAAGCACCCGAAACAGTCTTTACATCGGCCATACGGTCTAATTCAGACCTCGTTTTGGTTTTATGAATGTAGGATTCTATATCTGTTCTTTGAGAATTTGTAGTCAGATCTAATACCCAATCATGCTCGGGTGCCAAAACCATAAAACTTACTCCGAAAATGGTATCTATTCGGGTCGTAAACACTTCAATGTCTTTTTCGGAACCTTCTATTTTGAATTTAACCGACGCACCTTGTGATTTTCCAATCCAGTTTTTTTGTTGTTCTTTTAAAGACTCTGACCAATCCAATTTTTGAAGCCCATCAATCAATCTTTCGGCATATGCTGTGATACGAAGCATCCATTGATTCATTTTTTTCTGAATCACAGGATACCCTCCACGCTCTGATACACCATCTTTTACTTCATCGTTGGACAAAACCATTCCAAGTTCAGGACAAAAATTTACCACTGATTCAGATATATAGGCTAAACGATAATCTAAGGAGATTTCATATTGCTGTGCTGAAGAGAAAGAATTCCAATCCGAAGAAGAAAACTCAGTCAAATCGGATTCCGTGTGAGCCTTCACAGCATTAGAACCTGAACTTGAAAATTTTTCATACAAGGTTTCTATTTTTTCGGCCTTATCACTTTCTATATTATACCAGCTATTGAAAATCTCTGAGAAAATCCACTGTGTCCATTTATAATAATTGGGCTCCGAAGTCCGGATTTCACGACTCCAATCATAACAAAAACCAAGATTCTTGAGCTGGCTAATGTAGGTACTAATGTTGTTATCTGTTGTTATTTTGGGATGCTGCCCAGTTTGGATTGCATATTGTTCAGCTGGCAAGCCAAACGAATCAAATCCCATCGGATGCAATACATTGAAGCCTTTATGTCTTTTGTATCTACTGTATATATCCGAAGCAATATATCCAAGAGGATGGCCTACATGCAAACCCGCACCCGAAGGATAAGGAAACATGTCCAATACATAGAATTTTGGTTTTGAAGGGTCTATTTCTACTTTGTATGTGTGGTTTTCTTCCCAGTATTTCTGCCACTTTTTTTCAACTTCTTTGTGGTTATATATAGCCATGAAACGTCAATATGAAAATTTTTACAAAAATACACTCTTTCAGGGTATAATCCTTGGTAAAGAAGAATTTGAGGTATAAAACAAAATTAGATTGAAAGCACAATCTGTATGCGGTGAGTAAACAACTTTCAAACGAAAAAGAATAATAATTCGCTTTATATGCATTTTTCAAATAAAAAAAGAATTATTTTCTACTTTTGTAAACCAATGCTTTTTAGTTTTTTAACAAGGAGATTGCTTACAATCTGATGACCTTTTTTATTGATATGGTCATCAAAGTAAAAGTAGTTTTCAGTATTTAAAGTACTTGGAAACTCTGTAAAATGAATATTGGAATCCTGATTGTACGACTTCAAATCATTTATGATTACATTGTCGGTGTAAAAACTGCCAATGCTAAGTATAATGATCGGACCTTTGAATTGAGATCGCATCTTAGAAACAATTGTATAAAAATCTTTTTTGTAATTTGGGTATTGAGGAAACGGATTTTTTACATTTTGCAAAGCCGTTTCTTTTTTCGTTTTTAAATTA
>JBOFGX010000001.1:0-14495 GCA_051649345.1 Leadbetterella sp. | reverse complement strand
TACCTATGCCTGGGGTACCAATAAATTGCAAAAAATAGACGATGAAGCAGATGCAAACCTTGGATTTAAGAACATAAATCAATACGCAGAATACGGTTACAATGCCCAAGGGGATATGGTGCAAGACAACAACAAGGATATCTCTCTCATCGAATACAACTATCTCGGGCTCATAGACAAAGTACATTTTGGAGCGTATAAATACATCGAGAACTTCTACACTTCTGATGGGCAAAAACTGAGAATGAAGTACACCAATGGCTCTACAACACTTACCAAAGACTACGTAGGTGACCTCATCTATATCAACGATACCCTACGAAGCATCTGGCACGATGAAGGCCGTATTACCTACGACAATGCGGGCAAGCCTACCTACCAGTTTTTTATCAACGACCACCAAGGCAGTACACGGGTAGTATTCCAGAGGCTCAACACCAGCACCTACATCGCTCAACGAATCGATTATGGTGTTACGGGCGATATCATTACCGAAAACACGGGTCAAAACCTACTCACCCACCTCTACCAAGGAAAAGAGTGGATGGATGGTTTTGGCTACGACTTCGTTACCCGTACCTACGATCCTTACACTCTACGGATGCTACAAGTAGACGGAGCCAACCAATTTGCGTCGGGTTATACTGGGATGGGAAATAACCCTATCTTGGGTGTGGATCCAGATGGGCAAGCCGTTCATGTTGTGGCTGGAGCAATTATCGGTGGGTTTATAAATTTAGGTATAAAAGCATACCAAGGTAAAATCAATAGCTTTAAAGATGGGGCTGTAGCCTTTGGTATTGGTGCTGTTGCAGGTGCAGTGACTGCAGCAACGGGAGGTGCAGCATTAGCAGCTACAGGTTTATCTGGGACCACAGTACTGGGTGGTGCTTTGGCTGGAGGCGTAGGATCTGCAACAGGTGGAGCCATTCAAGGTATCGGCAATTCTGCTTATTTTGGTGACAAATACACCGCAAAAGATTGGGCTGTTGGTACAGCTGTAGGGATTGTCTCGGGAGGAGTGTTTGGTGGTATTGCAGGTAAACTTAAAGGAGCTAAAGGAGGTGATGTTTGGGGTAGAATACCACGAAAATCACCTTACCAATCGGTGCACGTTAAAGGTAGAAGGGTAGAATTCGGCGAACTTGGGTTTGAAGGAGCCGACGATGTTATTCTCAATGCTGAGGGTGTTGCTCTTAGAGGTGAAGTTCCTGTATACGGCTCAACTAGTACATTTGCTGGGCAGACGGCGGGAAAGGCAATTGTACCTTTTAATCCGATAAATGGTGGTGCACTAGGAAGTTGGACATCTAAAGTACTTCCAAAGGGTACAATCATAGATAGATATGGTTCCGAGTTTGGGAATTATTTTTCCCCTAAAGGTACTCCATTGAATATGAGATCTTTAAGTTATAATCCAAATGGGCCTCCTACCACTTACGAAGTAATTAAATCGCTACCAATTCAAGAATCTGTAATTTCTCCAGCATTTGGAAAAGTGGGTTTAGGAATTCAGTACAAATCATCAGTTAGTGTTTCAGACTTATTAAGACTAAATTATATCAGAATAGTTAGATAAAATGGATAAATTAAAATTAGTAGAAATCTTAAGTGAGAATAATATTTCTGAACACTCATATTCAATTTATGATGGTCTTAAACCAGATTGTGTTGTCGTTGAGAAATGGGGAAGTATTTGGAAAATATATTACGTGGATGAAAGAGGTGAACAGTCTATTTTGGACTACGCAATTTCCGAAGATGCAGCGTTTAAATCATTATTGATACAATTTAAAATTAATGCTTAATTATTATTATAATAATCGTATGAGAATTTGAGTTGCTATGTTAAATTTAATAAATTGTATTTTTTAAATGAAGATAATAAAAATATTTACTTTTATTTTTTTAATAACAACAGTTTCATGTATAACAACCAAAAAGGGAAATCATTTCAGAGATGATATAGATATAATAGTTTGGCAGGAACATTCAAAATTAGAGTTTAATGATTTTAAAGCTGAAGTTAAACCATTAGAGTTTAAGAAAATTAATGATGTAGTAGCTGCTTGTGCATCAGGTATTTGGATGGATCCTAGAAAGAATTTCAGATTCATTTGGGATGGAAAAGTAAACAACATTCAAATTTTTGCTTATTTTAGTAAAAAAGAGTCATGGTTTGAACCCAGTTCTTTTTCAAAAGAAATTCTAGAGCATGAACAACTTCATTTTGATATTTCAGAGCTTATTGCAAGAAAACTCAGAGAAAAAATTAATTCCTATTCAAAAGCTATCACTCAAGACCAACTTCATTTCGAGTATGAAAATTTTAGTTTAGAATTAAGAAAGCTTCAGGAGCAGTATGATTATGAGGTTTTGCAAGATAGCAATGGAAATGAGCAGCTTAAGTGGAATATTAAAATTAAAAATGAAATATCTAAGTTAGACTTATATAAAAATGCTGAGATCCATATTAAATCTGCTAAAACTGGAATTCCTATCTTTTAGTAGAGGAAAATTGATAGCCTGTTTTTAGGATTTTTGATCCAAATAAAGTTCTTTGAAATAAGTTAAAAAGCCTAGACTGGAATTCTTACCTTTTAGTATAGGAAATTTGATAGCTTGTTTTTTGGATTTTTGATCCGAATAAAGTTCTTTGAAATAAAATGTAAGTAATTGGTGAACTCCAAAGTGTTGTAAAGAATTAGGAGCAATATTTAGGCATTGACAGCCATCTATCATCTATCATTAGCCATCTATCATCAGCCATCTCTCACCTGCCATCCAAAACTACGCCAACCAACATATAAATTATTGGGAAAAAAGTAAATGCTCTCGACTCCGCTCAAGCTGACAGGGATCTACTATCAACCAATACATAAAAGACTATTTACTAAAGACTTATGACTATAGACTTCAGTTATCTAAACCTAAAACTTCTTCCCAAAATCGACTTTTTTAATTTTAACTTGGTGCCATAAGACAGCGGCTAGGTAGAGCCCGAAGACGATATTTTTAAAGAGTATATTGGCCCAAAGAGCCTGGAATTGACGAGTAGATACGATTCCAATAATAATACCCGCCCCCAAAATATAGGCTCCTAGACTTTTTATGTCATAGTTGACTTTATAGTGTTTTTGACCTAAAACATAACATGCTGCCACCATTCCAAAAGAGGAAATCACAAATACCCAAGCGGAGGCTAAAAAGCCCATTTTAGGAATTAAAATCATGTTAGCAAGTACCGTAAAAATCATGGAGCCAATGGTTATGTAGGATCCATATTGGGTTTTATCGGTGATTTTGTACCACATGGATAGGTTACCATACACCCCAATAAACAAATTGGCTAATAATAAAAGAGGAACTATAAAAATAGCCATTCTATAATTTTCACCAATAAGTAATTGTATCCAATCGAGATTAAGACTTACACCCACCCATAGAAATACGCAGGCAATCGTAAACCATTCGGTACTAAATGCCAGTAACTCTGGAGAGTTTTTATGCCCCATTTTAGAAAAAAACAAAGGATCTGCAGCGTATCGGTATGCTTGGACGACCAAGGTCATAAAAATTGATAATTTATATACTTGAGCATATATCGAAAACGCTTGATCGGAAGTAAGACTGGGATAAAAATTGGAGGGTAAAAACTCGCGAAGTAGAAGTCTATCAGCAGCTAAGTTTATGGCACCTGCCAAGCCCATAATCATGAGGGGATAGGCATAAACGAGGATGGATTTTATTGTGTTCCAAACCAAAGTAAATCTATAACCTACAAATTCTTTCCAAACCATGAGTAAAGTCAACACACTGGCCACATAATTGGCCCAAATAATGTAATCGGGTCCTTTTGAAATATCGTAAATAGAACCAGCAAATTGAAAACTAGAATTCTGAGGACCTTCTATAATTGCGGCGTGACAATATCCGAAATAGAATAGATTCAAACCGATATTGATTCCGATGGCGGCAAGTTTGGTAAATGCAAACTTCTTGGCTTGGTTATTAGCTCTCATTTTTACGTAGGCTATTGCCGCAATCGTATCCACATACAAAATGACTGCCATCATTTGAATGAGATTTTTGGCTCCACTGAATTCCATAAATCCAGCAATTTGAGAGGAGAATAGTACGATCAAAGCACATAATGACCCTCCATAAACAAGAATGAAAGAAAGGATCTGATTGAAGGTTTTATTTTGGCTTTCTTTTTTACTCCCAAATCGGAAGAAGGCTGTTTCCATCCCAAAAGAAAAAATGATTTGAAATAGCATCACCCAAGTGTAAATCTGAGCGTTTTCGGCTAAAGATTCTTGTTGGGTAAAAACACGTGTATGTAATACAACTAGACCCCAGTTGAGAAATCTACCTAGAATACTAGAAAGTCCATACCATACGGCATCTCCTGCCAGTTTTTTGAGTATACTCATGTAGCTATGAGGCTCAGGTTTAGTTATTTATTTTCAAGGCGTTCCACAGGATTTCTACAGGATGTTGAGCATGTCTACCGGTGCCATCGTGTATTTGATGCCTACAACTCGTACCTGGTGCAGCGATGATAACATTGTCTGCTTGCTGGCGAATCGTAGGAAAAAGTACCAATTCTCCTATTTTCATCGAAATATCGTAATGTTCTGTTTCATATCCAAATGAACCCGCCATCCCACAACATCCGCTTGGGATAAGCTGAACTTCATAGTTAGCTGGCAGAGATAACATTTTTTTTGTAGGCACCATGGACCCAACAGCCTTTTGTTGGCAATGACCATGTAGTTTTATAAGCCGTTTTTCTTCTGTAAAAATCGATTTATCGAGCCTTTTCTGATCAATCTCATGTGCGATAAACTCATCTATCATTTTTACGTTTTTGGCTAAGTTTTCGGCAACTACAGCTAGATCTTCATCGACTAGTTCTGGATATTCATCTCGAAAAGTAAGAATGGCACTTGGTTCAATTCCAAGTAATGGGGTATTCTCAGAGATTAGATCTTTAAAAGTCATTACATTGGCATTGGCCAATTTTTTGGCTTCTTCTAGCATTCCTTTTGATAGAAACGCTCTGCCCGATGGTTTGTGGTCGACGATTTGAACATGATAACCCAGAGTTTCAAGAAGCTTGTATCCTGTAATACCTATTTGTACATCATTATAATCAGTAAACTCATCTACAAAGAGATAGACTTTTTTACCCGCATTCTTTTTACTTGCATTTTGGTTTTTACTCAACCAAGACGTGAGAGTTTGTTTGTCCAAAAGCGGAATCGTACGATCTGGGTGAAAGCCTACAATTTTATTTGCCAACCTACGAAGTCCCGCGTTTTTGTATACAAAATTATAGCCCCAAGGCACGTAGGATGCGATTTTCGATAATGTAGAGAAATGACCAATCATTTTGGATCGCACGGGAACCCCGTTTGCTTTGTAGTATTGGTGCATAAATTCCATCTTGAGCTTTGCCATGTCTACATTGGAGGGACATTCTGTTTTGCAAGCTTTGCAGGCCAAACATAAATCCATTACAGATTTTATCTCTTCCGAATCAAAGCGATTAAGTTTATCGGATTGTGTTAGTGTCTCTCTCAGTATGTTCGCTCTTGCACGCGTTGTATCTTTTTCGCTTTTGGTAGCCATATAACTTGGGCACATGGTACCTCCACTCAAATGTGATTTTCTACAATCCCCTGAGCCATTGCATTGCTCTGCATGCTGCAATACATCTTGGTTCTTATATCGAAATACCGTATCAAAAACGGGTGTTTTTTGACCAGGACTGTATCGCAAAAACTCATCCATCGGAGGAGTATCCACGATTTTATTGGCATTGAAGATACTATTGGGATCCCAAACAGCTTTTAGTTCTTTGATAAGAGCATAATTTTTTTCTCCTATCTGCTCCTTTATAAATTCTCCTCTAAGTCTTCCATCCCCATGCTCACCAGACAGAGAGCCTTTGTATTTTTTTACAAGAGTAGAAATTTGCTCTGCTATCAATCTAAACTGCCCCTTACCTTCATGTGTTTTAAGATTGATAATAGGACGAAGGTGTAATTCTCCCGAACCCGCATGTGCATAATGGACTGAGTACATATTGTTTTCAGCCAAAATTTCATTAAACTCTCGAATAAAATCAGGTAGGTCATTGACATCTACAGCGGTATCCTCAATTACAGCAACAGCTTTTTCGTCACCTGGTAAATTGGATAATAGCCCTAGCCCTGCTTTGCGAAGCGTCCAGACTTTTTTAATATCATCACCAAAAAGTAAAGGAAAATGATATCCCAACCCTGCTTTTCGGATTTCTTGTTCCAACTCGGCTGCCAACCGTTCTACTTCTCCTTTATCTTCCCGGGAGATCTCTACACAAAGCAAAGCTCCAGGATCACCTTGAACGAAAAACCGATTGGCCATTTGTTCTTTATTGGCTTTGGTACATTCCAATATATAATGATCCATCAATTCTACAGCACTGGGTTTGTATTTCAATGCAATAAGATTAGCACGGAGAGACTGATCGATGGTTTCACAGTGGACGGCCAGTACCCCTTGAAATTTGGGAGGTAGTGGGTCAACATGGAGTTTCATCTCTGTAATAAACATGAGAGTGCCTTCAGATCCAGCAATCAGTTTACAAAAGTTAAACGGCACTTCTGTATTATTCGAGAATATCGACGTTTCTAAAAGCTCATCTATGGCATATCCTGTATTTCTCCGATTGATAGTTCGTTTTGGAAATTGTTCTCGGATTTCGCCTTGAACTTCGGGATTAATTAGTTTCTCGGCTGTATAAAGATAAATTTTATCTTCTAAGCTCAAAGAGTTCTTAGTCTTTAGAGAACTGATTTTATCCCAAAATTCTGTCTTGGATAGGTTCTCAAATTTTGCGAAAGATCCATCACTCAAAAATCCTTGTACTTCTAACAAATGATCCCTTGTGCTTCCATAAATCACAGAATTGGATCCACAGCTATTGTTGCCCACCATACCACCTACCATTGCACGGTTGGCCGTGGAGGTTTCGGGGCCGAAAAACAAACCTTGTTTTTTGAGCTCCATATTAAGCTCGTCCCTAACTACACCGGGTTGAAGTCTTACCCAATTTTCATTCTTATTGATTTCTAGAATCTGTGTATACGTACGTGATACATCTACGATGATTCCTTTGCCCACCACCTGCCCAGCCAAGGACGTCCCAGCCGTTCTTGGGATAAGGGTTACTTTCTGTTGAGTAGCGAATGCAATAAGTTTCTGGATATCGGAATCCGATTTAGGGAATGCGACCGCATGAGGAAACTCTCGATAAGCAGAAGCATCGGTTGCATATAAAATCTTGGTAGTGTTGTCGTCTAAAAACTCTCCTTCGAGGGTATTTTTTAATTGTTTAAAATCTAGGCTCATTCAAACACAGAAAAGTACGAATTGATTTGCTTCAAATATACTATATAATTGCTAAAATCTGGGGATTGTTAACATGCATTGCCGGATAAAAACAGATTTTAGTAGATATTGCTGAGGTTGAAACTCATTTTGAAAACGGGATCATTGCAAAAACAAAAAAATTAGAATTTACATAAAATGAACTATTCAAAGTTGAAACTAAGTGTCAGGTAAGAACCTATTTATATAACCACTTAAATAACAAATAGATATGAATAAAATAGAAAAAAAAGAGGGACGAATAAAATTTACATATTTGAAGAAATTGGTACTATATTTTCAAAAACTTCGAAAATTTTACCAATATTATTTTGCACTTTAAAGTTATTATTTTGTAGCTTTACAACGTTGTCTTGGTTTTGTTCAATTGTTTGTAGTATTATAACAATTTTAATTAAACAAAGCCATAATAGCAAATATTTTAACAATTATAAATTTTAAAACCTATGATTAACAAACGCCTCCGTTTGTACCGCTCTCATGCGGTGCATGTGTCGAAGCATCTTGGTAGATCCATTGCTTTGATGTCTCTTTTTAGTTTATTTTTTGTCTCATTTTCATTTGCTCAAAGTATTTCCATCGCTGGACGTGTTATGGACAATGAAGCTATGGGTATTCCGGGCGTAACTGTACAAGTTAAAAACGCTAGCAAAGCAACAGTTACAGACGGTAACGGTAATTACAAATTAGATGGAGTGTCATCTACTGCAACCTTAGTTTTTAGTTTTGTTGGGTTGACCACGCAAGAGGTGACTGTCAACAGTCGCTCTACTATTGATGTAACATTGTCTGATGACGAGAAACTTTTAGAAGAGGTTGTCGTTGTGGGATATGGTACAGTTAAGAAGAAAGATGCAACGGGAGCTGTTAATGCTATTGCTGCAAAAGATTTCCAAAAAGGGGTTGTTACTTCTCCAGAGCAATTAATGCAAGGACGTGTCGCTGGGGTACAGATTACACAATCATCGGGTGAGCCGGGTGGTGGTATCAATGTGCGTATCCGTGGTACGTCATCCGTGTTTGGAGGCAATAACCCTCTATTCGTAATTGATGGTGTGCCATTGAGTGGTGATAATACTTCTGGAGCAGGTGATGTTTCAGGTATTGGTCGTCAGGCTGCACGTAATCCTCTTAATTTCTTAAATCCAGATGATATTGCTAGCATGGATATCTTGAAAGATGCCTCTGCCACCGCGATATATGGTTCTAGAGGAGCTAATGGAGTGGTATTGATTACTACAAAAAAAGGGAAGGGTAAAGGATCTCTTAATTATGGAGTATCGGTAGGTGCAAGTACGATTACGCAGAAATATGATTTGCTTTCAGCAGAGGAATTTGCTAGAGCCAATCCTTCTGCCAATAAAGGAGCCAATGTTGATTATCAAGATGAGTTATTCCGTACGGGTATGACTCAGCAACATAATTTATCTTTTGGTGGAGGAGATGAGACAAGTAACTACAGAATGTCCTTTGGATACTTAGACCAAGAGGGTATAATTCTAAATTCATCAATCAAAAGATACAGTGGAGGATTCAGTGGAGGAAAAAAGTTTATAAATAATAAGCTTAATATTTTAACAAGTATAAATGTTTCTAATACTTTAGATCAAGGTGTGCCAATTTCAGAGAATTCAGGATTTGAAGGGGACTTATTGGCATCTATTTTAAAGTTTAACCCTACTCAACCGATTTATAATACCGTAGATGGAAGACAGGTATTTAATCAACCCGGTAACACAGAGCCTAATCCATTAGCATTTGTAAATCTATCAAAAGATAATACAAATACGCTTAGAGCTTTGGGTAATATTAGTGCAGAATATGAGTTTGTAAAAGGATTTAAATTCAAAACGGTTTTGGGCTTTGATAAATCTCTTTCAGAAAGAAAGGCAGCTTACTCTAGAGATTTAGTAGTTACAGGTATCCAAAATGTAGGTAGAGCCTATTTTAGAGATGTGGATGTAAATAATAATCTTTGGGAAAATTATTTTACATATGACAAGTCTTTTGGAAATACTAATTTTAGTGGTTTGCTAGGTTATTCATATCAGAGTTTCTCTTCTTCATCAAAGAATTTTAGTCTTGCAAATTTCAACACTTCGGATTTGGATTTGATGATAAACAATACAGCTTCATCTAGGCAGAATACCGTGGGTAGTTCAATCTCTCCAAATTCCTCATCTGAGTTTGACGAGTTACAATCCTACTACGGAAGGGTAAATTTAGGAATGGGTAAAAATTCTAAAATTCTACTAACAGGTACATTGCGTGTGGATGGTTCTTCTCGTTTTGGTGGAGATAATAAATATGGATACTTCCCATCATTTGCAGCTAAATATAAGCTGATAGAAGAAAAATTTGTCCCAAGAAGTATCTTTTCTGATTTAGCATTGCGTGTTGGATATGGTCTTACGGGTAATCAGGCAATCCCTCACAATAGATATTCTCAAAGAGAGAGATATGGTAATTATTCTGTTGATAATGCGGGTACTAATGTTACAGGAGGAGGATTAAATGCAGTAGCCTTTAATAATCCGGAGTTGAAATGGGAAACTACTACTTCTACCAATATTGCAATAGATTTTGGTATCTTAAAGAATAAATTGACAGGTAGTATTGATTTCTATGATAAGCATACGAAAGACTTGTTATTCTATTTCGAGTCTGTTCAACCAGCACCTCAGCCATTTGTTTGGAGCAATCTTGATTCAGATATTCAGAATAGAGGGGTTGAATTCTCATTCGTATACTCTGCTGTTGATAAAAAGAAGTTTGGTTGGGAGGTACTACTAAATACTGCGTTTAATAAAAACGAAATTAAATCGCTTGAAGGATCCTATCAGACAGGAGGTATCAATGGACAAGGATTATCAGGAGCATTTGCTCAACAGCTTGAAGCAGGTCAACCACTATTTGCTTATTATTTGAGAGAGTTTGGTGGATACGATGCTGAGGGTAACACGTTATATCCAGCAGGTGATTTTCAACAGTTTTTAGATGGTAAAAGTCCTCTTCCAACTATGACAGGAGGTCTAACGAATAATTTCCGTTATGGTAATTTTGATGTTAGTATATTCTTTAATGGAGTATTTGGGAATTATATCTACTCTAATACAGCCAATGCCTTCTTTACAAAAGGATCCTTAGCTAATGGTAGAAATGTGACACGTAATGTAGTGGATTTAAAAGAAGGGCCTCTAAATGCCCCAGATGTATCTACTCGTTTCTTAGAAAAAGGAGACTTTGTACGTCTTCAGAATTTAAATTTGGGATATAGAGTTCCAGTGAAAAATAAAAATATTTCGAATATTCGCGTCTTCGTTACCGGTCAAAACTTGTTGACTTTTACCAATTACACGGGTCAGGATCCAGAAGTTAGTACAAATAAAACTTTAAATGATATTCCATCATTTGGTATTGATTATTCTGCGTATCCCCGTGCTAGAACTTGGACATTTGGTGCAAACTTCTCGTTTTAATACTTTTAAATTTTGATCAAAAATGAAATCGAATAACATATTTTTAAAATCAATTCTTGCTTCTACGGTTCTTTTTGCGGGATCATGTACGGACTTGACTGTTGAAGAAAAAGATTCAGTAGTAAGAAGTGCGTCAGGTGCTTGGCAGCCAGGCAAACCTGATGAAATGCTAGTATCAGCCTACAAGGCATTGGATACATATACGGATCAAGCGGGTATTTATTCGCTAGGACAACATACTTCTGCAGAAATGATACCACCTACACGTGGAGTTGACTGGGGTGACAATGGGGTTTGGCGTACTTTAGACCAACATACTTGGGATGCCAATCACTCATGGATCAAAAATGCTTGGAATGCTTTGAATCAAAGAGTATATAATGCTACGGATTTAATTGCATCCAATCCTTCTCCTTTGCAAAAAGCACAAGCCCAAGCATTAAGAGCATACCATATGATGCACGTAATGGACTATTGGGGAAAAGTTCCTTTTAGAGAGGTAACCCAAGGACCTAAAGACCTACCTAAGGTATTATCTCGTTCTGAGGCATTTGACTTTATCGTTAAAGATCTGACAGAAGCACTTCCTATCGTTGCTAAAGCAGGACCTTCTGCAACCAATGGGGTGGTTAACAAAGCATTTGTAAACTTTTTGTTAGCGAAAATGCATTTGAATAAGGCCGTTTATAAGGCAGCTAAACCAGAAGGGCCCTACACGCATGCTAAGGAGGATATGGATAAAGCTATAGCTTATGCAGATGCTATTACAGCGGATGGGTATAAAATAGATCCTGACTATTTCAATATTTTCACAACTAAAAGTGAATCTGAGCCTATTTTTGTTACTCTGGAAGGGTCTCCTCAAAACAGATGGTTTATGACCTTACATTATGGTCAGAATCCATCGGGGTGGAATGGTTTTACTACCTTAGCTGATTTTTATGATAAGTTTGATGCGGCAGATAAACGCAGAGGGGTTCCAGCTAAAGGGGATGGGAAGGAGTTTTCAGGTATTGGATATGGTTTCTTGATTGGGCAACAAATTGATGATAAAGGTAAAAACATTATTGATTCTAGAACAAACAAGCCGTTAGCATTTACAAGAGATGTTCCTTTAGCAGGAGCAGCAACGGATAAAGGAATTAGAGTAATTAAGTATCACCCAGCAACAGCAGGTAAATATATTCTTGCAAGGTATTCAGAGGCTGTTTTAATGAAAGCAGAAGCTCAGTTGCGTGGCGGAAATGCAGCAGGTGCATTAACTACTGTAAATTCTATTCGTACAATACGTGGAGCAAGTCCTTTAACAGCTCTTACAGAGAATGCGATGTTTGATGAAATTGGACGTGAATTATACTGGGAAGGTGGAAAGCGTACTGTTGAGGTTCGTTTTGGTAAATATTTGGATGGAACGGGAGTTGTTAAGAAAGATGCGAGTACTTTATTGTTCACAATTCCTTCATCTGCAATTGTTGGAAATCCCAATTTAGCAAACTAAAAGTAATTCTTCTTGAAAAAGGTTGTCTAACACATGTTAGACAGCCTTTTTTGTTTATTGTAATTATCTTTTTATTTTATTCCCAAACATGCATACAACGCTAAAATTCTTTTTTCTTTTTTCTCTTGCTTTTTTTTCATGTAGACATCAGTCAAATGATATAAATTATGTAGAAAAAACGCTAAAAAATGAGCAAGCCTTTATTTCTATGGAGATCAATGGAAAAGACTTCTATACTACCAACAGTACGTTTGATGTGGGAGGTTCTATTGATAAACAGGGTCTAAAGTTGAGTTTTAAAAATAGCAAAATGGGCAATGTGATTTTTGCCCTTGATAAACCTAATTTTACTCAAGAACTGCCCCTAAAAATCAATTTTTCTGGAGGTGCTTCTCAAATAGGAGATGTTTCGTTTTTGATTGGTAAAATGGATGAAAAAATCCAGGATAAAGGCGAAGGGTATGTTTTTTATGAAGGAGAAATAATACTAAAAGAAGTAAACAAAGAAAGGCTTTGGGCTGAGGTAAGCGGTAAGGTCAAATCTCCGTTCTCAACCAATGATGCCACGTATCCAATCAAGGGTTGGTTTTTATGGAAAAAGCCTAAGTGGAGCAAACAATAGAATATGTCCTTTGTATAATTTAATGTTTCTCTTTTGATTGATATGGGATTTCTTTGGCAAATGAACAAAATAAAATTCCTAATAATCAGGATTTAGCCCGTTTGAAAAAATGAATTTACTAAGGTTCTAAAATAATAAGAGCCTTATTTTTTCAAGAGGGTCATTAAATACTGAATGTTTTTTTGTCTACTTTTTTTCGAAAAAAAGTAGATCCGCCTGAAGGGCAATTAAGAATAAGTACTATATTATGGATGTTTTTTTATCAATGTAAAGCAGGTTTATTTTTTAAAGTTTCAATTCGTATTCGTGATAAAATATTCAGCGTATATCATTCTAATTTTCGGATTTTGGTCTTGCAAAAAGACGCTAAAGGAAGGCATTTTCCAAGAAGTCAAAGACTCGGGCATAGCTTTTCAAAACAAAGTAGATAACTCAGCTGATTTCAATATTTTCAATTACCGTAATTTTTACAATGGAGGAGGCGTGGCCATTGGAGACATCAATAATGATGGTCTACAAGATGTTTTGATGACTTCCAACATGGGCACCAACAAACTGTTTTTAAACAAAGGGAATTTTAAATTTGAAGATATCTCTAAGAAGGCAGGCATAGAACAAGCGGGTAAATGGAATACAGGTGTTGTCATGGTAGATATTAACGAAGATGGCTGGCTAGACATATATATTTGTAACGCGGGTATAAAAAAGTGGGAGGACAAGGAGTCTAATGCCTTATTTATCAACAACAAGGATCTATCTTTTACCGAGAAAGCAAAAGAATTTGGTCTTGATGAAAAAGGCTATACTACACACGCCGCATTTTTTGACTACGATAAAGACGGGGACTTGGACTGCTATATTCTCAACAATAGTTTTATACCAGTTAATACCCTTAATTATGACAATAACAGAGATCTAAGAGCCGAAGACTGGCCAGTAAGAGATTTTCTAAAAGGAGGGGGTGATAAATTACTTCGTAACGAAAACGGTAAGTTTGTAGACGTTAGTAAAACCTCTGGAATTTACGGTAGCTTGATTGGATTTGGATTGGGTGTAACCGTGAGTGATTTCAATAATGATCATTATCCCGACTTATATATATCCAATGACTTTTTTGAGAAGGATTATATGTATATCAATCAAAAGAATGGAACGTTTAAAGAAGAATTAGAAGAACGTATTGGGCATACAAGTTTAGCATCCATGGGTGCAGATGTAGGAGATGTTAACAATGATGGGTATCAAGAAATATTTGTAACAGATATGTTACCAAGAGACGAAAAACGTTTGAAATCAACCACCTCTTTTGATAATCACTATATCTACAAGCTCAAGAAAGATAAGGGCTTTTATAACCAGTTTATGCAGAATTCGCTGCAAGTAAATAACGGTGACGGCACGTTTACAGAAACGGCCTATTATAGCGATGTTGCCGCTAGTGACTGGAGCTGGGGAG